>DAINBD010000009.1:0-26976 GCA_036733105.1 Candidatus Brevefilum sp. | reverse complement strand
TCAATCCCTCCCAGAGCATAGGCGGTATTAAGACGCTGCATCGTATAACCGGGAATGTAAACGTACAGGTCGCCCGGAATGGATACCAGGCTGGCTTTCGAAAACCGGGGATGGATAATGACCAGATGGATCGCTTCAGTCCTGCCTGTAAAGGGCGGCTCAGTATCCGTACCCAGCAGCACCCAAATCAGCACCTCCTCCGAAATACGTAGATCTCTGAGCGGTGGCGGTATGGCTGTAGCAGGATCAATACTGGGCGGTGGAAAATCTCCCCAAATGGATTGATCTCCAATGTCTGAAAGTTCTTCCCGGGTCGGTATCCATTCGTCCGGTGCATCTGTCGATGTCAAAGGAACCATGTCTGGTGCCTGGACTGTCAATGTCGGCTGAATGGGGCTGATTTCGCTGCCAGGTAAATAGGTTTGGCAGCCCTGTAATCCCCAGCCCAAAATTGCCACAAGCAGAAATATCAGATGACCCAGATTAAAATGCAGGTTTTCACCTTGATCATTATTCATATGATCCCAGAAGTAAATTATAGCATGATTCCTTTTGTAGGATAAAAAATAGATTAACAAAAATCTTAAAAATAACTTGAAATAAATTGAAAAGATTTAGTATACTAACAGCGGGGATAAAATTGGATAATAAATTTGGAGACCTCATTATGAAAAGTCCAAAAATAAACATTTTCTCGACCTTAATCGGTGGCATTTTATTAATTGCTTTTGGGGCGGTCATCTTATTGAGTAATCTTGGCATCATGACCCTGAACTGGGAACTGATCATTGGACCTTTGCTCGCGGCAGGTGGAGTGATTTTTCTTCTCGTTTTCATATTTGATAAAGGATCGTGGTGGGCGCTTTTCCCTGGATTCGTGTTGATTGGCATTGGGGTGATCATCAGCATGTCAACATACATGGAAGATGCACCGATGGATTGGGGAGGGATGATTTTCCTTGGGATGTTGAGCATGGCTTTTCTGCTCATTTACATTGTCCATCGTGAACATTGGTGGGCATTGATCCCTGGTGGTGTCCTGCTCACCCTAGCCGTGGTGACCTTGTTTCCCGGTGATGTAAAAATATCTGCATCCATCCTGTTTTTTGGATTAGCCCTGACATTCGTCATGGTTTATATCTTGCCAAACCCTGATGGAAAAATGACATGGGCTTTATATCCCGCGGGCATTCTTTCTCTGGTCGGAATTCTGGCATTGCTGGGTGCCACAGACTTAATGAATTACATTTGGCCGGTTGTGCTGCTGGCGGCTGGTGGGTATGTGCTCTTTCGTGCGATCAGAAAGTGATCGGCGTTACTTATAGGAATGCGGTAAAAGAAAGGATCATCTTTTCGCAAACGAAGGGGGATTTAATTGTTATGAAGGCTCTCACAAGGCGTCAATCATTTGCGCTTGAAGGGCGAGAATCTCACGGAGACCTTTTTTCGCCAGAGTGATCATCTGTGAAAGGTCATTCTCCGTGAAGGGCTTCCTTTCAGCCGTACCTTGAATTTCTACAAAACGTTCATCAAAGGTCATCACGATGTTCAGGTCAACATCTGCCTGGCTGTCCTCGACATAGTTCAGGTCCAGGATGGGCTGTCCATGAAGCATGCCGACGCTCACGGCAGCGATTTGTGTGTGAAGTGTCTCCGGTGGAATGACACCGGAATCGATCAGGGGTTTGAGGGCAAGTGCAAGCGCAACATAGCCACCAGTGACAGAAGCAACGCGTGTCCCGCCATCAGCCTGGATCACATCACAATCCAGCATCAGGGTGCGTTCCCCGAGTTTTGAAAGGTCGACGGCCATTCGCAGAGCTCGCCCAATCAATCGCTGGATTTCCTGTGTGCGTCCTTTGAGCCCGAGGATTTCCCGGGGTGTCCGGGTGAGTGTACTGCGGGGAAGTAATGCATATTCTGCTGTCATCCACCCGCGTCCCCGACCTGCCAACCAGCCAGGAACACCATCCTGGATGGTCAGGTTGCATAAGACGCGTGTTTCACCCCATGTCACCAAAACAGAACCTTCTGGATAAGCTACAAAATGGGGGGTAAAGGATATTGGGCGGATTTGATCATATTGGCGCCCATCGAGGCGGGAAAAAATTTGACTGGTCATAGCATCATTATAAACGAATTAGAATAGGATTCTTTTGATCTGATCCGTTGAATCAGAACTAGACAATTTCCTGACTTTGGCCTGGTATCGGTTTAGAATGTGATAAAATTCGAGGAGTTGTGGCATCAACTCATCGATTAAGGTGACGTATAAACCGGATAACAGTCACTTTTCAAGCAGGAAGGATGTAAATAATGAGTGATTTGCATAAAGATCTCTATCAGGCAATTTTGGAAGGGCAACGTGATGTTGCCGAAGCGAAGGTCATTGAAGCGTTGGATACTGGGATGGATCCGGGAGCAGTGCTTGATATTATGGTTGGTGCGATGAGCGAGGTTGGCAGGTTGTTCGAAGAAGGTGAATACTTTGTGCCTGAAATGTTAATTGCTGCCCGAGCCATGAAAACGGGTATGGAAATCCTCAAGCCGCACCTGGTGGATTCGGATATCCAACCATTGGGCAAGATTGTGGCCGGAACAGTCAAGGGAGATCTGCATGATATCGGTAAAAATCTGGTGTGTATGATGCTGGAAGGTGCAGGTTTCCAGATCATTGATCTTGGGGCGGATGTTTCTCCTGAAGCTTTTGTCTCAGCAGTGCAGGAGCACAATCCGGATTTTGTCGCATTGTCTGCCCTTTTGACAACGACCATGCCTTTTATGCAGACGACGATCGAGGCTTTAAAACAAGCTGGGGTGCGTGATGATGTCAAGGTGTTGATCGGTGGCGCACCGATAACCGATGCTTATGCTGAAAAGATTGGTGCAGACGGTTATTCACAAGATGCCAGCCGGGCGGTGAAGCTGGCAAAATCACTTTTATGATCTTTAAATTTTCTTATCAGAATTGAGCACCTGATACTCAGGTGCTTTTTTATTTTGGAGGGATGGTTTAAATTTAATGACTTTTGATCCTGCTTATAAACTTTTCAGGCTGCGTAATAATTAAATGAAAGAATTAGTCTTCTCCGGGAATACCCAAATGGCACGCTGTGCGAATCCTGGTTTTATCACCTGTCCCCCTGCGGGTATTGAAAGAGCCTTGTTTTTGGTGTTTTAAATAAAAACATGCCCCCACGGGAATTCGAATCCCGGTTTTGGCCTTGAGAGGGCCACGTCCTAGGCCGCTAGACGATGGGGGCGTGAAAGGAATTTTAGCATAACCGCAAAACAGCGTCAATGTCAAGACAGCTGTTTTGCGTACTAAAATCAAGTTGTGTTTTCAAGCAATTAGAATTAACATCCGCTGCAATCGCTGGATGAACAACCGCTGCACCCTCTTTCAAGGTGACCTTGAGCGATTTCCTGTTCCGTTCCCGGACGCAATTCCAAAACCTTTGTTTTGAAAAGGAGATCCTTGCCAGCCAAAGGGTGGTTCATATTCATTTTAACAAATTCATCGGTGATTGCCACTGCAACACCCGTAAATACATGCCCATTTTCATCTTGCATTCGCATCGGATGACCAAGCTTGATCTCAAAATCCTCTGGGAAACTGGAGAGAGATATTTCGAATTCCATATCAGGATCATAGTCACCGTATGCATTTTCTGCTTTGACCCAAATTTCTTTCTCGTCGCCGAGTTTCATGCCCTCAATTTCCTTCTCCAATCCTGAGATAATATTCCCATGCCCTTGGAGGAACTCGATGGGGCCGGAGTCGATTTCTTTGCCGTCAACTTCCAATTGGTAATCTAATGTCACAACGACATCTTTTTCAACTTGATTCATTTCTTTTTCAACCATTTTTACACTCCATAAATATCTGACACCGGTTATTAAGCGCCGGTCAATTTAATTTCTAAAAAGTTTGCATGATTATACTGTATAGCCTTTAATACTCCAATGCAATTAGGGATTTCTGATAAGGTTTTAATACTTCAAGAAAGTTTTCCCTCTAACTTCACGATTGTCAAAATTAACTCCCTATTTTTTTCTTTCTCTGTTTGATCTTTTGTGGAAAGAATACGGCTACCGTTCCCTGCGGTATAATGGGATTATTATCATTCATTATTGTATGGGAGAAAAGATGAAAAAGAGTCCTTTCGCCGGCAAACCTGCACCATCCGAATTATTGATTGATGTTCCCAAATTAATTTCAACTTATTACACAGAAAAACCTGATCTTCATGAGAGAAGTCAGCAAGTTGCCTTTGGTACCTCCGGTCACCGCGGTTCGTCCTTAGATTGTTCCTTTAATGAAGACCATATCCTGGCGATCAGCCAGGCAATTGCCGAATATAGAGCAAAACAAGGTATAACCGGTCCGCTTCTTATTGGCAGGGATACACACGCCCTTTCCGAACCGGCGCTGAGAACAGCGGTGGAAGTCTTCACGGCAAATGGCGTCCAAATTATGCTGCAGGCAGGGTTGGGATACACGCCGACACCGGTAATTTCCCGAGCGATCCTAACATATAACCTCGCCCGTGAGCACGGCTTGGCGGATGGAGTGGTCATCACACCTTCACATAATCCCCCTGGGGATGGTGGATTCAAATACAACCCACCTGATGGCGGTCCTGCTGGCACTGAAATCACAAAGGCCGTCGAACAGCGCGCCAACCAAATCTTGCGTGAGGATCCGAAGTCGATCAGGCGGATCCCATGGCCAAAAGCACTCAAAGCGGAGACGACCCAACAAATTGATTTTGTGCAGCCCTATGTTGATGACCTTAAAAACGTGATTAATATGGAAGCTATTTCAGCAGCGGGCATCAAGATCGGGGTAGATCCCCTGGGCGGCGCAGGGATTGACTATTGGGACCCGATCGCGGAGAGATATAAGCTGGATTTGGAAGTTGTCAATCGAGCAGTTGACCCAACCTTCCGCTTCATGACCGTTGATCATGATGGCAAGATTCGCATGGATTGTTCTTCTCAGTATGCCATGGCTGGTTTGATCGGGTTAAAGGATAAGTTTGAAATTGCCTTTGGTAATGACCCGGATTATGACCGTCACGGCATTGTCACACCGGAAGCTGGTTTGATGAACCCCAACCATTACCTGTCGGTCGTCGTCTGGTATTTGTTCACAAACAGGCTCGAATGGTTAGCAGATGTGTCGGTGGGCAAAACCGTGGTCACCAGCGCTATGATTGATCGTGTGGCAAAATCATTGGGTCGCAAGGTTTCAGAAGTACCCGTTGGTTTCAAATGGTTTGTGCCTGGCTTGCTGGATGGCAGCCTGGGATTTGGCGGTGAGGAAAGCGCCGGGGCTTCTTTCTTACGAAAAAATGGCACAACCTGGACCACGGACAAAGACGGGATCATCCTTGATCTGCTGGCGGCTGAAATGCTGGCAATCACCGGCAAGGATCCCTCTAGTCATTATGAAAATCTGGAAGCGAAATTTGGCAAAGCGTATTATGCGCGACTGGAGGCAAAAGCCACACTGGAACAAAAGGCGGTCTTCAAAAAGCTGACACCTGAAATGGTGAAGGCAGACCATTTAGCAGGGGAAAGAATTGAAGCAATCCTGACCAAAGCGCCCGCGAACGGCGCTGACATTGGCGGATTGAAAATCGTCACAGAGAACGGTTGGGTAGCGGTCAGGCCCTCAGGCACCGAGGACATTTACAAGGTTTATGCAGAAAGCTTCAAAGGGTATGATCATTTACAGGCGATCCAGGATGAAGGTCAGGCAATCGTCCAGCACCTGTTTGATGAAGCTCTGTGATAGCTTGATAAACAAATACAGCGCACATTCATAATCCGATCGCGTATGGGGTCCTTACGGGCACCATGACGCGTGTTTGGTTTGATGTTTGATTGGTTGAATATTGACTTTATAATTTCTATTTTTCATGGAGGATAACGAGATGTACCAGATCAATGCCATTGAGATCATTGTTAATCAGTTTTTGCAAGGTTTGGGTGGGTGGCTTCGAGCGCCCATGCTGGCTATCACCGCATTGGGTTACGAAGAATTTTTTGTTTTACTTCTTCCAACCCTCTACTGGTGTTTTGACCAGATGCTTGGGCTACGGGTTGGCCTGGTTTTATTGATGGGGAATATGTTTAACACCTTCTTCAAATTCCTCCTTCAGGGTCCCCGTCCTTACTGGATCAGTGACCAGGTACGAGCGTTGTCTCATGAGACCTCCTTCGGGATTCCATCGGGACATGCCCAAATCGCCGCATCGGTTTGGGGTTGGCTGGCTGTAGAAGTGAAGAAACGCTGGTTCCGGATTCTTGCACTCATTATAATTTTCATGATTGGTTTTTCCAGGCTCTACCTGGGCGTACATTTTCTGAGTGATGTGCTCCTGGGTTGGCTCCTGGGCGCTCTGCTGGTATGGGCGTTTGCTGCCTGGCATAAGCCAGTGGGTGCGTGGCTTGGCAAGCAATCCTTTTGGGCAAAATTTGGACTGGTTGCGGCAAGTGCAGCCTTATTGATCTTGCTTGTTCTGGGGGCAAAATGGATGGCCGGTCCTTGGGAAATGAATCCCGAATGGGCAGACAGAGCTGGCGAGGTGGATCCTTATAATTTGGATGGGATTTTTACCATTGGGGGAACCTGGTTCGGAATGTTGAGCGGGTTCTTAATCCTGACCCGAACCAAGGGACATTTCCTGGCATCGCAAGGTGGATGGCGGCGGTTAGTGCGGTTCATCGTTGGTTTGATAGGCATCCTGGTTTTGTATTTGGGCTTGGGGCAGGTCTTCCCACGCGATGCAAATTTTATCGGCTTTGGGCTGCGCTTTGTCCGCTACACCTTAATTGGCTGGTGGGTTTCCTGGTTAGGTCCGCTGGTATTTGAAAAGCTGCGCTTGCTGAACTTTGAAAAGAAATTGCAGGGCTGATAAGCTTTTCAGGCATATCAAAAAAAGAGGATTTGCATGATGAAATCATTACAATTAAGGCCTGATGGCCTTCAAGTCAGCGCGATTTGCCTGGGTTCTGCCTATTTTGGGACAAAGATCAGCCGGGAGATTGCTTTTGAGATCCTCGATACCTATTATGATCATGGGGGACGTTTCATTGATACTTCAAACAATTATGCCGGATGGCTCCCCGGGGCAGTGGGCGGTGAATCAGAGCGGGTGATCGGTGCCTGGATGAAAGCACGCAAGGTTCGTGATGAGATATTCCTTGCCACCAAGGTCGGTTTTGATTACCCTGGCATTGAGCAAGGGACATCACGGTCGCGGGTCCTGTCGGAGTGTAGAAAAAGCCTTCAAAATTTAGGTGTGGATCACATTGATCTTTATTTTGCCCATCTGGATGATCGCTCGACACCGCTTGAAGAGACTTTAGGTGCTTTTAACACTCTGATTCAGGAGGGTAAGGTGAGGTGGATTGGTGCCAGCAATTTCAGCGCCTGGCGAATGGAATCAGCTCGCCAGGTCAGCACAGCCAATGATTTTTCGGACTTTGTGGCACTTCAGAATCACTTCACCTATCTGAAACCGCGACCTGAAGTGGATTGGTCACCGAATGTGGTGATGAACAACGAGCATTTCGATTTCGCCCGTGAACATCGAATCCGTTTATTGGCGTATTACGCGCTTCAAAAAGGCGCCTACAGCCGGTCTGACCGTCCGCTTTGGGAATCTTACCAGACAGAGGAAAACCAACAGCGATTGGCACGCCTGAGGCTCGTGGCGGATGACCTAGGTGCAACTTTACATCAAACAGTGCTGGCCTGGATGCGCCATCTCGAACCAGCCGTATTGCCGATCACGACAGCCAGCCGAAAAGAACACTTACTGGAAAACCTGGGTGCACTCGAGGTTGAAATTTCACCAGAGCAAATGGACTTTTTAAATTTTTCGGATATTAAAATACGGTAACGACAGGCTTTGCCCCCTTTTTAGCGAAAATAAAATAACATATGCGGGTTTGTGAACGTCTCAATTGAAAACGACACAAACCCGCACTTTATCAGTTGGGGAACAATCCAAAGGCTTGAAGGTCAGGCACCTACAGCATTCTGACTGATCACATCACGGTACCAGTTATAGCTGGCTTTGGGTGTGCGTTTGCGTTTCGGGCTATCGAAGTCAACGTGGATCATTCCGAATCGGAGATCAAAGCCTTCTGCCCATTCGAAGTTGTCCATCAGGCTCCAGACGTAGTATCCGCGCAGGTCAACGCCCTTATCAATGGCTTTGTGTGCTGCTTGGAAATGTGCCCGCAGATAATTGATCCTGCCCTGGTCATCTACGAAACCGTCCGCGTCTGCAGGTTCGCCGATTGCTGTTCCATTTTCTGTAATGAATATGGGAGGATTGTTGTATTCCTGTTTGAGGTGTACGAGCAGTTCCGTGAGCTGAGAGGGACAGATACCCCATCCTTTTTTCGTCATACCCCATCCCGGGTCAATATTTGGCTCGGATGTGAGTTTTAAAAGACTATGGGGGCTGAAGTTGACAATTTGACCGAAGTAATAATTGACGCCAAGGAAATCGATCGGTTCTTTGATGGCAGCCATATCGCCATCTTTTATCTCCGGCGCCATTTTGCCAATCCATGTCATCAGGCTTTCTGGGTAGCGTCCTTTAAAAACGGGATCAAGGAAGAGGTTGTTGACCAGGTTTTCCAGCCGTTGGGCAGCCGAAGCATCAGCCGGGTCATCCGTTTTGGGGTGGTAGGTGGAGAGGTTAAGCACAATACCAATCTGACCCTTAAGACCCATCTGGCGGAAGAGCTGGACAGTTTTCCCATGTGAGAGGAGGAGATGATGCGTCGCCTGGAATGCCTGTGGGTAGCTTGCGATGCCGGGCGCAAAATGGCCATCGGCATAACCGAGGAAGGCAATCACATGCGGTTCATTATGGGTTGCCCACATGTGAACGCGATCCCCAAATTTTTTGAACACAACCTGGGCATATTCTAAAAACCAGTCTACACTATCCCGGTTCGGCCAGCCTCCCTTATCCTGCAAAACCTGGGGAAAATCCCAGTGGTTAAGGGTTGCCATCGGTGTAATTCCCGCTTCAAGCAAGTTATCCACCAAACGGTCATAGAAATCTAATCCACGCGGCTCAACCCGGCCAATACCCTCGGGGAGAATGCGAGGCCAGCTGATGGAGAAGCGATAAGATTGCAGCCCTAACGTCTTCATCAAGGTGATATCTTCTGGCATATGATGGTAATGGTCGCAGGCAACATCACCGGTGTCACGGTTATCAATGCGGTAAGGTTTGTGGGCGTAGTTGTCCCAGACACTTTCGCCTTTGCCGTCCTCATTCCAGGCACCTTCGATTTGATAGGAAGCTGTGGCAGCTCCCCATATAAATTCTTTTGGAAATTGATATTGGGTCATAAGAGGTCCTTTCCTTCCTGTTGGTTTCGATAATTATAATATTCATTGATCCTTGTGTGATCCGGTTTATAAGATTTGTATTTAAAAACGTCATTCTTTAAGCCAAATTGTTTCTACGTATGTTTGTGGAAAGTAATCTGATTTAAAAAATTCATTTTTAAATAAAAAACATAGCGGGAGAGTATTTAGAGATGGTGATCGGGATGAGGAGAATTTTTGGGTAGGTTTCCCTACTTTCGTATGAAAAACAATCTCTTGAAATTTATAGCAAGAATCGATCATAAAAGGTTTTGATTTTTGGCAGGGTGGCGTGTGATGATGCCCGGGTTTCGAGAATGGATCGATTATACCTGGCGGCATTCTGACGTAGATTGGGCTGTGTAAGCGCCTTCAATATAACATTGGCAAGGGCATCAGGATCACGCGGATCGACGAGGTGTCCATTTACGCCGTCGGTTACCCACTCCCTCAGTGATTCAATATCCCCCACCACCGGGAAACAGCCGCAGGCGATGGCTTCCAGGAATGTGTTCGGTGTGCCGTCATGGCTGCTGGGCGAAACGAACACAGCCGACTCTTTGAACAACGACCATAAATCCGGTTGTGAAAGTTGGGGTAAGAGATCAACAGCGTGCTGGATACCTGAAACCTCTATCCACTTTTCAGCGTCTCTGCTGCCGGCAAGGTTAGGACAGATAAAGCGCGTTTCCGGCTGCTTCTCAAGAACCTTCGGAATCGCTTTGAAAAAGACATCTTGGTGGACCGAACCCGGACGAAAGCCTCGCGGGTTGACGACCCATGTGCCACTCTTCGCTATCCCATAATGATCTGAATGAAATGCGGCAGCATTTTGGATTTTTTCCAGATCCAAGCCGCCGGAGCCGAGGACGACCAGCGTTGGGGCTGATCGGTTCAGCCCCCATTCCTGAGCCAGACGGATGTCTCTGTGGGTATCGGAGGTCATACCATCAGCACGCATCAGGCAGAGGCGAGTGAAGCGGCGCATCAGGATGGAACCCCTGGCGTGCAGGGTGAGGTCGTTTCCCCAGGTCGCCGCTAGGCATGGAATCCCCCTGGGCGTGTAGCTGGCGAGCATCCCTTCAAAGGGAATACGCAGCGCGTGAACCAGGTCTGGTTGGATCTCATTCACCCAATTCTGATAAGCCCTGGCGTGAAAGAGAAGGGTCAGCGGACCCAAACGGTACCGCAGAAACTGCAGAACTGGTGCAAATCGCTTTACCCAGTTTTTTGATCTTTTTTCCCGGGATGGAGTTTTATCAGAAGTGCTTTCTTTACTGAAGTGGCTGAATGCGATCGGGAGGATGTGAAAATGGTCCAATCCTGCAGGCGTTTCACAAGGAAAGGTGGAAAGCAGGCTGATGCAATATCCCAATGACTGCATATGCCTGATCCAGCTTAGTGCTGTCGGGCTGCGCCCATCCGCGACGATTAGGATATGGGGTGCCATTAGGTGCTCCTTTGTAGGGCATCCACAAAAACGGAGACCATCTTTTCAAGGTTGATCTCTTCTTTTACGATCTGGTAGCTCTTTTGACCCATGCGCCTCAGGGCAGGGACGTCTGATAAGGCATGCTCAAGGATTTGGATAAGGGCAGCGATGTCATCGGATGGGACCTTCCAGCCATTTTCTGGACGCACCAGGTCTGCCTGAGTGCCGTCAGCCTGTGCAGCAATCACCGGCAGCCCATAGCTCATGGCTTGCTGCAGAGCTAAGCCGCCTGTACCTGGCAAGATGAACAGATCCGCTGTAAGAAATTGTTCTTCCAGGGCTTCCCCGTAGAGTGCACCGGTAAAGTGGGCTTTGGGGTAGATCTGGTTAGCCATAGCCTCAAGCCTCAGGCGATCCGGTCCATCCCCGACAATGATCAGGTCTGGCTGGCGTGATGGCGATAATTTTGAACAGGTTGTGATCAGGTTGTCGAGTTTTTTGCGTTCCTGCAGCCGTCCAACAAATAAAAGTCTGGCTCTTTCTCCCAAAAGGCATTCTGAACGTTGGGGAAGGGACTGTTCTGGCGCTGGCGTCATAGCATTGAACGCAATGAAAACCTGGTCTTCCGGGAAACCCAAATCGATATATTCAGCAGCACCGGTTTGACTGTAGGTGATCAGGGCATCAAAGGACTGAACTAATTTTGTCCGCCGTCTTTGGCGAATCTCATTGAGCGGTCCGGAGAGGGGTGGCGCTCCCAACCCCCAGCCGATCACTTGTCGATTGTGCCGCCTCATCCAGCGAATCGCGGCAGGCGTGCGCACGTAGCGTGGATTAGCTTCAACGATCAATAAGTCCGGGTTGACTTCTTTCAACCATCTTTTCAAACCCACCTGGATGCAAAGATAGAAAGGTCCTTTAAAAAGGTGAAGGTTTCTTCCCCGTGTCAGGCGGGCATGTTCTAACTGCTGCACGGGTTTTATCATCTCATCTGCCCTGGGTTCACCAGCAAAGATCTCTAAACCGAGTTCGCAAGCTTTTCCAAGCGCGTTGAAAAACGCTTCACGATAATGGGGAACCACACGTTGGATCAGACCAACTTTGCCTTTGTACATCTTATAAAGCTCCCACCAGTACCTGGAGGTAGGCTTCCACCATGGCATCCAGGATGAAAGTTTCTTCTGCTCGGGCTCGCGCACGCAAACGGAAATCTGGGTTATTTTGGAGGATTTCAACGCATGCTTCTGCCAGAGGTGGAAGATCAGGATCTTCAAGTTGCCAGTGGTTTGATCCGTAATGGACCACCTTTCCGGCACCTTTTTGAACGATCTCAGCCAGGGCGCCTGTGTCATAAGCAGCAACTGGGCATCCACACGCCAGCGCTTCGATCACGCTGTTTGGGCAAGCGGCATTCAGGTCGGCGCTAAAGAGCAGGTGAGCGCTCCGATTGAGGCCTGGAATGCTTGCCTGCGGAACAACGCCCTGCCAGGTGATCCAGGCATCGGGGGCAAGGGTATGGCTGTAAGCAATCAGGTCGGCACTGACATCCCCCACAACCATTAATTCCACATTGCGATCAAATTCTTTTTCTAACGTCTGGACGAGTTTGACGGCGGTTTCCAACCCCCTGAAGTTGGCGCCGCCCAGGTGGCCTTCCACTAACAAGATGCGATCGTGATCAACGGGTGGTTTTTCAGGTCCGACGGGAGAATAGGTGTCTGTATCAACGCCGTTATAAATTACACGGTTTGGTCGGTTATTCGCGCCAAAAACGCGATCCCACCAAACATGGCTGAATTCACTCTGGTAAATGATCCGATCTGCCAACCTGCGGCGGATAAATGCCAGCAGGCGATTGTTCATCTCCGACCTCAGATAGGCTTTGGGCGGTGTCTTTTCAACCTTATGCATCCAGTTCATCCCGTTCAGGCGCTGGATGATAGGAACGCCATGCCGTTTTGCCCGCCACAGTGCCAAAAGCTGGCGTGTTCCGCCAATCACAAGAATAGCTGTGTTCTCGGGGTGTGAAAGGTCAAAAGTAAAGGGGATTTGCCGTTCTTGCAGTCCCTGGATGAATTTCCCTTGAAAGGAAACCATTCCCCCCAGACCTGATAATTGAGGCACCATACAGATTTGTGTTTTCATGTGTAATTTACTGACTGGGTGGACGCTTGCTGACACATCGCGCAGGCGACCCAGCCCAAATTTCATTTTCACTCGTGGACTGGAGCAGAACAGCATTCGCACCGACGACTGTGCCGTTATCCACTTTGAGGATACCCTCTTTGCAGAGCACCTTGCAGCCCGGTGCGAGGATGACATCATCCCCAATCTCGATGCCTTCAAATTTCGATTGTTCGCCAGGCAGGTAAATATCAGCTCGCCCCAGGGTCACGCCCTGGTAAATGTGAACCCGATCACCAATTTTGCTCTTGCTGTGAATCACCACGCCATGTCCGCCGTGTTCAAGGATGAAATCCTTACCAATCGACACTGAGAGGGGGATTTCAGATCCCAGAAGTTTGAGCAGGTAATAGAATAATTTGCCAAAAACGGGTAATTTACGGGCATAAACGAGGCGCGTATAAAAGTCTTTTTTGGGCATCAGACCGCTTCCCATCTTTCCAGCAAGGCATTCACAATCCGTTCGGCCGCATGGCCATCGCCATAGGGATTGACTGCGCCTGCCATGGCCGCGTGGGCTACAGGATCATCCAACAGGCGTTGGGCTTCCTGCACGATCTTTTCCGGATCCGTGCCGACCAGTTTGAGCGTGCCAGCGATCACACCTTCCTGCCGTTCGGTGCGTTCGCGCATCACCAACGTCGGGATTCCCAATGAAGGGGCTTCTTCCTGGATGCCGCCCGAATCCGTCAGGATGAGTGAAGCATGTTTCATAAGATGAACCAGGTCCAGGTAATCCAGCGGCGCAAGGAGCTTGATGTTGGGAACCTCTGAAAGACGCGCATGGACTGGTTTTTGGATGTTTGGATTCAAATGGACGGGATAGACAATGGTGACGGAATCTGCGTAGTGATCTGCCAGGTTTTTCAGAGCCTCGCAGATATTTTGGATGGGTTCACCAAAGTTCTCGCGCCGATGGGCAGTGACGAGGATCAAGCGGCGATCGCCTGAAGCGATGCCGTTCTGATGTAACAAAGTCTCTACCGCTGGCGGAGCGGGTTTTTGGGTGATCATTTTGAGTGCGTCAATGGCAGGGTTGCCCGTGATCTTAATGATCTCATCCGGGATGCCCTCTTGTAATAAGTTTTGGCGGTTATTTTCAGTGGGCGCAAAATGCAAATCAGCGAGGACGCCGGCAATCCGCCGGTTGATCTCTTCAGGGAAAGGCTGCCATTTATCAAAGGTGCGCAGTCCGGCTTCAACATGGCCAATTTTGACCCGGTTGTAATAGCTTAATATTGCGGTGACCATCACGGTGGTGGTATCCCCCTGGATGAGGATCCAATCGGGGTGTTCTTGTTTGACGATAGGATCAAGATCATTGAAGATGCGTGCCGTTAATTGCGAGAGACTTTGATCAGGCTGCATGATATCAAGGTCAATATCAGGCTTGATCGCAAAGACATCCAGCACCTGGTCCAGCATTTCACGGTGCTGCGCCGTGATGCAAACCCGGGTCTCGATCTTATCAGCATGCTTCTGACATTGTTTGATGACCGGGGCCAATTTCACGGCTTCTGGCCGGGTACCAAAGATCACCAAAACGCGCATTCGATGGTTCATATGCCCCCTATTATACTTTAAGCTGGTGCGGATAATTGCGACACATACAAAAGATATTCAATTTTATAAATTTTTATCCTTATGCTATACTTTTAATTATGGAAAAGATCTATTGGGCGAAATGGAAAAATGGACTTGATCTTCTCGGCATCAAACCGTTGGCCTGCAGCCTGTTTGATCATGCTAGCCCTCTGTTTCCATTGTTCAGTCAGGTCATGCTGATCGGTATGCCGCTCTTCCAGGGGATACCTTTTGGGAGACAGTACCGGGCGATGCTCACCTTGTTCAGTGATGAAGAAATCCTGGCTCAATTTAGCGATTTTCTTCAAGGGGTATAAGGATGAATTGGTTTTTGGTAGGTTGGATCTTTATCGGCATTTCTGCTGTTCTATTATTGCTGTTCAGGTTCATCTTTCGATCTGGTAAAGGTTACCTGTCCCGAAAGCTGGTTGCGGTGGATGCTTTCAAGGCATCGCAAGCTGCTTCGATCGAACAGGGGCGAACTCGACAGGTTTTGCTGGGGGATCGATTCTGGAATTCTGTTTATCCTGGTCTTGGATTGCAGGCTTTGTCCATCGTTCCTAAAATGCTTGATATAGAATCTACTGTGGATGGCGGATTGAGCCTTTCAGCCGGCGATGGTATCCTGGCGGTCTTTGCCCATCAAATTGTCGAAGGTCGTTACGCAGATGGTTTTTCCACGGCGCTGATTCCAAAGGGTGTGCACAGCATGCTGCCTGGCGTAACGCCCCTTTCGCTGACGGCCGGTTTGCTTTCAGAACTATCCATTCGTCCTCATGGCTCCCTGGGATTATTTGGTCACTTTGAGCCCAGTGCACTCCTTCTGGCAGAAACAGTCCAGCACAGTCGGGGACATGTTTTTGGTACAGCAGGAACGATGGCAGCCCAGGCAGCTCTTTTCCCGGCTGTTCAGGATTTGCTAATTGGCGAAATGGTTTATATGCTACCCGGTTCATTAAGCCCAGATGCGGGACATAAGGCGGGTTGGTTGACAGAAGACTTAGTGCGATTATTACTGATCCTTGGGTTGATCGCCGGAGCAATCTTAAAGATGATAGGTGTACTGTGAAAAGAGTTCTCATTTCCTTGGTTGCTTTGTTGGTTGGCCTGGTTGTTCTAGCGGGTTATTTCTTCCCATTTCAATTAGGACCTGCCCTGACCATCATCATTGATACCGGTATTCTATTGGTGGGCATCGTGGGACTTTTGGGTATTGGATACCTTTTGCATATGCATTTTATGAAGTTGACCCACAAAGAGCGAGGCAGCTTTTTCAGTATCATCCTGCTGATCGGCTTTTTATTTACCTTGGTGGCTGGGCTGGCACTCCCGACAGGGAATCCATTTTTTCGGGATCTAATTTTAGGTGTACAAATCCCAGTCGAGGCCGGTTTGCTGGGGGTGCTGGCTGTGGTGCTTTTGGTTGCCAGTTTAAAGTTGATCCGCACAAGGGGATGGACGCCCCTCTCAATTGGTTTTCTCAGCAGTGCTTTGTTATCCTTTATTTTTGATTTGGGAGTGTTGCGTGCCGAGCCTGGAACGCTTTCTGCTGAACTCCTCGATTTCCTACAGCGTTTGCCCTGGATTGGTGCAAGGGGCATTTTATTAGGTATGGCTTTAGGCGGCTTAATGGTCGGCTTGCGCGTTTTGCTCATGATTGATCGCCCCTATGGAGAAGAATAATGTCAACCCTGATTTGTCCTGAGTGTGGTGCTGAAAATCCCCTCGATTCAGAACGTTGCCATAATTGTAATGCGTTATTAAATGAAAGCTCTTTAGAGGAGCAGATTGAAGCGCAGGAGGAACTTGAGGAACCTATTGACCTGTTATCACAGACAGACCACGATCTTCCCGATCTGCTGCATGCCCTAAAGCAGGAAGACGGATTGCCTGATTTGGAGGGAGAGCAGGAAGGGCTATCCTCAGAGGATTTTGTTGAATCTTATACACTTTCAGGATCAGATGAGCTTCAGACCGATGGGGAGTTTGACGAACCCGAGAATCCCCCGGAAGAAACAGCCGATGAAATTCCAGAATGGCTTCGCCGTGTCCGTCAGCGGGCAAGTGAGGAGCCTGATTCCGTGGGGGAGATCACCCAAAAAATTCAAGCGGCAGAAGAGTCCCTGGGAGAGGAGAAAAGCATCGATCAGCATGGTCATTTCTCTTCGTGGTTGGGAAAGCTGCGTGAAGAACCTGAAGCGACCGCTTCTGAGGCACCCCCCATCGAAATACCTATGATTGATGCGTCTGGTGAGATTGAGCCAGATCGGGAACCAGATTGGTTAGAACGGATTCGGCTTGCGGAAGGTAAGTTTGACGGCGGGCAGGCAGGGGATGATATTGAAAACCGGGATGGTGACAGCCTGCTGCAGTGGCTTGTTTCCCTGGAAGATGGCACTCAAAAACGACCGTTGACTCCCCTTGATGAGGTTGAAGAAACCCCGCAGATCGAGGAGGGGATCACGGAAGAATCCGAATTTGGAGAATCCGCTTTTGGACAGAGCGAAACCCAGGAAATCAGGGTCATTGAACACGGATCGTCCGGGCAGTTATCCCTGGATATAAGTAAGGAGGAACAGTCACAGGCAGATCAACTCTCTGCCACGATTGTTGATGAAACGGCAGTAAGACCGGTGCATAGGCAGCATCGCATGAAGGCTCCCTGGCTGCTGCGATTGATTTTAGGACTGATCCTGATCGTTGTTTTAAGCCTGGGCTTGTTCATTGGGGCGCCAATCGAATCAAATCTTTTACTGAAGCCCCAAAATCAAGCCTTATTGACATGGGCAGAAACCCTGCAATCGGATGCTTCGGTGTTGATCCTCTTTGATTACCAGGCAGGTTATGCAGATGAGATCAATCTTGTTGCACAGCCTATTCTTAACCTGGTCCTCAAACCAGGACGTGATATTGCGGTTATGTCCTCCAGCCCCGCGGGTGTGCTCCTTGCAGATCAAGTGCTTAATGCAATGCTTGAAGGCAAAGAAATCGCTGTGCGGGATTTGGGTTTTGTTCCGTCCGGAATATTGATGGCTTATGGAATAGCGTCGCCTTCTATGGGAGGCACTTTACCATTAGGGCTGGAAGAAAGTGATTATGACGGCGTTCTCATCCTTTCCGATGCTTTCGAAGGTGCTGTCACCTGGATTGAGCAATTTAGTGCAAGGAGCCCCGATACACCTTTGAATTGTCTTGTTACTGCCCAGGCTGGTCCCTTGCTTGCCCCATACTGGGACTCAGGGCAGATCTCAGGTTTGATCTCAGGTATTTCTGAGGCGCATCGGGCAGAAGCGGTTTTGGATGAGACACTAATTGTGGCTTATCAATGGCGAGCTTATCGTTTTGGCATCGTGATGGCAATTGTGATGCTTGTCATTGGGGCAACGATTGCGGATGAAGGAAAAAACAAAGATGAAGGGCAGGGCGGCGCATGATCACGACTGATCTGATTTGGGGTGCGGTCGGTTTTTTACTCACCATCATGGTTTTGAGCTACCTGATCGGCGATAATGTTTTCTTCCGACTGGCAACACATATTTTCATCGGCTTGACTGCAGGTTACCTGGCTGTTCTGATGATCAGGTACATTCTCTTGCCCCACCTGATCCAACCCATCGTTGAAGGATCTTTGCAGTCACAATTATGGATGATCCTGCCGGTGGTTCTGATCTTACTTTTGCTCTTAGGCCAGGTGCCAAGATTTGCATGGCTTGGGCGCATTCCGCTTTCCTTTTTAGCCGGCGTTACGGCTGCATTGGTGATCGGGGGTGCTGTTTTTGGCACTTTGATCCCACAAGCTCAGGGGGTGATCTCAGCTTTTGACCCTGCCAGCTGGGTGCATATTTCCGGGCAGGCCTGGCCTGGCATTATAAATGCGGTTGTTATTTTAATTGGTGTCGTTGCAACCTTGAGTTATTTTCACTTTGGTCAGAAGCTAAAACTTGCTAGCGAACAGGACAAAGTTAAGCGGCCATTCGTTTTTGAAATTTTGAGCAAAATTGGACAGGTCTTTATTGGCATATCACTGGGTGCCCTTTTTGCAGGCGTTTTTTCCACAGCCCTCTTAGCCCTAATCAATCAGTTGATTCGCATCGGGGAATTTATAATGGGTTTGTTTGGAGGTTCATGATGTCCCAACCCATTTCCGCCATCCTGGGTCTTGATATCGGAAGGGTCAATACGCGAGCTTCGCTTTTTACCATTCAAAATGGACGCTACCGATTTCATGCTGGTGCCGCGTCACCAACAAGTCTTGGGCAGGAAGGACGGATCAGCCGAGGCGTTGTTGATGCTGTACGAGATTTGCAGCAAAAAACCAACCGGATACTATTGAAGCCAACAGGCAGCCCCTATACAATGGATCAGGATATCCGTTTAAGTGTGGATCGGATTGCCCTTACCAGTTCTGCTGGCACAAGCATCAAAACGGTTCTGCTGGGTTTGGCCGAAAAGGGATCATTAGATTCAGGCAAGCTTTTAACAGATTCTTTACCTATAAACCTGGTGGGGGCTTTTGGCTTGTCAGAATTGAGTCATGAAACCCAAATGGCAGATAAATTGATCGCGCTTCGACCCGAATTGATCATCCTGACAGGGGGCGAGGATGATGGGGCAAAAAAACCATTAGAACGTTGGGTGGAGGTTGTGAGATTGGCGTGCAAGGTGATGCCAGATGCTGCTAAGCCGACCGTTGTTTATGCCGGTAATCCGAAAATAGAAGAGGTTATCCGCCGGCGGATTGAACCGATTACAAGACTTGTGTTTGCCCCCAACCTACAACCGGGTTTTGGTCAACAAGATTTTGTCCCATCCCAGCGGATGATCGACCAGGAGGTTGTGCGGATTTGGCAGCGTCATCAACCAGATCTCTATGACTTGTCCATTATGGCTGATGACCTTGTTGGAACGAAAAGTTTTGCGATTAGCAGAATGGTACGCTACCTCAGCCGTGTTAAGAATGAAGGTGTTGAAACAGCATCGAAAAGTGGCGTTCTTGCGATTGACCTGGGTGGGGGTTCGATCGTTGTTTCTGCAGGCCTGAAAGGAAAGAATCGTACTGTCATGGTCCCGAACCCGACAGATCTTTCACCTGAATTCCTGGCACGAGATTGTGACGAGATCAATCAGTGGACATCTGAACCTTTAACAAAACAAGAGGCAAATCAATTTCTAACCAATGCCTTTTTTCAGCCTGGAAGGATTCCTGAAACGCTTCGCGAACTTTCACTAACCCAGGCGAGAGCCCGGATCATGTTGCGGCATGCACTCAAAGAATGCTCTCATAAGACTCCCTGGTTTGATTATGACCCGGAAAAGGGATTGACCGGGCACTTTGAACCGATCGTTGCTTCGGGTGCAGTGCTGACCCAGGTGACAAATCCTGCCCAGGCTTTATTGATCCTGCTGGACAGCCTTCAACCCTGGGGAACAGCCACATTTGTCCTTGACAGGTATCATATTCTGCCCATTCTTGGCCTTATTGGGCAAATCGAGCCGATCCTGCCAGTTCATGTTCTCAATTCTGAGGCATTTTTAAATCTTGGATGCGTTGTGAACGCTGTAAGCGAAGCTTCTGAAGGCGAGAGTGTCATCACTGTGAGCGTGAAACCTGAAACCGGGAAATCATACGCGGTCGATGTGCTTAAGGGAACGCTACGCCGCCTGGTTATTCCGCCAGGTCAGACTGTTGTATTGGATCTGGATCCAAAGCCGAAAACAGATGTTGGATTTGGCGGCAAGGGACAGGGCGGGCGGATAAGGGTGACCAGCGGTGCTGTTGGCGTGGTGATCGACGCCCGCGGCAGACCTTTGAAGCTAGCAGAGGATGATGAAGCAAGAATTGATCAACTTAACCGATGGATGTGGTCCGTTGGGAATTAATCCGGGAAAGTATGATGATCGTTGATGTAATCAGGCAAGCATCCTTTATCGAAATCCAGCGCAGTCGCAGGCTTCCTTTCCCGGGGCGTGTATTGGTGAAGATCGGTGACGCTGTTGAACCGGATGATGTGGTTGCTGAAGGCTCTATCCCGGATGATTTTGTTGTGATTGATCTTTGCGAAGCACTTGGTGTTCCCCTCGATGAAGTCTCATCCTGTCTGGTGCGCGATGAAGGTGAGCTGGTCCAGGAAGGTGATATTTTAGCGCAATCTGAAGGTGCCATTGAGCGTGTTGTGCGGGCACCGGGCGATGGAATAATTGTGGATTGCAGTCAGGGCGACGTCATCCTGGCTATGGGCGAACATAATGTTCAGGTTAGGGCGGGAATGGTGGGGGTTGTAGATGATGTTATCCCGGAGATAGGTGTTCTCATCAAAGCGCGCGGTACACTCCTGCAGGGTTTTTGGGGCAACGGGAAATTTGGTTCAGGACAGTTATTTATGGTTGAAGGTAACATCGATCAGCCGTTAGCATTGAGCCATCTTGACACGGTCAAGCCTGGTCAGGTGGTTGCTGCTGGCATATGCCTGGATGAGGAGGTGTTGAACGCTCTGGCAGGAAGAGATGTCAATGGGATCATCCTTGGTGTTTTATCACCAAGCCTGATTAATATCGCACAGGAGCTTTCGATACCGCTGATGGTTCTGCAAGGTTTTGGTGATTTTCCACCGGATCAGTCAGGATTTGAACTGATGAAGTCTCGTGAAGGATCAATTGCAAGTATCAATGCCTGCCATGTCGAGCGTGCCTCAGGGCAACGTCCAGAGGTGATCCTGATTTGGGAGGATGATAAGCTCGATGAAAATTTGGGATTCGGGTCGGAGTTGCTGCCGGGTCGACGCGTTCAGGTAAATTCAGGAGCGTACTGGGGAAAAATGGGCGTGATCATTGACCTGCCAAAGATGCTGGTAGATTATGAGAGCGGACTTCTGGCTTTTCCTGCGGTGGTTCAACTTGATGATGAGGAAGTGATCAGCGTACCGTCACAAAATCTGGTCATTATTAATTAATAAAGATCCAAAAGAGTAACATTTTTTACTAAATATTATTTTTATAAAAGGGGAATTCTTAATTTTGCAAAGGATCAATCCTCCAGTGGTTGAGGTGTCAGTGTGCTTACCAACACGCTTGCAAGCCAGCCTGTGTCACCGCCCTCTGTTCGTACCTGGTACCACAAGGTGCCATCATTGGATCTTGTTTCTTGCAATATTTCGACGAGGTTAAGGTAACTGGCATAGCTGATCACAGGAGAGCCGAATTCAGGCGTCTCGCGGATGACCACACCTTCTTGCGGATTGATATTTGCCCAGAAGGTTGTCGGTTCGGTAGTAGGGGTGAGTGTTAGCGGGGGGCTTGCAGTTTGAGATGGACGGGTTGTGATGGTGGGGGTCAGAGTTGAGGGGATGCGAGTTGCGGTTGATGTTTTTGAGGGAATTATTTCAGCCATGGCGGTTTGTGAAGGTGGCGTTTTGAACATAGAGTCCGGTCCAGGTTGCCCAACGGTGTCTTCCCATAGCGGGTGGACAGGCGCACTCAAGGCGTAAGCGACAATGGTGATTATGAAGGAGGCAGCAAACAAAAGTTTCCCTAGCCATCGTTTTGGTGGAAAACCCAGCCAAAGGAGGGTGATCATTGCCGCAGTCAGGGCTAAACCCAGGTGCACCATACTTACCAGCAGGGCAGAGGGGAAAAGCTGGGCTAAGCCCAGGGGAAAGCTGAAACCGGCTGAAGCGATAGGGATCAGAATTTCAAAGGCGAGCAGGACACTGATCAACTCAGGTAATTTTCCATTTTGAACAAGGATCAGGACGCCCAGAACCGTACTTGCTGCCACAACCGCAAGATCAAGCCAGTATGGTGTAGCAAATCTTTCAAGGATGACCATCAATGCAGGCGTTTTGTTGAGCCAACCTGCCAGTGTGCCCGATATGAAAGTTATGACGAAAAGGATGACCAAGCTTAGAAGAGCATTGAATCCATCTCGTATCTTATGGTCATTGGGAAAAAGCGCTAGTCTGAAAATCGGGCCTAGAAAAGGAAAGATCAAGATCGCTGCAATCAAAACCACAGGTTCTTCGAAGTAGAAGGCTGTACCTGTGACGATGGCGCCTAATAAGCTTCGGAAAAAGAAGGCAAGGGTGGGTCTGGTTAACCTCCCAAGTGATTCCAGCAGAATTTGCTTTTCTGCCTCAGACGCCGATCGAGGTTGGCGCCGAATGTGTCGCTGCCTTGCAGGCGGCAAATCGTTGATATCATCTGGAAGTGGTTCGTTACCTGGTGAATTCATCATAATCCATTCACAATTGGGTGGAAAAGATTGAAATGTCAGATCGGCACACATTAATTATAATACAGGCAGTTCTACTTACCTTTAAAGTGTTGTAAATTGGGTTAGTCAAATACTTTGTGTGACTAAGGTAAAATAGAGATAATGAAAAATCGATTCCTGTCTTTACTCAGCATATTGATCTTTGTTTTGCTGTCGGTGATTGGTTTAGCAGCCTGTTCTCCCGCCGCATCGACAGGCGCGGTGCCTGCCACAGAGACCCTTTCTGCCCCCCAGGAAACGCCGGAAAGTCCCATCGAGCCTTCCCCCACCCCTTCACCTGAGCTGCCCACAGTTTTATTTATGATTGGGACAGAGTCGGATCCTGAAATGGCTGCCCGGGTCGAGGAAGCGCTAAGGGAATTAGCAGCTGGCAGCCAGCATGACTTAAAAGTCCTCCAGGGACTTTCTGAGGATCAGATCACCCCGAATGTATCCATAGTCGTGAGCCTTGGGCAGGATCTTGATATTGGTGACGCGGCTGCACGTGCACCGGGAACAAACTTTGTGGTGATCGCTCAACCAGCTGCAGTTCCAGGTGCTAATCTAAGTGTGATTGGTGAGCCGGCTGCTGACCGTGAGCGGCAGGCATTTATGGCGGGTTACCTGGCAGCTTTACTCTCCGACGATTACAAGGTTGCGGCTTTGGTTCCGCCTGAAGGAGAATGGCGGTCCAGCCTATTGGATTCCTTCGTGGTAGGAGCAGAATTTTTCTGCGGCTCATGCAAACCGCTTTATCCACCCTATATGGATTTTCCGCAATGGTATGATCTCACAGAGGATCAGGCTGTGGATGGTTATCGCCCCACCGTTGATGCGATGGCAGCGAATGGCGTGGAAATTGTGTATGTGCCGGGACCGCTGGCTGCACCTGAGCTGCTCACCTATCTTGGTGAACTGGGGATAAGGGTGATCGGTGAAAAAAGCCCTGATCTGATCCGGAATAACTGGGTGGGAACTGTCGTGGCTGACCCTGTGCCAGTTCTGAGAAACAGGTGGTCAGATTGGCTTGCAGGCGTTGGCGGCGAACAGCTACTAGGGATCATCACCCTGATAGATACGGACGCAGGTTTGATATCGGAGGGAAGACTGCGTTTGTTTGATGAAATGAACGTTGATTTGGAGACTGGACTGATCTTTCCTAGGTCAGTTCCTTAATGTTTGCAGCATCCCGGTGTTGACTAATCGGGATTCGGAGGGTTACCTTTGAAGGGCTCGGCTGTCGCCTGGCCAGGCTGGGAAATCCCCTCCCTGTTTAGAACCTTAACAATCGTCAGAGCAATGATCTTGAGGTCCAACCAGAGAGACCAGTGATCGACATACCATACATCTAGTTCGAACTTCTTTTGCCAGGAGAGGATGTTGCGGCCGTTGATCTGGGCCCAGCCAGTGATTCCTGGGAGCATATCATGGCGACGGGCTTGTTCATCATTGTAAAGCGGCAAGTATTCGATCAACAAGGGTCTTGGTCCAACCAGGCTCATCTCGCCTTTGAGTACATTGATCAATTCCGGCAGTTCATCCAAACTGGTTGACCGAAGGAAACGACCTAATTTTGTCAGGCGTTTCTCATCGGGCAGGGGCTGATCATGTTCATCTCTGATATTTCGCATTGTGCGGAATTTATAAATTGTGAAGATTTCTCCCATCAGACCTGGGCGCTTCTGGCGGAACAGAATTGGAAAACCCTGCTGGCATGCAATCAGGAGGCTGAGAAGCAGCAAAACCGGTGAAAGGATCAATAAAGCTGGGATAGTGATCAGCAGATCAAAGATCCTTTTTTCAACCGGGATTGATTTTGGGAAAATTTTTATTGACATATAGGATTGATTGTACCAAAAAGCGCGATAAAATAGATTTAAGAAAGGGGTATCAGTAAAATGGATCAAAGTGAAAGGAAAAGGATGGACGAGCGAATTCTAATTATTGAGGATGATGAGGAAATACTGCGTCTGTTGAAACGTGCCCTCACATATCAGGGTTATATCGTCGATACAGCTTTGACAGGAAAGGCTGGTTTGAAGCTGGCAAATGATCAATGTCCTGATCTGGTGGTATTGGATTTGATGCTCCCCAATATGGATGGTATGGAAGTTTGCCAAAAGTTGCAGAAAATTGGCAACCAACCCATCCTGATGTTAACTGCCAAGGATACGACTCAGGATAGGGTTCAGGGATTGGATGCTGGAGCGGATGATTATGTCGTAAAACCTTTTGAAATGGATGAATTATTGGCGCGCATCCGGGCTTTGCTCCGGCGTACGGCTGCAGATCGGGTTAAGTTGCTTGATTTTGAGGACCTGAAACTGGATAGCGGTACCCGTAAAGCCTATCGTGGAGAGCGTGAAATTGTTCTTACGACAAAGGAATACGATCTTTTAGATTTGTTTTTACGTCATCCCCGGCAGGTAATGACCCGTGAAGTGATATTTGATCGGGTCTGGGATTATGATTTTGGTGGCGAGAGCAATGTGCTGGATGTTTATATTCGATATTTAAGGCAAAAGCTGGAAGAAAATGGTGAACCACGGCTGATCTATACAGTGCGTGGGGCAGGATATGTCTTAAGAGAACCAGAAGAGTAATTCACCAGATGCCGCTTCGTAATCAACTGACATGGCTCTATACGGGTTTGCTGAGCAGTGTAATTTTGCTGCTTGCGATCGTAATTTATGGCACATATAGTTTTATGATGACTCGATCTCTTGATCGTCGCCTTCAATGGGCAGCACAAAGAATTTTGGATGAATTTCCTGCGGTTTTATCCAGTTCTGACACAGATACGACGGTTAATTTACCAAATTCATACCATTTTCAGATATGGTCGAGGGATGGACAACTGATCACATATTCTGAGAATATGGACGAAGTTTCAGAGGCGTTGGATCCCTCAGCTTTGCTTGAGACTAAGCAAGTTAATAGATCAGTAAAAATTGAATACGAGCCGTATCGGATTTTGTCCTCACCAATAGCATTAAATGAACAAAACACGGTCATTTTGCAAGTCGGTTTGACAATGCAAACGCTGCAAGAATCCCAACGATTTTTGGTGCTTGCACTGGTGATTTCGGCACTTATTTTGGTCTTGCTTAGCTGGTATATCAGCTGGAACAGGCTTGGTAAATTTCTTGAACCTTTAAAACAAATGTCTGAAATTGCAGACACAATCACCAACACCAATGATCTTTCTAGGAGAATCCCACTCAATTCTAAGCGCAATGATGAAACAACTCATTTGGTTTTGATATTCAACAATACCCTGGCTAGGTTGGAGCGGCTTTTTAATTCTCAAAGAAGGTTTTTGGCTGATGTCACCCATGAGCTACGGACTCCATTGACGGTCATTAAGGGCAACGTGGGTTTGATGCGGATGATGAAAAAATATGACGACGAATCCCTTACCAGCATAGAAATTGAGGTTGATCGTTTGACGCGTTTGGTGGGAGATTTGCTTTTAATGACGCAAGCAGAAACTGGTAAACTGCCATTATTTTTTGGAATTGTCGAAGTTGATGGTCTTTTGTTTGATGTTTTTGAACAGATGAAGGTGCTTTCAAAAGGACAGCATGACATTCGAATTGGGAGTATTGAACCCGCAATTGTGACTGGAGATCGGGATCGACTCAAACAGGTATTGTTGAACCTTGGCAGTAATGCGATCAAGTATTCACCCGCTGGAACAAAAATCTTTTTAAGCTTGTCACTGAAGGACAAATGGGTTTTGGTAAACGTCAGTGATGAGGGAAGGGGTATTCCAAAAGAGGAGTTGAAATTCATCTTCGAGCGGTTTTATCGCGGCGACAAATCTCGTTCGCGCAGCAGAGAGTCTGGTGGATATGGTTTGGGACTGCCCATTGCTTACTGGATTATTCACAACCATGGCGGCAGAATCGAAGTGGAATCGGAGGTAGGAAAAGGGACAACCTTCACGGTATGGCTACCCATTTCACAGACAGATGTTCCCACACGCCCTTTACGTCCCATGAAAAAAGTATAAAAAGGTAGGCATTATTGTTCAATAATTTTCTAAGATAGCCAAAACTCGCCGGCAAATTTTGGCTTTCTATTTGATAATCGTAGAAAAATCGGGTAAGTTAATAG
>DAINBD010000008.1:0-27062 GCA_036733105.1 Candidatus Brevefilum sp. | reverse complement strand
GGTGCCGTACGCTGAGGATGTCGAACCTGACATGATCATCCTCTCAGCTGGTTTTGAACACTCGGCGCGTCCGCTCATAAAAGTGCAATCCTTATTGGACAGGTTCCCTTCAAAACCAAAATTTGGATTTGGCGGACGTTATTTCAACGAAAATCCTGAAATGCGTAAGAAAACACCGGGCACTTTCCTCGGGACCTCCGTTGGCGAGGCAATCCAAAACATTCACAATCTTCTCGATTGATCTTCCCCCAAATATCAGCCCTTCCCTACTGAGAATCGTCTCCAGCATGATGATGCCCGACAATGGCATCTGTCATCCGCGCCACCCTGGCCATCATCCTCACATCATGAACCCGGATGATATCGGCTCCCCGATCAATGCACAGCGCAACCGCTGCAGCGGTTCCCTCCAAGCGCTCCTCTGGAGGTAAATTCAAGCTGTAACCAATAAATGACTTCCGGGAAGGACCTGCCAGGATGGGATAGCCCAACGCCTTGATCTCATCCAGGCAATCAATCAGCGCCAGGTTTTGAGAGACTGTTTTTCCAAAGCCAATGCCTGGGTCCAGAATGATATGCTCTTCCGGGATGCCACTTTCACGGGCAATGGCAACTGATTCCAACAGCTCGTTGCAAATGTCATGGATCAGGTCATCATAATCTACCCCAACATAACGCCCTCCGAGCCGCGCTTCAAGGGCTGCCGATCCCGGCTTTGAACGATTGTGCATCAGCACGACCGGCGCGTTCCACTCAGCCGTCACAGAAGCCAAATTGCGGTCCGCTTTGAATCCCCAGATATCGTTGACCCAGTTGGCGCCAACCTCTAGTGCCTTCCTGGCGACAACGGATTTATAAGTATCAATTGAAACAAGAGCATCTGGGAAGGCCTCCCTGATCGCGCGGATCACTGGGACCACTCGTGAGATTTCTTCCTCTTCAGAAACGACCTCTGCCCCCGGTCGTGTACTCTCCCCACCAACATCAAGGATATCCGCACCATCCCGCAGGAACATCTCTGCCCGCGCAACAGCCGCCGCCACTACATCTTCTTCATCCAACAAACCGTCCCCCGAAAAACTGTCCGGCGTCAGGTTGATAATGCCCATGATAAAGGTGCGCGTTCCCCATGGAAAAACCGATCTGGTTATCTGATTCATCGTCATTCCTCAATCCTAAATGCTTTGACCGATCCTATGCTCCTGACATGCACTTATTCATTCTCGCGGGCTATTCTTCCGCTTCGCGCAACCGATGCGCTTCGACCAGCAGGTTCACATGGTCAATTTTGCCTGACATGCTGTAAACCTCGAAACCAAAGGGTAGCGCTTCCCCTGATTTGGGCAGGACTTCTGCTTCCCAGCGGCGGACACCGACCACGTCCCCAGCACTGTTGAAAGCTGTGCCTTGGATCCAGAGGTAATCCATGGCTGGCTGCCCTTCCAGGATGAAAAGTTCACCTTCAATATCCGCGATCTCACCATCTTCACGATACGTCACACTTTGTGAGGTAATCTCAACGGATAAGTAACGATCATCCCCCGCCATAACAGGTAAAAAGAAATCCACCATGCCAGTCACCGAATAATCAGGTGGGACTGGGGATTGAAAATAAGCCACCAAAGCCAAAGACTGGCCTGCTGGCAGCTGGTTGAGCGGCAAATGGGCAACCTCTTGTCTGGATTGTTCCCCACCTATGAGCGTGATCATTCCTTTGACGTTTTCAAGGTCTGAATCCTGCCGGTTTTCGACCAGCATAAAACACCACAGACCACCAGCGGCATCCGGATAGCAATTGGGATCCTGCCAGATCATGGAGCTCGGTACCGGGGTATCTGCAACCTCAACTGCAGTCGTTGACGTCGGTTGCGGGATGGGTGTGACCGGAATCAGTAAACTTGTACCGGGTCCCATTGCCCGTGGGTCAACAGATGGGTTGGCTGTCAGAAGAGATTCAAGGCTGATGTTGTACCAGAAGGCAATCCCAAACATATCATCGCCTTCCTTAACCTCATAATAAATTGGCGTTGGCGTCATGGTGAAAGTGGGCGTAGGCGTGAGTGTCGACATCGCCGTTGGCGATCGAAGCGGGGTCGGCGTATCCGAAGGATAGGGTCTCAGGGTTCCTTCAACCTCAGTGGCTTGCGGAGTAGAGGTTGGTATTATTGATTGCGAACAGGCGGAAAGAAAAAGGACTACGATCCAGGCAAAATCAAATATAATTCGCCATTTTCTGTGCATGTCGGGATTATACCAGTGATAATCTCACTCATCCAAGTCATTGATACATCATAAACTAAGCCTTGCCAAACCCAGATACCGTAAGAGATCTATTAGACTCGTCCTAACATGCTTGCCATTGTCCTACAAGCGTACTATAATTTTTTAGGAATTAAATCAGGAAGTAAGTTATGCCAACCTATACCTATCAATGTGAAAATTGCGGAATCCGCTTCGATCAATATCAGAAATTTTCTGAAGATCCTTTAACCATCTGCCCGGAGTGCGGTGAGCCTGCTTTACGCAAAGTTTACCAGCCTGTCGGGATTGTGTTTAAGGGCAAGGGTTTCTACGCAACAGACAACCGCTCGCCATCCGGTCAGACCTATTCCTCTGAGAAGGATGATAGCGCAAAGAAAGAACATATGAACAAAGGCGAAGATAAACCTGAGAAGAAGAAAGCTGAAACCAAAACCAAAGAAGAATAATTAAACAACAAAACAAGAACCATGCGAGCGATTGGCTCGCATTTTTTGTTAAAATGACCGTTCCCCGCTCTCGTAATATGGAGACTTTTGGATTTTATCGAAATTTCCCGTCAAATCCGAGTTTAGACTATAATCCTATTAACCTGATCATCCAAAAAATGAGTGCATACCTATGAAACAACTACTGCAAAACATGAAAACTGGTGAAACGCACATCGCAGATGTGCCCGTACCTCGCCCCAGCCAGGGTACAGCCCTTGTCCGGACGGTAGCTTCGCTTGTATCAACTGGCACAGAACGGATGGTGATAGAATTCGCCAAACAGGGACTTCTGGGCAAAGCCAAATCCCGTCCTGATCTTGTAAGAGATGTTTTGAACAAAGCTCGCCAGGAAGGGCTGCTGACAACCATTGAAGCGGCGATGAATAAACTCGATCAGCCTATGGCGTTGGGATATTCATCAGCCGGCACCATTGTCCAAACTGGACCAGGCCTGAGCGGTTTTCGAGCGGGCAACCGGGTTGCCTGTGCTGGCGGCGGGTATGCCGTTCATGCTGAATTTGCAGCTGTTCCCCAGAACCTGATGGCGCATATCCCCGATGATGTCAGCTTTGAACAGGCTGCTTTCACCACTATTGGCGCAGTAGCCATGCAGGGCTTTCGGCTGGCAGATGTCCAGGTTGGTGCTCAAATCGCTGTGATCGGTTTGGGGTTGCTCGGTCTGCTGACGGTGGGGATCGCTTCTGCTGCCGGGTGCCAGGTATTAGGCGTTGACCTCGATCCAGGGAGGGTTGCCCTCGCATCCCAAATGGGTGCACATGTCGCTGTTCCCCGATCGGATGCCGTTGAGGCTGCACTTGCCTTCTCGCACGGCAGAGGAGTGGATGCGGTCCTGATCTGTGCAGATTCCACTTCTAATGACCCTCTTGAACTGGCAGGGGAGATCGCGCGTGACAGAGCAAAAGTTATAGCTGTCGGCGCCATCAGCCTGGAAGTTCCCCGTAAGTCTTTCTATGAAAAAGAATTGGACCTGGTCGTTTCCCGTTCTTATGGTCCGGGTCGTTATGATAAGAATTACGAAGAAAAGGCAATGGATTATCCTATCGGATATGTTCGGTGGACAGAAACACGCAACATGGAAGCGTTTCTCAACCTTTTGGCACAGGGGAAGCTGGACGTCAATCCTATCATCACCCACCGGATCCCCATAGGGGAGGGTCAAAAAGCCTATGAGCTGATCACAAGCAAAGAACCTTTCCTTGGCGTTCTCCTAACCTATGAAGAGGTGGGTATCCCATCGGACAATCGGATCATCAATCGGATGGCACCCTCTGTCCAGGTCAAGCCTGGCGACATCCTGGCTTTGGGCGTGCTGGGTGCAGGCAACTATGCCCGATCCACCTTCTTGCCTGTCGTTCAAAAAGTCGGTGGAATTGCGCCTGTTGGGATCGTTTCTGCGTCGGGGGCAACTGCGCAGCACGCAGCCCAACGTCATGGTTTTGGTTTCGCAACAAGCGATGCTGAGACACTGTTGAAAGACCCCGCTATCAACCTCATGGCAATCCTGACGCGCCACAATTTGCATACCCCCCAGATCCTGGCAGCCTTTGAGGCTGGTAAACATGTTTATTGTGAAAAGCCCCTCGCTATCAACCATAACCAGCTTGAGGAAATCAGGGCTGCCCTGCAAATAGAAAACCAGCCGACGTTAATGGTTGGCTTCAACCGACGATTTGCGCCTCTGGCAAAAGCCCTCAAATCCTTTGTCCAAAACAGGCAGGTGCCGCTGTTTGCTCATTACAGGGTGAATGCGAATCGTTTACCGGAAGATCACTGGCTGATCGATCCTGAGATTGGCGGTGGGCGCATCATCGGCGAATCATGTCACTTTATTGATTTTCTGATCTTTCTGGTGGGAGAAAATCCAGTTGAAGTTACAACCCACGGCTTACCCGACCAGGGCATTTACAGTGAAGACAACGTCGTGATGAATTTCCGCTTCCCGGATGGCTCCCTAGGTGTTGTATCCTATCTTGCAAACGGCGACAAAGCCTACCCCAAGGAATATGTCGAGGTCTTTTGTGGGGGTAAGGTCGCTGCTCTGCACGATTGGCGCAAGCTTGAGATGGTCGAAAAAGGACATCGCAAGGTAAAACGCAACCTCCTTCGTCAGGATAAAGGGCACAGCAACGCCTGGAAGGCATTCCTAAACGCACTTCAGGGCAGGAAAGACCCCCCCATACCCTATGAACAAATCATAGGGGTCACCCTGGCGAGTTTTGCAGCGCTTGAATCACTGCGTGATAGCAAACCTGTTCAGATCAGCTACCAATGATAGTCATAGACCGGTTCAAAACGTTCTTATGATTAAAAAGCCCTGATGAACCCGATAACCAAAGCCTTTAAAGCCTCCCGTAACCTTGGAATAAAAAAGCTCTGGTATTACTCATGCTATCAACTGGGGCTGCGGATGGGTCATTACCGGCGAATCACCCCTAACCAGCGGGTTATTTTTACAGGTGAACCCGGACTGGAACCCTTCGAAAATTTTCCAATTGTATCCGAATCCGAAAAAGCCGTTGCCTTGCAGCAGGCTGATGCTGTCCTTCAGGGAAAATTTCACCGTTTTGGAGATAAACCTGTCCCGCTGGACCTGGAGATAGGGGCGTCTGCGCATCACTGGACAGAACTTGAAAAAACACACCCGGAAACCGATCTCAAATTAATCTGGGAGCCCGCTCGGTTCGGCTGGGCGATTCCGCTGGCCAGGGCGTATGCCTTCAGTCGAAATTTCGACTATGCGAAAGATTTTTGGGGAAAGACGCTTCACTTTTTAGATGTTCATCCCCCTAACCTCGGCAGGCAGTGGCAATCCGCCCAGGAGGTCGCGATCCGCCTGATAATATTGATTTTCTGCGATCGGGTTTTTGCCCACGACCCAACCTCAACACCTGAAAACAGGCAGCGCTTGTGGCAGGCGATCGCTGAACACGCCCAGCGGATCCCACCCACCATGCCTTATGCCAGGGCACAAAACAACAATCACCTGATTTCAGAGGCTGCTGGCCTTTATGCAGCAGGTCTCTACCTTCCTGATCATCCGCAGGCTTCTAAATGGCGTGCGTTAGGTTGGCGCTGGCTGAATTGGGCTTTTCAACATCAAATCGATGAATTTGGCACCTATATCCAGCACAGCACCAATTATCACCGCCTGACGCTCCAGCTTGCCTTGTTCACCGATCATCTCCAGCGCAGTGCGGGCGATACGACATGGCAGCCCCTGAGCCTGATCCGGTTAGCAGCAGCCACGCAGTGGCTGTGGGCTCTGACGGATCCCCAAACGGGGCAAACACCTCATCTCGGCGCACAGGATGGTGCTTACCTGTTCCCACTCACATCGCTTCCAGCATATGATTACCGCCCTGTTGTGGATGCGGCTGGTAAGGCATTTCTCAATCAGGATATCTACGGGCAGGCTGACCTCGCTGAAATGGCATCCTGGTTTGATCTGCAGGCTCCCCAAGCTGACACGATCCCACAGCCGCAAGCATCGGACATGCTGCGCGTGGAAAGCGGCGAAGGGCGAGCTTTTCTACACGCGACGCAGTTTACAGATCGCCCCTCCCATGCCGATCAATTGCATGTGGATCTATGGTGGAAAGGGGTCAATGTCGCCTTCGATCCGGGTTCATACCATTACAACGCCCCGCCGCCGTGGGATAATGCCCTGGCTGCGGCGCATGTACACAATACCCTGACGGTGGATGGTCAGGATCAGATGCTCAGAGCAGGTCGTTTCCTCTGGTTGGATTGGGCTCAGGCGCAGGTTATCGCCCACGAGGTCGATCAAGAAGGGGAGCTTTGCCGCATCACAGCAGAACATGATGGATTTAGAAAACTGGGCGTGCTTCACCAGCGCACGCTGGAAAAGAGCGATGCGGGCTGGTTGATCACCGACAACCTTCTCCCTTACGCCAAAGAAAATCAAGAAGTGCATGAGGTACGCATAGCCTGGCTTCTGCCCGATCTCTCATGGGAACACGTTGGGGCAGGGTCTCTCCGCTTTACAGACGGTTTACATTCATTTCAAGTCGTTCTGACCGGAATTGACCAGGTAAACCTATTCCGGACGGGACAATCCATACTGGGTAATATGCAAGCCGAACCTACCTGGGGATGGACTTCACCAATTTATGGTGAGAAAGCACCCGCATTAATGATCAAAGCCACCCGCAAGGGAGTTCTCCCCCTCCAGATTCAAACATACTGGCAGTTTGAATAAATGTAGCATAGCGTTCCCTTTTATCCCTTCCTCTCAAACCGCACACGGCTCGTTAATAATCGAGTAAAATGTTAACAATATGCACATTCTGCTGATTCACCAGGCTTTTGCGTCCTTGGACGAACCCGGCGGCACACGACACCACGAACTGGCAAGACATCTCAGCCAGAAGGGGCACCAGGTCACCATCATTGCCAGCCCTGTCAGCTACCTTACCGGTGAAAGGCAAACTCAGCAGAAAAGGAAACAAGTCGATGATCAGGGTGTGACCATCATCCGCAGTTATACGCTGCCCGTGTTACATCGATCCTTCGTCTGGCGGGTGTTCAGTTTCCTGAGCTTTATGCTCTCATCCTTCATCAACGGCTTGATGGTGCGGCATGTCGACCTGGTTTGGGGCACAACCCCCCCGATATTCCAGGGACCGACAGCCTGGTTGCTGGCAAGATTGAAAGGGAAGCCCTTTCTGCTTGAAGTGCGTGACCTCTGGCCTGCTTTTGCGGTGGCTGTGGGCGTATTGAAGAACAAAAGCCTGATCAGACTCTCTGAATGGCTTGAGAGGTTTCTGTATCGCCATGCTGATCAGGTGATGGTTAATTCCCCGGGCTTTATAGAGCACGTTGAAGCCCGAGGGGCAAGGGATGCGATCCTGATCCCCAATGGTGCTGATCCAGCCATGTTTGATCCGCAAGACCGGGGGTTGGCATTCAGAAACGCCCATGGGCTAAAGGAACCCTTCATTGCCCTTTATGCGGGTGCCCACGGCCTGTCTAACGATCTGGGAATCGTTTTGGACGCGGCAGCTCTTTTACAATCAGACCCATCAATCCGGATCGTCATGTTGGGTTCGGGTAAGGAAAAAGCGCGTCTCCAACAAGAGGCGTCAGAACGCAGCCTGGAAAACATCACCTTTCTCCCACCGCTCCCCAAGCTGGAAATGGGTCAAGCCCTGGCAGCCGCCGATGCTTGCCTGGCGATCCTTAAACCGATCGAAATGTATAAAACGACCTACCCGAACAAAGTTTTTGATTACATGGCTGCCGGACGAGCAGTGATCCTGGCAATTGACGGGGTTATTCGGCAGGTTGTAACAGCAGCAGAAGCAGGTATATTCGTCCCACCTGGTGACCCCGATGCACTAGCAAATGTCATCCTGCATCTTGCTGCCCACCCAGAGCAATGCCGGCAAATGGGTTTGAACGGAAGGAATCTGGTTATAACACGATTTTCTCGTGTGGAACTGGCGGAAAAGTTTACCGCTCTCCTGGAATCTCTTTGGAGGAAAAATGTCTGAAAAAATATTAGTAGTTGATGATGAAATATCTCTGCAGGAAACCCTGGCATATAACTTGAAGAAGCAGGGATATGATGTAAAGACGACAGGGGATGGCACCGAAGCCATCGAACTGGCGCGCGAATGGTCACCTGAAGTGATCATTCTTGATGTTATGCTGCCCGGTCTGGATGGTTTTGAGATCTGCAGGATTTTACGCCGAGAAATGTCCACGCCCATCTTAATGCTCACCGCTCGTGACGATGAAATTGATCGCGTGGTCGGGCTTGAGGTTGGAGCAGATGATTACCTGGCAAAGCCTTTCAGCATGCGCGAACTAATCGCTCGGGTGAAGGCCTTGCTGCGAAGGGTTCGCCTGATCCGGGAAGAAGCAGCAGCCAGGGAAGGTGAAGATGGCAAGCCAAAACCTGAAACGCTTGATTTTGGAAACCTGCAAATTGATATGACCCGCCATGAAATAAAAATCGATGACAAGGTTGTTGCCTTCAAACCAAAAGAATATGAATTGCTCACCTTCTTTGCACAACATCAAGGGCAGGTCCTCTCTCGTGAATTTATCCTGGAAAGAGTGTGGGGATGGGATTTTATCGGCGACAGCCGCACCGTGGATGTACATGTGCGCTGGCTGCGGGAAAAGATTGAACAGGACCCTGGCAATCCCCGGCGTATCGTCACCGTAAGGGGTGCAGGATATCGCTTCGAAGGATAATTTATGCCGCGAAACAAACGCTGGCGAGCTGTTTTTCCTTACCTGATTCTGCTGGCTGTTCTTATTGCAGTAATCTCAGCCGTTCATGGGAATCGGATCCGGCAAAATGAGATGGCTGAATGGGAAACACAGGTATTGGCATCAGCCCGCTTCATCGAGTCATCCCTCCAGCCGCAAACCCTAAATCAGGAGGAGACAGGACAGTTGAACCAGGTGGTTCAAGCCGGGTCAGAGTCCCTGAGCATGAAGGTCCTTATCCTCAATACACAGGGGGAGGTCCTCGCAAAATCCTTAGACGAAAATGTGGATCCAGAACAATTGGAGTCCATGCTGACAAAAACGCGCAGCGATGGTAAGGCTTCCCAAAAAACAAAGGATCAATTGTCTGCTGCAACGACCATCCTGGATGAAGCGGGAAAAATTTCAGGATTTGTTTACCTGGAGGCACCACGTGAGAATTTCCGAGCCACACAAAATTGGTTGCTTTGGTTCATCCCTGCTATTCTATTAATAAATGCGTGGATTATCTGGTTCATAACCCGCATTTTCAAGGACCGTCTAAGGCGGCACACCGAAATGTTGACCATTGCTGCTGAACAAATGAGTATGGGAAATTTCAAGCGCCTTCACTTCCCTGAGACAGAAAGCCCGCTCAATGATCTTGCACAAGCTTTGAAGGTCATGGCTGAACACATTGGAAATCAAATTGATGCCCTTACCAGCGAACGCGCCAGGTTAACAGCTGTCCTCAATCAGATGACGGATGGTGTGTTAATCGCAGATTCCAACGGTCGGGTGCAGCTTCTCAATCCCGCTGCCGAACGGCTTTTCCAGGTAGGGGAAAGCGAGGGCGTTGGCAGGTCTGTTGTTGAAGTGCTGCGATATCATCAACTCGTTGATCTTTGGCGTCAGACAAATCAGGGAAAGAACCAGAGCACCATGTTGGAAATCGGACCCCAACACCTCTTCTTGCAGGTGGTCGGGATCCCACTCAAAACCTCTCTTCCCGGAAACACCATGATCCTGTTCCAGGACCTGACCCAATTGCGCCGGTTAGAAACAGTCCGCAGGGATTTTATCAGTAATGTCTCTCACGAATTGCGTACACCTCTTGCGAGCCTGAAAGCCCTTGCGGAAACCTTGCAGGAAGGTGCGCTTGACGATCCCCCTGCTGCAAGGCGGTTCATCCTCCGAATGGAAACCGAAATCGACAACCTGACTCAACTTGTTAATGAACTCCTGGAGCTTTCACGGATCGAATCAGGTAAAGTGCCGCTCTCCTTCCATCGGATCCAACCTTGTGATCTTCTGAACCCTGCATATGAACGGATGTACCTGCAGGCAGAACGGGCAGGACTTGAATTAAGCATTGATTGCCAGCAGGAACTGCCCTCCGTTTTCGCCGATCCAACCCGCATAACCCAGGTAATGATCAATTTGATCCACAACGCCATCAAATTCACGCCCCCTGGTGGAAATATCCAAATATCTGCTAGAAAAGATGGTGAATTTATCGTTTTTGCTGTTAAGGATACGGGGGTTGGCATCGCCAGAAGAGACCTCGGCAGGATCTTTGAAAGATTTTACAAAGCAGATCGAGCGCGCACAGGCGGCGGTACAGGTTTGGGGCTGTCCATCGCCCGTCACATGATTGAATCGCATGGCGGATATATCTGGGCAGAAAGCGAAGAGGGTGTGGGCAGCACCATCTATTTTTCGCTCCCAGTCGCTTGATGTTAACCCATCCTTTACCTTTTTTTATCTGACCTTAACCGATCCCTCGAATTTCTTTTATCATCAAGTGATATGATAAAATCATGACGATTTTTCCATCATGCGTGAAAAGCACCCATTTGTCAAAGGGTCATGATCATGAATTTTGTTAAACCACAAACAATCTCACCGACACCATCATTATTCCGCACAGCGCCAAAGCGACAAAAAGTTGATTTTGTTGGTGAAATTAGCCAAAAATCCAATTGGGAAACCCTTCCGATTAAAATCTCGACTGAAAACGTATCCGTTTTTTACGGAAATTTTCAGGCGTTAAGAAATATCTCAATAAATATTCCCAAAAACAGGATCACAGCCCTGATTGGCCCCTCGGGATGTGGAAAATCGACCCTCCTGCGGTCTTTTAACCGCATGAATGACCTGGTCTCAAATGTGCGCGTTGAAGGACAAATCTTGCTGGACGGCACCAACATCTATGCGCCAAATATCGATATCGTAGATATCCGCCAGCGGATTGGTATGGTCTTTCAACGTCCGAATCCCTTCCCGATGAGTATTTTTGATAATGTGGCTTACGGCCCACGCTTATATGGCATCAACAAAAAACATGTCTTGGCAGAGATTGTCGAACGCAGTTTGCGCCAAGCCAGTGTTTGGGACGATCTCAAGGACAAGCTGAACCAATCTGGTTTAGCCCTCTCAGGCGGACAGCAGCAGCGATTGTGCATTGCACGTGCCCTGGCTGTTGAACCCTCTGTGATCCTTATGGATGAACCAGCCTCTGCTCTTGACCCGATTGCCACCATGAAGATTGAGGAGTTGATGGAAAACCTCAAAGAAAATTACACCATCGTGATCGTCACCCACAACATGCAGCAAGCAGCACGTGTATCCGATTTCACTGCCTTCCTGATGATCGATGAAGATAAATCCGGGTTCATGGTCGAAATGGGTACAACGGAGCAAATCTTCACCAATCCACGCAATAAACAGACAGAAGATTACGTATCTGGTCGGTTTGGTTAGAATGAACTACAATACATAACCAAAGAAACAACAACCGGGAGTCTCCCATGCCTCGACAAACATTAGATCGCGAAATCCATCATCTTCAGGATGAGGTACTGCTGCTTGGCAGTATGGTTGAGCAATCAATGTTGAATGCGATTGACACGCTCAAACATCGAGATTTACCAGCAGCCCGCCGAGTATACAAGGAAGACGACCTCATTAATGAGAAACGCTACGCCATCGAAAACCGTGTTTTGATCTTGTTTGCAACCCAACAACCGATCGCCCACGATTTGCGCTTGCTGGCTGCGATCCTTGAAGTGATCACCGAACTTGAACGTATGGGGGATTATGCAAAAGGGATCGCCAAGATCAACCTGCTAATCGGTAAAGATGATATCCAGCTCCCCATTCGGGAGATCAGCCGGATGGCAGACCTGGCTGTCATGATGCTCCATCGGGCTTTGAGCGCATTTATCACTGAAGACGTTCAGATGGCTTACCGCATTCCGCAGGAAGATGACCTGGTCGATGAACTTTACAATGAAATCTACCGCAAGAACGTGGAAAACATGATCGCTAACCCGGAGGATATTGATCAAACAAACTATGTCATGTGGATTGTTCACAACATCGAACGCATGGCGGACCGGGTCACCAATATCTGTGAACGGACAATCTTCATTGCCACTGGGGAATTACTAGAAATCGACGCTTCCGATGATGAATGGGATGATGAGGATTCCCTCTAAACAGACAGCAAAATAACAGCAATAGTTGCTTGCGACCATTGTAAATATATTGGCAAGAATTACCAGAAACCTCTTAGCCATTCTACAATTGTTTTCGGTTTTAGAGACAATTCAAGTATAATTTTCATCATCAATTCCTTTTTTTAAATGAAGGACATCTTTATGTTAAGAAAAAACACCACCCCCGGTAAACTAATCGTCGTTGAAGGCATCGATGGAAGCGGTAAATCCACCCAAATCGATTTGCTCCATAAATGGTTGCAAACACAGGGACGTTCCGTTTACTTCAGTGAATGGAATTCCTCTGCCCTGGTTAAAAGCACCACCAAACTCGCCAAAAAAGGCAAACTTTTCACACCCACAACCTTCAGCCTGCTGCAATGCACTGATTTCGCTGACCGTTGGGAAAACCGGATCTTCCCATTGCTCAAAGCCGGCGTGATCGTGTTGGCTGACCGCTATGCCTTCACCGCCTTCGGACGTGATGTCGCCCGCGGTGTTGACCGGGAATGGGTCCGCAACCTTTATTCCTTCGCCTTACAGCCCGACATTGCCCTCTATTTCCGTGTACCCTTGGATGTGGCTGTTGATCGTATCACCAGTGCGCGGGCAAAACTCAAATACTACGAAGCCGGCATGGACCTGGACCTTTCGGAAAGCCGGATCGAGAGTTTTAAGCTTTTCCAGGAAAGAATCCTGAATGAATATGATCTCATGGTGAATGAATTCAATCTTACTGTGATTGATGGCAATCTCTCAGTTCAGGCACAGCAGCGGCTAGTTCGGGAAATTGTCAAAAAAGAGCTGGAAGGCTGGAAAGGATTGCCTTTGCCAGAGAGCAGCCCATATACGCCTATAAAATCGGGGACAGTCCACGGGAAAGGAAATGCATAATGCCTAAGTCAGAATATTATGGTGCGGGTTTTCCCTATCGAGAAGTTGGCAAACTTCCCGGCAAGCTGATCGTCCTGGAAGGCTCCGATGGCGTTGGACGTTCCACACAAACCCATTTACTTCGCAAATGGTTAGAAGATGAGGGATTTGCCGTTTCCGACACGGGGTTAAGGCGATCGGAAATGACGCAGCAAGGCATTGAAGAAGCGCGCAAAGGACACACCCTCAGCCGAATTACGATGAGCCTGTTTTATGCCACCGACTTCGCAGATCGTTTAGAGAACCAGATCATCCCGGCGTTACAGGCAGGCTTTATTGTCCTTTCGGATCGCTATTTCTATTCCATTATGGCTCGGGATATCGTGCGCGGAGCAGACTCGGATTGGGCACGACAACTTTATGGATTTGCGCTCAAACCGGATCTTGTTTTTTATCTCAAGGCAAATGTGACGGACCTTGTTACCCGATTGATCCATGGACGCGGATTGAACTATTGGGAAGCCGGGATGGATATTTCTCCATCAGATAATCTTTATGATAGCTTCATTGATTACCAATCCAAAATGATCACCTTGTTCGACCAGTATGCAAAGGAATATGATTTTATCACTGTGAATGCAGGTCGACCTGTCATGGATGTTTTCAGTGATCTACAAAACCACATCAGGCAATTTCTGGAAGATCAACAACCTGTCATCGAGGAGGCTTTCTAACATACCTTTTCTGGTTCCTTCCAGTGTTCAAATCAAAAGTTGGAGGTAAGAACAATGGGTAAAAAGGTTCAAAAAGCTAGCTGTATCTTCGGCGCGAATTACATGCTCGAACAAGTCAACCAGCTTAAAGGTGAAATCATGGGGGCACTTGCACTTGATGACATCGAATACATTCATCGCTTGCGGGTAGCATCCCGCAGACTTCGCAACGGTCTTGGACTTTTCCGGGACTGCCTGTCAGCCAAAAAATTCCAGTCTTACCAGGAAAACATCCGCCAAATCACCAAGGCACTGGGTAAGGCACGTGATCTGGATATCCAAATTGAATGCGTGGACCAAAAGTACGATTTGCTGTCAGACGCAAGGTTCAAGCCCGGATATGGGCGGCTGTTATTACGCTTGAAGCAGCAGCGGATCAAAGCCCAGCAGAAGGTCGCCCAAACACTTAACCAGCTGCAGGAAACCCAAATCCTTGAAAAAATACAGTCCCAATTGACGGCAATGACATCCGGTACAGAGAACATGTACCTGTTCACACCCTCGCTTTACAAAAGGTCCTTCAACACGATCAACGATCGCCTTGAAGATTTCCTCAGCTATCAGGCATATGTTTATCAACCAGAGAAAAAAGAAAAATTACACGCCATGCGCATATCAGGCAAACATCTGCGTTATACGATGGAAATTTTTGCCCCAATTTATAAAGAGTCATTGAGCCCATATATTCAATTCATGAAGGAACTCCAGGATCAACTCGGTGCAATCCACGACGCAGATGTCTGGGTGAGCTGGCTTCCGCTATTTATCACCAAAGAACAAAAACGCATCGAAGATTATTTTGGCAACAGCGGACCCCTCAAACGATTGATCCCAGGGTTTGAGCATCTGATCGAAGACCGCCAAAAAGCCAGGGAACTTGAATACCAATCCTTCCTGGCGACATGGGAAAATCTGCAGGCAGAACAGGCGTGGAAATCATTAAGAGAGATCCTTCAAACGCCAATTAACGTTGAGGCTGCCCTTTCACACCTGGCAAGCGATGTTGAGGTTGCACCCGGGTATCCCGAAGAAGAATTCGAAGTTGATGAGGATCAAACAGAATCCGATTTTGAAGTCAACTCTGGCGATTCACCACATGGAAGTGAAAAAATAAACCCAACCCCAGATCCATCAACACAAAACCTTGAAACCTGATCCCTCACCATGAAAATAGTCCTGACTTCAGATATCCATGGCAATCTTCCGGCACTTGAAGCTGTCTTACGACACGCTCGCGAACAAGGCGCTGGCGAAACCATCCTCAATCTGGGGGATTCTATCGGGTACGGACCTGAACCAGAAAAGGTCGTTTGCTGGCTGCAGCATTCGCGCGTGATCAGCCTGCAGGGTGATTATGACAAAAAAGTACTCAGCAAGAAACATCGGAAGGAAAGATGGGCACGCGTCAATAATGCCGACAAAAGATTGATGTTTGCCTGGACTTATGATTCTCTATCGAAGAAGTCACGAAAATTCCTCAAATCACTTCCTGAAAAACGGAGCTTTGTGTTTAATAACCTTCGAATCCTGATGACGCACACAAGCCCGGATCCCGAAAGCCAGTATCTCGATTCAGAAACTTCTTTGAAACGTTTGGGTGAACTGGCTGATCAGGTTGATGTAGATGTTGTATTATTTGGACACTCCCACAGGGCTTTCGTGCGCACACTGAATGATGTTAGCTTTATTAATCCGGGCAGCGTTGGACGCCTTGATGATAGTGATCCACGCGGCAGTTACGCACTTTTAGATATTACAGATGGAAAACTTCAAACGCAGTTGTTCCGGGTGCCTTATAACATCACTGCTGCCGTCCAAGCCCTCCGACAAAAGGGACTGCCAGATGTGTTCTGCCAGGTCATCAGACAGGGCTTGAACTATGATGATATTGTCCATCAATTTGGTGAAAATCCTGCGGTAGACTGGCTTGATCCCAACGGCATCGTAACGCTATTGACAGACTATGGCTTGAACGATCACTTTGTGGGGGTTATGAAGGGCGTCATTGCGGAAATTGCACCCCAGGCAAGGGTTATCGATATCAACCACCAGGTCCAATCCCAAGATGTGCCAGAAGCCGCCCACATGCTGGCTCAATCTGCGCCCCACTTCCCGGCAGGCACCGTGCATGTGGCAGGCATTGATCCCGGTGTGGGCACCCAAAGGCGCTCCCTTGCTGCTCAAATTGGGTCGCAATTCTTTGTTGCACCGGATAATGGCGTGTTATCCCCCCTCATTGATCGCGCAAATAAAAACGGTGAAACCCTGTTCATCATCAGACTGGATCAGCCCCAGTACTGGCTGCCGGAAACCAGCCATTCCCCTCATGGTCGGGACATTTTTGCCCCGATCGCTGCCCATCTCGCAAATGGCGTTCCGCTGCAAAAGCTGGGCCATAGCATCAATGACCCGGTGTTGATCAATGTTTCCTAATCCACCCTAACATTAGGTAGATGCCTATTGGCATCTTGAACATTAAGAAATTTCTGAGCCACTCAGGTTGATCCTGATTTTCGTTTAATATTTGCATTATCGGGTAAAATTTATAGGATTTATATACAATAAACCGAAGGTTTTAATGACAATCGATATCAACAAAATTCGAGAAGATTTTCCGATATTAAAGACTACTATTAACGGTAAACCCCTTGTTTACCTTGACAATGCTGCGACCACCCAAAAACCGCAAGCTGTAATTGACGCTGTAACAACTTATTACACAACCTACAACAGCAATATCCACCGCGGAACGCATCACCTCTCAAACCTTGCCACCGAAGCCCACGAAGCAGCCCGCAAAACCGTTCAAAATTACATTAATGCCCGGTCCGAACATGAGATCATCTTCACCCGCGGCACCACGGAAGCCATCAACCTGGTGGCATATTCCTTTGGTGATGCCTTTATCAACCCAGGTGATGATGTAATCGTCACTGAGATGGATCACCATTCAAACTTTGTCCCCTGGCAGATGATGTGTCAGCGGCGAGGTGCACATTTTCGGGTGGTGCCCTTCGATATCAACGGCGAGCTCAGGTTGGACGTGTACAAAGCCCTTTTGAGCGAACGCACCAAACTGGTGGCATTCAACCACGTTTCCAATTCACTCGGGACAATCAACCCTGCAAAAGAGATGATCAGGATGGCGCATGATGCCGGTGCGGCTGTCCTTGTCGATGCAGCCCAGGCTGTTCAGCATGTCGCCCATGATGTCCTTGACCTGGATGCAGACTTCTACGCCTTCTCAGGGCATAAGATCTACGCGCCCACAGGGATTGGTATCCTGTATGGCAAAGAAAAATGGCTGGAAGCCATGCCTCCGTTCCAGAGCGGCGGTGAGATGATCGACCTGGTGTCGGTAGATAAGACCACCTTTAACCAGCTCCCATTCAAGTTTGAGGCTGGCACCCCAAATATCGTGGGTCCTATCGGGCTGGCAGCTGCCATCGATTATCTCAACCAGTTCTCCTTCAAAGACGTCATGGCGCATGAAGAGGATGTCCTTGAATATGGACGCCAAAGCCTTCAAGCGATTGAGGGACTTACCATTTATGGCAACGCACAAAACCATACCAGCATTCTTTCATTCAATATTGCAGGCGTCCACCACTATGATTTAGGGACACTGCTGGACACCATGGGCGTTGCTGTGCGCACCGGGCACCACTGCACCCAGCCAATTATGACAGCTTTCGGGATCGATGGTACGGTGCGGGCTTCATTGGCGATCTACAACACCCGGCAGGACATCGACGCTCTGATCGCCGCTATCCGAAAAGTCCTGAAGATGTTGGGGAAATAAACAATGGCCTCGATTAACGAAATCCAATCCGGGATTGTGGAAGACTTTTCCTTTCTACCGCAATGGGATGAACGCTATGCCTACCTGATCGAACTCGGTCAGAAAATGAGTGCACTGCCGGATGAATATAGGACGGAAGAGAACATCGTCCGGGGCTGCCAATCCACTGTTTGGCTTCACCGCGAATGCCGGGATGGGGTAGTTTACTTTCAGGCGGATAGTGACTCTCTGATCGTCAAAGGCCTCGCTGCGCTGCTAATGAGCGTTTTCTCGGGACAACCTGCTGAAGATGTGCATGCTGCCGATCTGACTTTCTTTGAACAGACCGGGCTGAACAAACACCTATCTACCCAGCGCGCCAACGGATTGATGGCAATGGTTGAGCAGATCAAAGCTTTCTCTGCCAAATGTACTGAGGGAGAAATTTAGACCTTTTTTGATGTATGTGTGCGAATCGACAAGAGACGTTGGTAATACGTCTCTTTTAATATCTGAAATACAAGGTGATTAACCCATCATTTACCGAGAACATGTTGCAAATCACGCTCACCCTGACTAAAATGAGGAGCCTATGAATAATAAAACCAAACAAATCTTATTGACCAATGACGACAGCATCCATTCACCCGGCTTGTGGGCGGCGGCTGAAGCGCTTGACCCCCTTGGTTTTGTGCATGTGGTCGCACCTCGTGATCAACAAACGGGCGTAGGGCACAGCATGCCGATCCATTCATCAGGCATTATTGAAAAGATGTCCCTCCACGTTAATGGGCGCGATTGGGAGGTTTTTTCCATCGATGGTTCGCCGGGTCAGGCAGTCTTGCATGGGATGTATGATGTGATCCAGGGTGAACCTGATCTGGTCGTTTCAGGCATCAATTACGGGGAAAATGTAGGCGCATGCATCACCATGTCAGGCACAGTCGGTGCCGCACTTGAGGCAGCCTCATTAGGCATCCCTGCCCTTGCGGTATCCATGCAGACCAGTGCGGAGCATCACCTTTCCCTTTCTCAGGATATTGATTTCACGGCGGCTGGTTACTTCACCCGCAAAATAGCCGAGATGATGCTTGAATATGACCTTGGTTATGATGTCGATATTCTCAAACTGGATATTCCCCAGGGTGCTACACCGAAGACGCCCATCGTGCTGACACGGCAGTCAAGGCAGCGATATTACGTGCCTACACCCTCCCACCGTGAAAAATTATCTGATCGCGGTCCGATTGGCTACAAAATCAGTTATCAACCCGAAGATCTTGAAGAGGGCAGCGACCTTCAAATCTTACTGGTCGAAAAAAAGGTCTCGCTTACACCGCTTAGCATCGATCAAACATCACGCGCGGATATCCAAAGGCTCCAATCCCTACTAAATGAGGATTGATTTTCGCCATCAATAATTGACGGAAAATTTCACCTGAATACCTGCTTTGATGTCCATCGGCATAAATTTTTTGTTTTGAATAATATCATTGCAAAAAAAGATGCTTGTGTCTAGATTTATAGATGCCAAATTAAATGATTTGCCCGGTTGAAGCGTTTATTCAGATTATAATTCTTTCTACAACAATCGATTTTTTGAAATTATAGAACAAATAAGGAGTCTCAATGCCGAAAAATAAGATCACCCGGTATCTAACCTTTGGTTCGCTTTACTTCACCCAGGGCACAATCCAGGGATTTTTTGCTGCCCTGAATGCCCTGTATCTGCTCGATAATGGACTGCAGATGACCGATGTGGGGGTCTTTGGCTTGATTGCCCTCTTACCCTTCGTTTTGAAAATCGGCTTAGGCATCATCAGCGACCGGGTCAACCTTTTTGGGATGGGCCACCGCAAGCCCTACATCTTCATCGGGCTGTTGGTCCAGTTCCTCTGCCTGCTCTTGGCACCGTTTGTCAATCCTGGTCTCCATTTTTGGGGATATGTGGCGTTGGCTTTCACCATGCAGTTAGGCATGGCACTTTATGACACCTGCACCGATGGATTAGCACTGGATACCACGCCAGAAGAGGAACACAGCACCATCCAGAGTTTTATGGTTGGCGGTCGTGCTGTTGGCGCAATTGTCGCCGCATCTATTGTGGGTTTCCTGGCAGAAAACGTCTCTTGGTTGGCAGTATTCTGGGTTCTGGCAGGGATGACTGTGATCCCTGTCCCATTTGTTTTGTTTGTTCGCGAACAAATGCGGGAGGTTGAAAAACGCTTTGATTGGTCTGCCTTTAAAGCCTTCAACAAGAGAACTTTTCTGGCGGGCGGACTGGGCTTATTGATGTTTGTAATCATTTTGGGCGCAAACCAGCTGGTGAATCCCTTCTTGGAGCAGCAATTTGGCATCAGTCTGTCGGCTGCGGGGATGATCACTTCACTGTGGAGCCTTGGCATTGTTGGGGGAAGCTTTGTAGGCGGTTGGCTGCTACGAAAATATCGCCCCAGACAAGCCCTCCTGCTTGGTGCGTTGATGTTGAGTGCAGCCCTTCTGGCACTCGCCTTCCTGATCGATCCGCAATTTGGATTGCCCCTGGCAATCATGATGGTCGTATTGTTTGGGGTTGCTTATGGTATTTACCAAACAGAATATTTTGCTGTCGCTATGCGCTTTGTGGACCCACGCATCGCTGCTTCAATGTTTGCCATTCTAATGGCATTCACCAATATCGGCCAGGGCATCGGGATGTACCTTAGCGGATCGTTAGCGGATCTAACCGGATTCAGGAACACCTTTTTGATCTTGATTGGGATCAATTTACTGATCTTGCCGTTGATATCCGTTTTATTTCGAAAAGAAGCACCGGAAACAGAATAGATTTAATTTCGAGCAGTGAATTCTGGTTCCTTGTCTTTTGAGACAAAAATTTCAAACAGGCAGTGTGAGTCGAAACACCACGCCCCCAAAAAGAGAATTTTCCGCTGTCAGCGTACCGTCATGCGCTTCTGCCAGCTTTCGGGCAATTGCCAACCCCAAACCTGTGCCGCCGCTGGCGCGATCTCTCGCTTTATCACCCCGGTAAAAACGCTCAAAAAGATGTGCAAGGGCATCTTCTGAAATTTGTGGACCGTTGTTGAAGACTTCAAGGACGGCTGTTGTTCCGTGGAGGTGAAGCGATAGTTTGATCTCACCGCCATTAGGTGTGTACCGGAAGGCATTTTGCATCAGGTTATCAAAGATTTGCTGCAGGCGTTCTTTATCTGCGGTTGAATTCAGCTTTTCCATCGCAAAATCACCGACCAATGTTATCTCTTTTACTTTTGCTTGCGGTTCAAAACGCGCCAGCGTCTCATTGCATACCGAAACCAGGTCCACCGGGCGTTTATTGAGCGCCAGTTCACCTGCATCTGCCAGTGCAAGCGTACGCAAATCCTCCACCAAATGGGTCAACTGCTGATTTTGCTCCAAGATCACGGCAAGGTTCTCTTGGTTCAGAGGGTAGAGACCATCTTGAAGCGCTTCCAGATGAGCTCGCTGGATGGCCAACGGGTTTCGCAACTCATGGGCAATATCAGCGGTCATAGCCTGCCGGTTTTGTTCCGCTTCTTGTAAAGAATGCGACATCTGATTAAATGCTTCACCCAAAGTTGTCAGCTCATCGCTGCCATGAAGGTCAACACGTTGAGAAAGGTCACCATCCGCCATTTTTCCCACAGCACTGATCAACCCGCGAATTGGCTTTAGAATGAGGGCTGCCATGATCAAGGCTAGCAAAACAGCCAGGCCGCCAGAAATCAAAGCCGCCAAAAGCGTCGCCCGGTTGACCCGCTCAATCAGGAGCGCATCAAAGTTCTCTGGCAATTCAGGAACACCACCTTCAGGAAGTAGGTATCCAACGGTTTCACCATCAACCTCCAGATCAATGGCATTGGCTATCGTGGATTGAGCCAGTTCAGATCCTATCTCTTCGGAAGCGGGACTGTATAAGACAATCCCTTTTGGATCTGACAAAATATGTTCGCCCAATGATGCATTAGACCCCGCACGTGAGCCTCTTCCCCGCCCAACACCTGCACCACCAGAAACATCGACACCATCCCAAGAATTGTTGCTGGCATAATACCTTTCCAGTGCGTCTGATAAGTTTTCTAATCCAACCTGCCCACCGTGGCCTAAAAAAGTTTGAACTTCCTGTTCGGTGGTATATCGTGTCACCAATGACACTTTCACAAGGGCAACCAGGATGATCAGACCAAAAGAAATTAGAAGACGCCAGCGCATGCTCATTTTGGATCCTTTAAAAAACGGTAACCAAGACCAAATTCCGTCTTAATATAAATGGGGTCTTTGCTATCATCGCCTAGTTTCGCCCGTAGATTCTTGATGTGGGCATCAATGCTTCGCTCATATCCCTCATAGGCTATGCCTTGTGAAGCTTCCAAAAGCTGCAATCGCGAAAAAACCCGTCCAGGATGCTGTGCCATGGTGACCAGCAGGGAAAATTCTGTTGGTGTCAGATCAATAACCACACCAGCTTTTTTGACGGAATGCGATGTCACATCGATAAACAGATCCTTGATTAAAATCTCTTCTAATTCTACATCGGAAGGCTTTTCGGCCCTGCGCAGCACAGCTTTAACTCGGGCTACAACCTCCCGCGGCGAGAAGGGTTTGGTGATATAGTCATCAGCCCCCAATTCCAAACCCAAAAGCCGATCTAACTCCTCGACCCGTGCTGTCACCATAATAATGGGTGTGTCATCGGTCTGTCGGATTTTTCGGGCAATGTCAATCCCATCCATGCCAGGCAGGTTCAGGTCTAAAAGGACCATATCTGGTTTATGCTTTTGCCAAAGTTCCAACCCGACATCCCCCCTATCAGCCAAGAATACTTGATAGCCTGCCCTGGTGAGATAGGCTTCCAGGATGCTTAAAAGTTCTTTTTCATCTTCAATAATCAATACTTTACTCATAAAATAATTATAGCCCTGACCAATCAAATCTGGAATTTCTTCACAAATCCTTCACAAATCTGCCAGAACACAAATTGACATCATAGAATATAATTTTTTATTCATTTTTCACGATCACACTTTAAAAAGGTGCATACTGGTCTCTTGTGGGCTGAAGTTGATTGAAAATTGATGTTACAATCATGGTGATTTTTGAAAGTTGAAGACGAACCTATCTATTTACATAAAAAATGGTAGTTTATTAATTACTTATAAGGAAAAAGAGAGCATAGATCAAATCAATTAAATGAATTTCAGTACAAAACTAATCATCGTTATCCGTGTTGTATTAATGGCATCTTTACTTTATTGAAAGGTTATTTGTATGGAAAATACAGAAAAAATTCCCCTTTGGCAGAAAATTGTCTACGGATCAGGGGATCTTGGCTTCAGTCTAAATAACTCCATCATCACCGCATTTTTCTCCGTATTCATGGTGACCGTTGTCGGCGTGCCGCCCGGGCTTGTTGCCATCATCTTCATCGTTGGGCGCAGTTGGGACTTCATCAACGATCCGATCATCGGGCATCTCTCTGACCGAACCCGCACAAAATGGGGACGCAGACGCCCCTTCCTATTATTTGGCGCGATCCCCTTCGGGCTGTCCTTCGTCCTGCTTTGGCTCAGCCCAAATCTTAGCCAGACTGGAATGATAATTTATTATTCATTGGCATACATCGTTTATGAAGCCCTGGCAACAGTCGTATATATGCCCTATTTCGCACTCACACCAGAACTAACCGAGGATTACGATGAGCGAACCAAATTAACCAGCTTCCGGATGATGTTCAACATCATCGGCAGCCTGACCGCCTATATTCTGCCGCTGCTCATCATTGGAAGCGACTGGACGAAAGCCACCCAGCGTGATGTGCTCATCATGGCTTTTGTTGCGGCTGCCATTGCTGCCACGCCCATCATCGCTGTATTCCTTGGAACAAAGGAAAAGAAAGAGTTCCAGACGCAAAGCATCCCAAAATTTATTCCCTCACTCAAAAGAGCATTCAAGAACCGTCCCTTTGTGTTTGGCGCAATGATGTATCTCTTTACCTGGATGACCATTGTTGTTGTGGAATCCAACTTACAGTTCTTTATCATCAACATTGTAAAACGCCAGTCACAAAGCATCATCATTATGGTCAGCATCTTCGTAACCGCAATTTTTGCACTGCCAATTTGGAATTGGGTTTCCAAAAATTGGAACAAGCGCTATGCCTACATTGCTGGGGTCGGTTTTTGGGCAGTTGTGATGATGGTTTTGATTTTCATGAACCCTGAAACACCCTTCTGGCTGATCCTGTTTTTGTGCGTATTAGCGGGGATTGGTGTTTCCGCTGCACAGGCACTGCCCTGGGCGATCATCCCCGATGCCATCGAATGGGAAGAATGGCAAACTGGAGAACGCAACGAGGGGATGTTCTACAGCCTGATCACCCTTATGGGCAAGGTTGGTATGGCAATTGCCCAACCTGCTGGTTTATTGATCCTCCAACTGACAGGTTTCAAAGAAGGACAGGGTGTTGTTCAATCACCGAGCGCCTTATTGGGCGTTCGCCTGGTGATGGGTCCTCTTCCTGCCCTGCTCCTTTTTTCGGGGATCCTGATGGCGATCTTTTACCCTCTCACCCGCAAACAACATCATGAAATTGTAGAGGCACTGCGTAAAAGGCGGGAAGAGCGTCGTGTAAAACGAGCCGAGAAAAAACCTTTGCCCGGCGTTGAAGAACCCATCCTATGATCAAAGTTTAGATTGCTTACAGCATCTTCGTAATAAATTCCCCCTGGGTAAAGAATACAGTTATCCAGGGGGATTGTTATAATTATTGAGAAAATTGATCTCCACCAACTAAAAGACAAAACGTTCAATATGCAGAAATTATCAAAACTGACAAAATTAATCTACGGCTTTGGTGATATCGGTTTCAGCATGAGCGGAACAATTATTGCTGCTTATTTCCCCATATTCTTAACCGATGTAGTTGGGATTGGGTTTCAAAAAAGTTCAACAAGCGCCTGGCTAGTATTTTGGGATCGCTTTTTGGGCAGTTGTCCAGATCCTATTAATAACCGTCGATTCTGAAAGCTCCCTGGTCTACCTGCTCACATTGTGCTTCCTTGCGGGGATTGGCGTAGGCGCTACTCATGTGCTCCCCTGGGCTATGATCCCAGATGCATGAAAGTGGATGAACTTGAAACGGGCAGTCGCCATGAGGGCATGTTCTACAGCCTGGTGACCCTGTTTGGCAAAGTGACAAACGCGCTGGCGATCCCATTGGCGCTTCTCGTGCTCGATTGGAGCGGGTATATTCCGAATGCTGCAGTTCAACCCCAGTCAACCCTCACCAGCATTCGTTTGGTCGTCGGTCCCATTCCTGCCGTTTTACTCATGGGTGGGATCATCTTTGCAATCTTTTATCCACTCTCCAGAAATGAACATCGCGAAGTAGTCCAAGAACTTGCTATACGTCGTCAAAATCTTCCAAAAAATTAATGATCAGGTGCAGCTATGAGTCAAATTACAATCCAAAAGGTCAACAACCACAATCAGCGCCGCTGTTTCGCCACCTTTGCTTGGAGGATTTACCATGATGATCCCCTTTGGGTACCGCCGCTGCTGCCGGAACGGATGAAACAGCTCAATCCCGAAAAAGGCACTTTCTTCAGCCATGGCGAGGCGGTTTTTTTATCGCGTACAAAAACAAAAAGCCAGCCGGCACAATAATGGCTGCCGTAGACCAATCCTCCAATCAATCCCGAAGCTTAAAGGATGGCATGTTTGGTTTTTTTGAGTGCATCAATGACCAAGAAGTTGCTGATCAATTGTTCCAAAAAGCAGAAACCTGGATGCGCGAACGCCAGCTAATGCGCATGGTCGGTCCCTTCCATCAGGATTATGATTCAGCCTATGGAATCCTGATCGAAGGGCGCGACCGTCCCCCTGCGCTTTCCTGCGGACATACACCTGCGTACTACGAAAAACTGGTCATAAACGCCGGGTTCAAACCGCTTCGACCCGATAATATAGCCTTTGCGATCGACCTCCGCCAGGAAACCCGAGAATTTCATTTGCTTAACCAATTGGCAGAAAAGGCTGCTGCAAGAAAAACCGCAGTCATCAGACAGGCACGGCTTGATGAGTGGGAAAAAGAAGCAGATCGTGTCCACTACCTGCTTAATCGATCCCTGGCACATTTGGATGATTTTGTGGGGTGGGATAGACAAGCATTGGATGACTCCTTAGAGCCGTTCAGGAAGTATGCAGATCCATACCTGGTCCTTTTTGCCGATGTCGGTGATCAGACCGTTGGGTTCTTCCCCGGCATCCCTAATCTGAATGAAATCCTGCACAAAGTGAATGGCTTACGTTACCCATGGAATTACCTTCAGATGCTGAAAGCCAGCCGCATCAAGCCAAAATGTTTGTCCATCAAGAGTGTACTGGTCCTGCCAGAATATTGGGGGTCGGGGATCAGCCTGATGCTGTTTTCAGAAATGCTCAAACGTGCAAGGGAAAGAGGGTACACCTGGGCAGACCTTTCCCTAACATCGGAAGACAACCCCAAGACTCCCAGGTTAGCAGAGCGCATGGGGGGAGAGTTATACAAGCGATATCGGGTTTATCAAAAGCCTTTGTAATCAAAACGCCTTGAAGCCTTAATAAATTCAGCAAAACTGATCCTTATCGCTTATTGATTAGAATTCAAAAATCCTGTACAATCTAATTAACATTAATAATGACCCCTGATATTAATTTAACCTTAACTTTGAGATTCACAATAAACATTAAAGGGAGAAGAAAATGAACGTCATTAAAGTATCGGCAAACTCCCGCACTGCTGCAGTCGCAGGGGCAATCGCAGGTGTCATGCGCGAAAACCGGATCGCTGAAGTGCAATCTATCGGGGCTGGTGCGGTAAATCAGGCGATCAAAGCGATCATCCTGGCAAAAGGATATCTCCTCAATGATGGCTTTGATATCATGTGTGTCCCCGAATTTGTGGATGTTGAAATTGATGGCAAGGTGCGTACTGCCATCAAATTCACCGTTCAATCACGTGGTGAAGAAAAATTGCCACAAGAGGGAGAAAAAACAGAATAAGTCACAGCCAGTTCAAAATAAAAGCCGCTGCTCATCTTTTTTCATTTGCATGATTGAAAAATAAACCTGTATTTAACGCGCCATT
>DAINBD010000007.1:0-28469 GCA_036733105.1 Candidatus Brevefilum sp. | reverse complement strand
TCACCACCAACACAACCACCAGGCTAATTATCATAATTATTCGGTTTCTTTTCATTTTTCCTCCAATTTAGTTATGTTTTATAATAAATATTATACTCTATAAAAATTTTCATCGAATGCTTTGTATAAACTTAAATAATTTTTCAGCTCAGTAAAATTGATGATGATATCCTCTTTAGATTGGGCGTGCTATAATTAGATCCTTGAAGCACACCCTCTTTTTCGTGATCAAGGATATCGAATATGTGCAACCTATCACTGAAGAAAATCATAACCGTAGTCCTGATCGGCACAATTCTTCTGACAGGTTGTACGCTGATAAATGACCTATCTTCACAGGTGATTTCAGCAAGACCACTTGAATCACCAACCCTGGAGCCCACCCCAACCCTGCCAACCACTACTGCATCCCACTCACCCACAGTCACTCTAACACCGACGCCAGAACCACCCACCCCCACGCCAACCATCACGCATACGCCCACACCCAGGATGGTCTACAACGAGCCTGGGTCAGTTCAGGCACCAATCCTGCTGTACCACCACGTTCAGGGCGAATCTGCCGCCAACCGGTACGAGGTATCCATACCTGACTTCCAGGCTCAAATGTTTGCATTAAAAGACATGGGATACACAGCCATTCCCATATCCGTTCTCTTGCAAGCACTGCTCGATGGCGGTGACCTGCCAGAGAAACCAGTTGTGATCACCTTTGATGACGGTCATCAGAGTATTTATGAGCATGCCTTTCCGATCATGCAAGAACTTGGATTCCCGGGTGTTTTCTATATTGTTGCCAACCGGATCAATGGTTCACCTGACTTTGTGAACATTGATCAACTTCAAGAGATGGTTTCCGCAGGATGGGAGATCGGGAGTCACGGTTACAGCCACCTGGATATGACCCTCAATCACGGCCTGGCAGATTATGAAATCAGACAATCTAAATTGGACCTTCAACAAGCACTTTCTACCAACATCCAAACCTTTGCTTACCCCTTTGGCACAATTGACCCCTTCACGGCCCAAATGGTGAGTAACTCTGGGTATAAAGCAGGGATGGGCTTGGGCACATCAAAATCACACACCTGGAATACACTCTTTTATCTGAACCGCATTGAAATCTACGGATGGTTCACGGTTGAGGATTTTAAAACCATTCTTAGCGGGGAATGAACACACCTGCGTCAACCAACTTCACAACATCAGCTTTTTGAGGGCGAATGTCACTGGTCTGCGTGGTTGGCTGTGACTCAATTTATCAATCACTGAAAAAATATTGGCTTTAGGCTGGGAAATTCGACCGCATTTGCTTTGAGGCAAAACTGATCCAATCCTAATAGACCTCATTCCCCTGTCATTTTCCGAATTCATTTTTTCCTCTCAGGTATTTAATCGGCAGACTTCTTGCAACCTTAACCCCGTCTACTCGTATATTGAAGTGGAAGATATTTAAATGAAAGGACATCATACGATGAAAAACAAACACATCTTTGTTTCGTTAATGTTAATATTGATCATTTTTGTACTTGGTGCATGCCAAGGTCCGTTTGTTAATATTGAACGCGGCTCAGGAAATTTGGTCACCGAAAGTCGTCCAGTCGCAGACTTCCATGCGGTCAGGCTGGATGGCGCTGGTCGCCTGATGATTACCCAGGGAGAGGCAGAAGCACTCGAGATCGTGGCAGAGGAAAATATTTTGGACGAGCTGACTTCAGAAGTGCTCGGAGATACCCTTGTGCTTGGCTTCAAAGAACAACCCTGGCGCAAGACGCTAATTCCCACGGAAGGAATCACGTATAACCTGACAGTTGTTAATCTTTCAGAAATCACGCTGAACGGCGCAGGTGTTCTTGAAATCGATCCCTTTGAAGCAGATAAGCTTTACCTCCTGATCAATGGCGCCAGCCAGATCAAAATCGCCAACCTTTCCGCGAATGCGCTTTCTGTAAATATTTCAGGTACAGGCACCCTATCCCTCAGCGGACAGGTGATTTCTCAAAAGATATCCGTGGATGGTGCTGGAAATTACCAGGCAGGCGACCTGCTAACTGAGTCCACCGAAATCGACATTGACGGTCTTGGCAATGGCACAGTGTGGGCAACTGAAAAGCTAAATGTGATGATCGATGGTGGTGGTTCAGTCAGGTTTTATGGCTCACCTTCCGTCACACAGGAAATACGCGGATTGGGAAATATTGACAATCTGGGTGAAAAATAGCTATCATCAACATTACGGATAGAATAGTGTCGAATAAGTAAGTATTTGAATGAGGAGATAAATATGAATCGAAAATCAAGCATTACAAGCGGCGTTATTTTAGTTCTTCTTGGTGCATTTTTCCTGGTGCGTGAACTCTTTCCCGAGTTTTTCCAATTTTTGGATTGGCCGTTCATTATCATTGGATTAGGAGCAATCTTTTTGCTTTGGGCAATCTTAAGCGGCGCGGGGGGGCTTGCAATACCCGGAGCGATCCTCGCTGGATTGGGTGGAATCTTCTACTATCAGAACCTGACCGGTGATTGGGAAAGTTGGTCATATATCTGGTCACTCATCCCGGGTTTTGTGGGTGTAGGGATCATACTCAGCGGGATCATTAATCGCCGATTTAAACAGGATCTTTCATCCGGGCTTGTGTTGATCGTGATCAGTGCCATCCTTTTCTTTATTTTTGGGACAGCTTCCGGTTTGAGCACCGAGCTTTCGCGTTATTGGCCTGTATTGCTGATCATTTTAGGCCTGGCATCTGTGATCCGCGCGTTGATCAAAGGGAAGAAAACGCCTTAAACCATAGACATCCGATATTGTTCATACTTTAATCTGGAAAATCCGTAACGATAGGCAAATCCTTCGTTACGGATTTTGATTTCATTCATCAATGCCCCTGTGTGGAACAGGCAAAATTATCCGGGCTGCTCCCAGGCACTTTTAACACGGATATAAGTTTCGGGCAAGGACTCCGGTAAAATGCGTGTATTCCCCAAACTGGCCATAAAGTTAGTGTCCCCAACCCAACGCGGCACAATATGCATATGCAAATGACTTTCAACCCCCGCGCCAGCCATCTTTCCCAGGTTCAAACCGACATTAAAACCATCAGGATGATAAACTTTCTGAAGCACCTCGCATGCCCGGTTCGTAAACTCAATCATCTCAACCCGGGCAGCCTGTGAGAGAGCATCCAGCCGATCAACGTGAACATAGGGTACACACATCACATGTCCCGAGGTGTAGGGATAACGATTGAGGATCATATAGACATGTTTACCGCGTGAAAAAACGAGATTGTTTTCATCGTCCTCAGCTTCACACGCCAAGCAAAAGATACAACCAGTCCCGTCTTTCTTCTCTTGAATGTATTCCATCCGCCAGGGCGTCCAGATGTGATCCAAAATCTCGCTCCTTAACCTTAAGAACTTTACCTTGGGTAATTGTATCAGATTAATCATTTCATTGATTTAAAGTTATACTTAGATGAATAACTTGAAGGTGACTGAATTTATGACACAATATTCATTTTTCCAGCCCAAAAATGTGATCAGTGTAAGCCAGCTTAACGGCTATCTGCGTCAACTTTTAGAAAGCGACGAAGTTTTGCAGGATTTGTGGGTTGAAGGTGAAATTTCCAACTTTTCAACCCCCGCATCAGGGCACCTCTATTTCACACTGAAAGACAGCATGGCATCCATCCGCTGTGTGATGTGGCGCAATGCCGCTGCCCGGATGAATTTTTCACCGCGTGAAGGCATGGCAGTTGAGGTTCACGGCAGTATGGGTGTGTATGAGGTCGCTGGACAGGTACAGCTTTATGTCGATACAATCCGTCCGGCGGGTGAAGGTGCCCTGTATCAGGAATTTCTCCGCCTGAAATCAGAGCTTGAAGCCCAGGGGTTATTTGACCCAGATCGCAAACGCCCCATTCCTGAACGTCCCCGGATCATTGGAATCGTCACCTCATCAACAGGTGCTGCCTTGCAGGATATGCTCAACACCATCCGCCGGCGCTTCCCAATTGCAGAGGTTGTTGTCTCACCTACCCCTGTGCAGGGCATAGACGCGCCTCCCGGAATTGTTGCTGCTCTGAAAAGATTGAATGATGAGATCCACCCAAATGTCATCCTGATCGGCCGCGGGGGCGGTTCCATTGAGGATCTTTGGGCGTTCAATGACGAAAACGTGGTGCGTGCCGTAGCTGCATCAGAAGCACCGATCATTTCAGGCGTAGGGCATGAAACCGATTTTACCCTCACTGATTTTGCAGCCGATCTGCGTGCCCCAACACCAACAGCAGCTGCAGAAGTTGCCACACCAGATCGCTTGGAATTGCTTGCCTCAATCTCTGAAACTGCCAATCTGCACACTTCCATTTTCAAGGACTACCTCTCATCATTACGATGGGAGCATGGTCAATCTACAAATAAACTTGTGCTGCTTTCACCAGCCCATAGGATTGATATATACCGCCAGAGACTCGATGAGATCATCCTGCGTTTTGAACGAACAATCCACCATCAAATGGAACGAAAAGCACTCCAACTTGAAAATTTACAAAAATCCTTGCGAGATTTGAACCCCCAGGCGATTCTCAACCGCGGATACGCCATCGTTACCCGAGCAAAAGACGGTGGTGTGATCAGAAACGCCGCGCAAGTTGAAACCGATGAGGATATCTTCATCCGAGTCAGCCAGGGGAATTTGAGCGCTCGCATCACCCAAATCAACCCAGGAGAACGACAATGAAAGAAACAGATCAAAAAGCCATCCAGGAAATGGATTTTGAATCAGCATTTAACGCGTTGCAAGAAAATTTAACTCAACTGGAAAGTGAAAACCTGCCTTTACAGGAAGCACTTTCCCTTTTTGAACGCGGACAAGCTCTTGCGAAACGCTGCGCTAACCTTTTAGATAAAGCGGAATTAAAAGTTCGCCAGTTATCAGCGGAATCACCACAAACACCTGAACCTGAAGAGGATTAACATGCCACTTGTTGGGATTTTTCAAAATCCGGTGTTTATCGCCTGCTTGATTGCTTCAGTAATGGCGCAAATCCTGAAACTCCCCCTCGAATACTTGCGCTCCAAAGAATGGGATTGGTCCTTGCTGATCAGTACAGGCGGGATGCCCAGCTCCCACTCTGCGGTGGTCACAGCTGCTGCGATTGGTATTGGGCATTATGTTGGTTTTGATACACCCTTGTTTGGGCTTGCGTTTGCAATCGCCACGGTTGTCGTATATGATGCCACCAACATCCGCCGCCAGGCGGGTTTCCACGCCCAACAGATCAATCGCATCATCAAAGAGGTGTTTATTGAAAGGGTAAAACCTGTGGATGAATTTGAGGAACTGCGTGAGGTCTTAGGACACTCTCCGGCAGAAGCTTTGGGAGGGATTATCCTTGGCATTCTCGTCAATTTGATCGTGTGGCAAATTTGGTAAGATTTACCAATTGACAAAGTAAATCAATTCCATTTTTCTTTCTAAAAGAATTACTAAATCCTGAAGTATTAGACTTCCAGCTGGCGAATTTGGCGCCTTAACCAGATAGCTGCCTCAGGTTGATAACGCCTCACTATCAAGATCGAACAATCCACATTTTCAATGATCACATCATTCAAGGCACCAAATAGATAACGATGTGCAAAAACCTCGCTGCCGGCACCAATGATCATCAAGTCATAATTGACTTCTTTCAATTCCTGGAAAATCCCTGTACTGATCGATGGTGCAGGTTTGTTCTTTATTTCCAGCCAATCGGGGATCTCGCCTAATTCGCTCTCAATGATCTCCTGGATATAAAGGTATTCATCTTCCATTTTCTCATCATCCAACCCCTCAGGCGTCAGATGCAAGCCGGTAACATGCACATCCGGTTGATAAGCCAGAGCCATCGATAAACGCAGTGCCAGCCGGGCGCTTGGCCCGCCAGCCAAAGGTAACAGAACGTTGTTCAAACCATTGATCCCCCGATCTCGAAATATAACTACATCTTTTCGAGCATTAACGAGCACTTCTTTGATAATGTTATGGGGGATTTTCAACTTCGTATCCAGGCTTGGCCAGCCTAACATTACCAATCGAACAGGATTGGGTGACTTCAGCTCCTGATAAATCGCCGATTCCACATTATTTGCAATCTTTGTCTTTGTCGCAATCGCCACATTCCGCTTCTGTGCAATCGGAGCAGTGGCAGAAAGAAGCGCATTCCGATTTGCCTTACTCATTTCAACCAACTCCCTGACTTCCCGGTCGGATGGCAGCGTGGGCACCTTGACGACGGAAAGCAAACTGAGGTTCGTATCCTCCTGGTGTTCGGCCAGGCGGGATGCCAGGGTTACCAGGCTGACAGCCGTTTTCGGGTTGATAGCTGCAATCAGGATCCGACCGCCGCCAATTTCTTCCTCTAACTGTGATTGGACATAGGCTTTATGTCTGAAATATTTCGAGATAAAGTATACAGCAGATAAAACAACGAGAACCGCACCTAAAAACAACAAAGCCGTTGGATTGGCAAAGCTCACAACCAAAGCACCGCTGGCTGCGGCAATAATTGGCGTCAAGGGGAAAAAGGGTGTTTTGAAAGGTCGCTCAATGTCTGGATACTTTTTCCTCAACCGGATCATCGACAATGACGCCCAAAATAAAACGAACATATAACCGGCACTTGAAATGAAGCTCAGAAAATCAACAACCCCGATGATCGTGATCAGCGCACTGACCAGGACAACAAACAGGATCGCAACATAAGGCGTTCGCCATCGGCTCAAACGTGAAAAACCGTTCGGCCATACCTGTTCCCGGCTGAGCGTAAAGGTTTCTCGTGTAGCAGATAACATCGCGGAATTAACCGAAGTCAATGTAGCCACAATGCCTGCCGCGCCCATCAGCGGCACACCCACACGCGGCCAAAATACCGCTGCTGCATCGGTAAGCGCCGTTTCAGACCCTGCCAGCGCCTGGTATGGGATCACACCAATCGTAACAAAAGACACCAGTGTGTAAATGATTGTCGTCAGTCCAAGGCTTACCAAAATCCCAACAGGAATATTACGGTTAGGTTTTTGAATTTCCTCTGCATCATCTGCGATCACTTCAAAGCCAACGTAAGCATTATAAATCAAGGCGATCGTAGTCAACATTCGTCCCAGGTTTGCCCAGATAGATTGATTTTCAAATAAGGCACGGCCGGAGAGAAATATTTCCCGGTTAAAGCCTTCAGGCCGGGTCAACCCCAGGACAACATAAAGGACAAAAACAAGCAACAAGAAAACACCCAAAACAATTTGTAGGTTGCCAACCTGGTTAATCCCTCGAATATGTAAAACGCCAACGATGATGACAACTGCCAGCGCCACAGGGATGATCGGCATAACCGGAAAGAAGATCTTCAGTGAATAAGCAAAACCAACAGCAGAAAGAGCGGCATAAAAGGTGCTGGAAAGCGCATCCAGCGAACCAACCAGAAACATCAAAAGGTTGTTGCCGAAGCCTTCTTTGACATAAGTCATCGCACCACCTGTCACGGGATAAGTGGTTGCCAGCTCACAATAATTGAGGGCGATACTCAGCGTGAGAACACCACCAATGATGATAGCCAGCACAGCATCTGGACCGGCAATGCCGGCTGCGTGACCTGTGAGCACAAAGATTTCAGCTGCAATCGTCCCCGCCGTTCCCAGCATGATCACCTGGAGTAAGTTGAGTTGTCGTAAAAGTTTGCGTTTAGCCATGCTTATCTCGAATTTTTTACATAAAAAGTCTGTCGTTCCTGTTCAATTGAAGGGAAGGAGCGAAAATGTTTAGATTTCATAACCTTTCGGTCAGATAAATCTGCAACACCGTGATATTATAATCCCATTACTTACAATCACTGGTATCGATTTACCGATAGTCTCAAAACCACCCTCAAGAGAGAGCCATAAATTTAGCCATCGATTTCAAACAAATACACAAACAACAGGTTCTATGCTTTTCTGAACCTTTTTTTCAGCGTACGAATCATTCCCCGCAGCTCTGGCACCTTCAATAGCCATAGTAAACCAATATAGACCCCCAGCCCCAATCCCAACCCGCCAAGGACGGTCAGCAAATTTGATCTTCCGCCCACAACCATCTGCCAGACAAAAACAACCGCAGCCATCAACCCGGTCCCCAAAAATGACAAGCCTACCCCCTTCCAGATCGATCCGCCTTCTAATCCTCGTAATCTTTTTCTCATTAAGATCAACAAAACAATGCTTTCAAGCCCAGTTGCCAGGGAATTCGCTAATGCCAGTCCGCCGTGCGGCATCAGGCTAATCCGATCGAATAAGGATGAAAACAGCAGGCTGAAGACGACATTCAGCCCCATTGCTCCTACACCCACTATAACGGGCGTACGCGTGTCATGAAGGGCATAAAAAGCACGACTGAGGATTTCCACAAGAGAATGCCCCACCAAACCGAGCGCATACCACAGTAATGCCCATGCCACCAGCGCTGTCGACTGTTCGGAAAAAGCACCGCGCTGATAGAGAAGGGCAACCAGTGGCCTTCGCAGCAGGATTAACCCGACCATTGCTGGAATAGCCAGCAGCAGAACCGCGCGCAAAGTTGATGCCAAGGACTGCCTCATCTCATCAAATTTTCCCAGAGCAACCTGGGCAGAAAAGGTGGGCAAAGATGCAATTGCTGCTGATTGTGCAACCGCCATTTGGGGCATGAGCATCAAGCTGAATGCCAATGTGATCGCGGTCACGCTTCCTTCTGGTTGGCTGAGGGCAATGATCGTGTTCACGATAAAATTCATTTGAACCACCGCAACTCCCAAAAGTCGCGGTCCCATCAAGCGAAATACCTCCAAAACAGCTTTATCACGCAAACCTAAGTAGAAGTGATAGGCTCTTTCTTTCAGCTGAAATAAGCGCGGCACCTGTACCAAGAAGTGCATCAGGGCGCCAGCTACAACACCAATTGCGAGCCTTTGAATGCCCAGGTTTTCCGGGATCAATACCGTCCCAAGGATCATCCCCAACGAATACATGGCGGGTGCGATCGCCGGGATCAGGAAAATTTGGTGTGCATTTAATATCCCCATCACCAAACCGCTCAACCCAAAGATCACCACCGCAGGAAGCATCATTCGCAATAGCTGGATGGTCAGAACCTCCTGTACGGGGTCCGAACCCGGAACCAGCAGGAACAGGCCATCCTGAACTATGGCAGGCGCGAAAATCCAAGCCAGACAGGTGACAAATATCAAAACCAGGAAAACAAGGTTGATCACACCCGATGCCAGCCGCCATGCGCCTGGACGATCTTTTCGGGTCAAAAAACCGGTAAAAGTCGGGATAAATGCCGAACCAAGAGCGCCGCCTGCGACCAGGTTGAAAAGAACTTCCACAATCCGATTGGCAGCATTAAAAGAATCCAGGTCCGCAGAAGTGCCAAAAGCCCGTGTGATCACCATCCCCCGAACGACACCCACCAGGTTGCTGATGATGAAAGCGATCATCACCGTCCCGGCGGCACGTGCGATTTGCTGGTTGGCTGTGGATGGCATGGGTTCGGTCATAATGATGCTGCCTGGTGGTCTTGTTGCGGTGTGGATTTTTCCCACAAATCCTGTTTTTCATCAGCGGTCAGTTCGCCTAAAGACCGGCCTGTTTCTAATGCTAACGCCTCCATCTGTGAAAAATGATGTTTAAATCGGGATATACCCTCCCTCAAAACGCTCTCCGCATCAATCCCATTCCGATAGCCCAGTGCTGCCACATTCAGCAAAAGTTCACCCAACAGCATCTGTTTTTCATCACTTTGTGCATGCGTAAATGCCTGTAATGATGTTTGGATCTCCTCCAGATTTGCCCGCTCAATTAAACGGTCAAACGCCACCCTCCCCACACGTTCGATTACTGCCTGGGCTTGAGAAAGGGCTGGAAGTGCCTGCGGTACACCATCCAGCAGACCCTTTTTCAATGCATTTCCATTTTCCAGGCGTTCTTCAGCTTTGATCGCCTCCCAGTTATGGATCACACCGGATACACCATCCACGGTTACATCACCGAAAACATGCGGGTGCCGTCTGACAAGCTTCAACCCGATGCCCTCAATGACATGGTGGATATTGAAATCGCCCGCTTCAGAGGCAATTTGAGCATGCAGCAAGATTTGGAGAAGCAGATCACCCAATTCTTCTTGTAGATCCACCTTATCCTGGCGGTCAAGCGCATCCAGAGTTTCGTAAGTCTCCTCCAGGAGGAAGGGTCGCAAGCTGGTGTGAGTTTGTTTTCGATCCCAAGGGCAGCCATCCGGGGCGCGCAGACGGGCAATGATCTCTTGGAAGGATTCAAAGGATGCATAGTCGGAAAGTGGCGGAACAAAGCAAGAAAGTGTCGCTCCAAGGTATTCGCTTTGATCAATAGCGTTTAGTGGCAGGTCTTCAACCCATTCATCCTTTGTCCCCGCAGCGTACACCAGACGAATTGGATGATCATTTGGGTAAGCAGCCATCAGCGATAATTTGACAGCTTCAACCACCTTACGTGATGAGAGCTGTGTAATTAAAGCCGGCGTTGAGGGAGGAAAACCCGGTGTTTGCCGTTTTGAAAGACGAAGTGCATCGACAATGACAATATCCGAGGTAGAGCTGAGATTCAATGCAGACAGGGTAGGTTCTAAGATACTTACGCCGTGAATGATAGCCACCGGGATATGCACAGCATCGGCACGGCGTTTTATTTCAGTGCATGTTGCCTCCCCGATAAAAGGATCGCCGTAGACGGCATAGGTGACACCTTCAGGTTTGGCACCCAGTGTCAGGATCTCCTCGATGATCATTTCACAAGCATCATCTATCGAAGATGATTGTTCAATAATTCCATCAAAACTTGAAATGTGAAGTGTGCTTGGCAGGGAATGCACAACGGGATGGTTTTTCGTCCGCAAATAGAGGCTAGAAATTCTATTTAACCATTGGATTGCATCTTGCGTCAGCATCCCGGGATCACCTGGTCCCAAGCCGAGCAATGTGATCCCATGTTCATTTCGATTTTGTTTCATAGCTTACCTGTTATGCATGCAGATATCGCGATAATAAATAGAGACGTTGTTTAACGTCTCTATTATCTTATCTTAAATTGGAAACGCCATCAAAAACAGGCATAACCTCACCTTTTTCACATCATGCAGGCACCTGTAACGATGCCCGACATGGTGTTGATTAACGCTTGGTGTAGGTTGGCGCCTTGCGTGCGCGTTTGAGACCTGGCTTCTTGCGTTCCTTGACGCGCGGGTCGCGTGTTAGATAACCACTGCGACGCAGAGCAGAGCGCAATTCCTCATCCATATCGACCAGTGCACGTGCCAGTCCCAGCTTGACTGCATCACGCTGTCCTGTCACGCCGCCGCCGTTGACAAACACTGAGACATCAAATTTTTGGGCATTGTGTTCAGCAATATCAAAAGCTTTAACGATCTCCGGCGCATCGCCCAGGCGGGTGAAATAATCTTCAATGTTTTTTTCGTTGACAATGAAGTTACCCGAGCCCTCCATGATCCTTACACGGGCAGTACTTTCTTTACGGCGTCCAACGCCTTCGTGATATTTCTTATCCATAAGTCCTGATTACTCCTCTTGCTCGACTAAAGCCGGTTCCTGCGCCTGGTGTGGATGTTCAGTCCCAGCGTAGACATGCAGGTTTTTTAGGATCCTGCGGCTCAATTTATTATGAGGCAGCATGCCCTTCACTGCTATTTCAATCACTCGCTCAGGAAACAGTTCCAATTGTCGTTTTAATTTGATTTCCGTTAAACCACTGGGATAATTCGAATGGCGATAATAAATCTTCTCATCCATTCGTGAGGGGTAAAAAGCGACCTTCTCAGCGTTTACCACGATAACGTTGGCGCCTGTCATCACGCCAGGCGTGTAATTGGGTTTGTGTTTTCCCAGGAGCAATGTAGCGATCCAGGTTGAAAGACGCCCAAGATTTTTACCTTCTGCATCAATCAACAGCCATTCACGTTCAACTTGTCCTTTTGGTACAAATGTTTTTGTCACTGTCAAACTCTCCATCATTCAAAGATATCCACCGCCAGCCATTCTGCGCCAGAAATGAAATCCATAATAATTCTAACTAATAAACAACTTCTTCCAATACAAGACCCTGAGGCGGTGCCATTCCTGTCACCTCCAGGCTTCCCGTTTCAAGCCCTTTTGCCAGAGTTTCTTCTGGGATCTGCCCCTGTCCAATCATCACCATCACAAAGGTGATCCGCCGAACCATATGGTATAAAAAGGCATTGGCAGTAATATCAAACCGAAAGGCATCACCTGTCTGCCGCCAGCCTGCCGCAAAGATTTCCCGTATCGTTGAGCCGTTCTTCGTTACTGCGCTGCCGAAAGCTCTGAAATCATATGTTCCGATCAAATCGCGGGCGGCTTTTTCCATAGGCTCAAGCAAGACCGTCGGCCAAACCCGCCAGGCAAAGACCTCTTGCAGAGGATCTCGGACGGGCTGGCAGAAAATCGCATAGCTGTAATGACGGGTTTTGGCGTCAAATCGGGGATGAAATCCTGGTTCCACTTCCTCCGCCGATTGAACAGCAATGTCTTTTGGCAGGTAGTAATTGAGAGCGTTGCGCAAATCTTCTAAGTTATGGGACCAATCGAGGTTAAAACTGGCTACTTGCCCTTTAGCATGTACACCAGTGTCCGTACGTCCAGCACTCCGAATGCTCTTCTCGCGCCATCCCAACTTGCGCAAACCTGTCTCAAATTCGCCTTGGATTGTTCGTGCGCCTTTCTGGCGCTGAAAACCTGCGAATTCCGAGCCGTTGTATGAAAGAATAACTTTGTAATGTGCTAAGCCCATCCCGGCTTTCCGGAAGGACTACTCTTCAACCAATTCAATTAACGCCATCTCAGCACCATCGCTGCGGCGTGGACCTAATTTCAAGATCCTTGTATAACCGCCTTTGCGGCTGGTGTAACGCGGCGCAATTTCATCAAATAATTTCTGAACAACCGGTCGGCTTCCACCACCCAATTCTGCTACAGCTTTGCGGCGAGCATGGATCATCACGGCTTCATCAGCATCCTGATTGTTCCGAGCCAGGGTAATCAGCTTTTCAGCATCAGACTGAATAAATTTTGCCTTGGGCAAAGTTGTTTTGATTCGCTCATGTTCAAAAAGTTGCTTAATCATCGTTCGTCGCATGGCAGTTCGGTGACCGCCTGAGCGATTGAGACGATATCCATCTACTTTATGTCGCATAACATTAACTCTCCGTTATTTCTTCTTCTTCCAAGAAGCCTTTTTCGACCATTTTTTCTTTCAGCTCGACCAAGCTTTTTTCACCGAAATTCCGAATGGCTAAAATTGCTTCCTCGCCTTTATCCAGGAGTTCCAGCACATCACCCACAGTTGTAATACCTGTGCGTTTCAAGGAATTGAACACCCTCACCGTCAGGTCAAGGTTCTCAATGGGCATCTCTGCTGCTTCGCTATTGACCGTGGTCACAGGCTCAACTTCTTCTGAAGGAAGCGCTGTGATTTCCTCACTGATTCCTGCAACATATCGCAGGTGATCAATCAGGATTCTTGATGATTCGATCAATGCCTTCTCAGGAGTGATTGTCCCATCGCTCCAAATCTCCAATATTAGGCGATCATAGTTGGTGCTCTGACCAACTCGGGCTGAACCAACTGTCCAGTTCACCTTGCGGATTGGTGTAAAGATCGCATCAACAGGCAGTTCGCCAATTGGCAAATTATCGCTGCGTTCATTGGCAGGAGAATAACCTCGCCCCAATTCGACGGTGATATCGAGATCAAGATTGACCTTCTTGCTGTCCACCGTGAACAAGTACAAATCAGGATTAACGATTTCCACTTCGGGTGGGCAAATGATATCTGCCGCAGTCATTGTCCCTTCACCGTTGACTTCCAAATGAAGATGTGCAACATCGACATCATACAAAATCATTCGCAGCTGTTTTAATTGAAGAATGACCTGGATCACATCCTCGCGAACGCCTTCAATATCGCTGAACTCATGCAATATATCCGTTATTCTGACAGATGTGACTGCAACACCTTGCAACGAAGAAAGCAGCACTCGGCGCAATGCATTTCCAAGCGTCATACCGAAACCGCGTTCTAGCGGGCTGATCGCGAACTTACCATAGTCACGGGAATCAGCAATCCGTTCTACTTTTGGTTTGACCATACTTATTGTTCCTATCACGTCATACCCCTTACCAGTGCATCCTAATACACTACCATAGATCAGCGCTATCGAGAGTAAAACTCAACGATTAGCTGTTCATTCAAATTACCGTCAATTTCAGCACGCTCAGGTAAACGGATCATCCGGCCGGAAAGGTTGTTTAGATCACGCTCAACCCAAGTGGTCGGTGTTCGAGCGTCTTCAGCCTGTCTGAGGATTTTAAAATATTCGCGCTGCGTGGAATTTTCTTTTACGGCAACCACATCACCTGGTTTGACGAGCGTCGAAGCAACATCGTTCTTTCTTCCATTGATCATGAAATGCCCATGCGCAACCAGTTGACGCGCCTGGTTCCTGCTATCCGCAAATCCCATCCTGTAAACCACATTATCCAGACGAGATTCAAGGATTTGAAGCAGATTCAAACCTGTCAGACCTGACCTTCTTTGCGCTTCACGGAAATAACGAACGAATTGACGTTCCAGTACACCGTAAATCCGTTTTGTCTTCTGTTTTGCGCGTAATTGCAGCAGATATTCTGATTCTCGACTGCGGCGGCTGGTGATACGACCATGTTCACCAGGTGCATAAGCGCGTTTTTCCACGGCACACTTGGGGGTAAAACATCGTTCACCCTTCAAGAATAATTTTTCACCTTCACGTCGGCATAATTTACATGCCGGACCAGTATATTTTGCCATTTAGTTCCTTTCTTACCTTCTCTACTAGACGCGGCGTCTCTTGGGAGGTCGGCAGCCGTTATGGGGTACGGGGGTTACATCATCAATTGAACGAACCGTAATGCCCAAACCCTGTACTGCACGGATGGAAGCTTCACGACCCGGACCGGGGCCCTTGATGATAATGTCGACTTCCTGGATGCCAAAACCCTGAGCGGTTTTCATCACCTGCTCGGTTGCCAATCGCGCGGCGAATGGCGTGCTCTTCCGGGAGCCTTTGAAACCGGCTGATCCGGCACTTCCCCAACATACAGCATTCCCCTGCATATCTGTTACCGTAATAATGGTATTGTTGAAAGAAGCCATCACATGCACCTGAGCTGATGACATCTGGCGTTTAACTTTGCGCGAACCAGTTGTTCGCCGCGTTCTTTGTGGATTTTTAGCCATAGTTCCTCACAAATTCAATCTTTGTTCCAAACATCGTCCATCTCGCCGCGGGTAGAAAGGAAGGAAACCCAGATGGATACCCAGTTTGGCAAATAACTCAATAAATTATTTCTTACCAACACCCCGGCGGCGTCCGCGTCCTGCAACCGTCCTCTTCGGACCTTTGCGGGTGCGAGCATTTGTCTTGGTGCGCTGCCCGCGAACGGGTAACCCACGCCGGTGGCGTAAACCACGATAGGTGCCAATTTCAATCAGGCGTTTGATATTCATCTGTACCTGACGTCGCAAGTCACCTTCAACCGTCAATTTTTCACCGATATAATCACGCAATTTGGAAACATCGTTATCCGATAAATCCTTGACGCGTGTATCAGGATCGACACCCGTCGCTGCAAGAATTTCATTCGCCCGGGTGGGACCAATACCATAAATATATCTCAGACCAATCTCAACGCGCTTATCGCGTGGGAGGTCAATACCTTCAATACGTGCCATAAGTATTATTCCTTATCCTTGTCGCTGTTTATGTTTAGGGTTTTCACAAATCACATACAAACGACCATTGCGTTTTACAATTTTGCATTTTGCACAGCGTTTTTTAATCGATGCTGTAACTTTCACAATCAAACTCCTTTATCCTGCATTGTCCTGATGCAAAGCAATGATTATACCTGCACTCAAGTCCTTCGTCTAGTTAATTACTTTTATAATACCGTTAATATTTGTGGCCCATCAGCAGTGATAGCCACGGTATGTTCAAAATGCGCCGTATAGGAGCCATCCGCAGAAGTCACGGTCCATTCATCGTCCTTTACGATCGTGCTGGGCGTACCTGCCAGAACCATCGGTTCAAGCGCAATGGTCATACCCTCACGAAGCCGCAAACCACGTCCCGGTTTTCCATAATTAGGAACCTGGGGGGCTTCATGCATCTTCCGACCGACGCCATGCCCGGTGTAGGTGCGGGTGATAAAGAAATCCTGCTCTTCCACATACGTCTGAACAGCATAACCAATATCACCAATGGTATTGCCCGGAACCATCTTTGAGATGGCAATGTCCAGCGCCTGTTTAGTCACCTGGATCAAACGCTTGACCTGATCAGATACCTCACCCACAGCTACCGTTACAGCCATATCTCCCACAAACCCCTGGTAAACCGTCCCGCAATCGATGCTGATGATGTCACCATCCGTCAGCTTGCGTTTTCCGGGAATGCCATGCACGAGTTCATCATTGATACTGGTACAAATGCTGGCGGGGTAGGGATAGGGTCCCGGATAATTTTTAAAGGGCGAATAAACATCATACTTCTTATGAACTGCTTCAAAAGCTTCATTCAAAGCGGCGGTTGTCACACCCGGCTCAATCAAGGCTACAGCAGCCGCCAGGGCTTCTGCATTGATCCGCCCGGCTTCACGCATGATCTGAAGCTCCATCGGAGACTTAATATTGACAGATCTTTCCAAAGAAATCAATTCGATGTCTCCATAACAGCTTGCTTGATTGCATCGAAAACATCCTCGATTGCAAGTGTGCCGTCAATCTCAACCAGGATGCCTTTATCTTGATAATAGGCGATCAACGGTGCAGTTTGTTCGTTATAAACATCAATCCGATGCCGCACAGTCTCTGGTTTATCATCTTCTCGTTGATAAAGCTGCGACCCATCAATATCATCAATCCACTTTACAACCGGCGGATTGAATTTTTCATGGTACACACGGCCTGAGGAACTCATCCAACGACCACTCAATCTTTCCACCAGTACGTCATCAGGAACTTTGATGTATGGAACAACTTTAACTTCTTGCCCATGTTTTTCCAAAATTTCATCAAATGCCCTGGCTTGCATTGCCGTACGCGGAAAACCATCCAGTACTGCACCCTTGGTGCTGTCAGGTCGGGATAGCCTTTCTTCCACCATCCGAACAGTCACATCATCCGGCACCAGTTCACCCTTGTTCATATATGTCTGCGCCAATATTCCCAGTTCAGTCTCATTTTTAAGATTCTCCCGGAATAAATCTCCAGTTGAAACATGAATGAGATCAAACGCCTGGGCAATTCGCTTCGCCTGGGTACCTTTTCCAGCGCCCGGGGGTCCTAGCAAGACAATATACATCGGTGCCATTCAGTGCTCCTAAATCAGCTGATCAGACGATCATCGTAACCGTGAAGTTTCAGATCCGTTTCGATGATCTGGAATGTATCACGGACAACGCCAACCACGATCAACAAACCTGTCGAAGAGACAAGGAAGATACTCGTCTGTGATAGCCCTTCTGGCAGGAACAAACCTAATAAATACGGAAGCGCTGCTACAACGCCAAGGAACAAAGCACCAGGGAGAGTGATCCGCCGCTGAACCTTTGTCAGGTAACGCTGCGTGGGGGCACCGCGAGTGACGCCCGGGATCTGCGCACCCTGTTTCTTCAGGTTATCGCCATAATTCTGCTGTGTGAAAAGGATGTCTGTATAGAAAAAGGTAAACAGGACAACCATCACAAAGAATAGGATCGGGTAGATCGCACCTTCTCCCGAAAGTGTATTCTGGATCCATGCAGCAAAATTTCGCAACCATTCTGCCTTTGCATTGTTGAAAAAGCTCGCCAGAATTGTTGGGAAAGTCATAATCGATTGCGCAAAGATGATCGGGATCATACCAGCCATATTCACCATCAATGGCACGGAGCTCTTAACCGGCATTGACATTCGGCTGCCCACCCGACGTCCGGGGAACATCACCGGCACATGCCGGCGACCCTGCTGCACATACACCACAGCAAAAATCGTCACAATCAACAGTGCGACCATGATAAATATCAGCCACCAGTATTTTTCATCTGTTAACAGCTGATACAGGTTTTGTGGGATATTTGAGACGATACCGGCAAAGATGATCAGGGATAGACCCTGTCCACGAATGCCGAATTCCGAGATCAATTCACCCAGCCAGACGCCAAACATGGTCCCGGCGATCATCGAGATAATGGTTGCCAGGGTTGGGATCAATACTTCACCTGCAAAGCCAAATTGTGCAGCCACAGACTGACCTAAAATCGCATTAAAGATGTTGATCTGCCCGATCGCTGACAATGCCGCCATTGGAACTGTCAGGATAATGGTCCACTTCTCCATCCATGTACGGCCTTCACTAGGATTTTCCTGCATCTTACGTTCAAGAGCTGGTATGATCGGAATGAGAAGCTGGAGGATGATTTGAGCGGTGATATAGGGATAAACACCCATTGCCAGCACTGAGAAATTCGATACCGCACCACCCGAGAGCATGTCAAGCATGTTGATCAAACCACCTGCAGCGCCTGATGTCTGGGTTAATTGGGCGACCAGCTCCCGATCAATTCCTGGAACAGGAATATTGGATGCCAGCCGATAAACGGCAAGTAATGCCAGTGAGATCAGCAGCTTTTTTCGAATGTCTTTAGATTTCCAAAGGTAGCGCCAAGAGGACCGCTTCATTTGTCGTCTCCTTTTATTCCAATACGAGCTCTATTTTTATGCCTCAATCAATTCCACATTACCGCCAGCATTTTCAATCTTTTCACGTGCGCCTTTGGTAACTTTATGGACTTTAACTTTCAGCGCAACGGATACATCACCTCGACCCAGGATTTTTACAGGCTTTTCCAGACCTTTGATAATCTCGGATTCCATCAAAAACTCAGGTGTGATTTCCGTACCTGCTTTCAATTCACTCAATTTTTCCAGATTTACCTCTGAATAACGTACACGATTGAGGACGCTAAATCCCTCACCACGTTTAAACGGAAGCTTCCTGAACATTGGAAGGTTTCCGCCTTGGTGATACAGGGCAACGCCGCCGCCTGCTCGCGAATTTTGTCCTTTTGTTCCACGACCAGCGGTTTTTCCCTGACCGGCAGCAGTACCACGTCCAACACGATTGCGGTCTCTATTTGCACCTTTGTTTGGTTTTAAATCATGTAATTCCATCATTTACCTACGCTTCATCCACGGTGACCAGGTGGGAGACCTTATCAATCATGCCGCGCATGACTTCAGTATCATCCTGTATCACAACCTGGTTCATCTTTCGGAGACCCATTGCCTTCAAGGTCGCTTTTTGGCGCTTCGTATAACCAATGGGGCTTCTAACTAAAGTAATTTGCAATTTTGGTTGTTTTTTCTTAGCCATTCGTCTCGCGCTCCCAATAAGGTTTAACCTGATCTAGGGGTTTCCCTCGATATGCAGCCTGATCCTTAGGTGATTTCAGCTGATCAAGTGCTTTGAAGGTTGCGCGAACAACATTTAGAATGTTGTTGCTGCCCAAAGATTTAGTCAAAATATCACGCACGCCAGCAGCTTCCAACACAGCACGCACGCCGCCACCAGCAATAACACCAGTGCCGGGGCCTGCAGGACGCAACAGAACAATCGCGCCGCTTTGTTTTCCAATAACTTTATGAGCAATGGATGTGCCGCTCAAGTTGACTGGTCGCATATCTTTTCGAGCCCGTTCACTGGCTTTTCGGATTGCATCTGGAACTGCATTTGCCTTACCAATACCCAGACCAACCTTTCCGGCATTATCACCTATCACCATAACTGCACGGAAAGAAAACCTGCGGCCGCCCTTCACAACTTTGGCAACGCGTGCAATATCAATCACTCGTTCATCAAATTGACTTTCGGTTCTGTAGTCCGTCATAAACGCCTCTTTCCTAGAATTCCAAGCCGCCTTCACGGGCAGCGTCAGCCATGGCTTTAACACGGCCAATATACTTATATCCGCCACGGTCAAATACTACCTGGCTGATTCCAACTTTCTTGGCGCGTTCAGCGATCGCCTGACCAACTTTTTGCGCTTTTTCAATATTCGACAAGCCGTCCAATCCAGATCGCAATTCCGAGTCGATACTAGAAGCCGAAGCCAATGTATTACCCTGGAAATCATCGATGATCTGAACGTAGATTTGGGTCGAACTTCGAAACACATTCATACGCGGTCGTTCGGGTGTACCAAAAATCTTTTTTCGCACTCGAAGATGCCGACGTAAACGAGCCTCATTCCGTGATTTATCTGCCATATGATTACACCTTCAATTTTTACTATACTGTCTTACCAGCCTTACCAGGCTTTCTGCGAACATATTCACCCTGATAGCGGATACCTTTGCCATGGTAGGGTTCTGGTGGACGCAGTTTACGAATGTCCGCTGCTACTTGGCCAACAACCTCTTTGCTGTAACCAAGCACCTTGATCTGGCGGGCTTTCATATCAACTTCAAAACTAATCCCCTCGAGGGGTTCAACCACAACTGGGTGAGAAAAACCTACATTGATAATAAGGTTTTTACCATCCATTTCAGCGCGGTAACCCACACCTTCAATTTCCAGCACACGTTCAAAGCCCTTGCTGACACCCACAATCATATTATTCAAGACCGCTCGGGTCGTTCCATGCAAGGAACGATGCTGCGGTTGATCAGTAGGTCGTTCAACAACAATGGTTCCGTCTTCTTTTTTGATGATCATGTCAGGTGTGAATGTAAAGTCCAATTCACCCTTCGGACCTTTGACCTTCACATAAGAACCATCTATCTTAACGTCAACGCCCGCTGGCACTTCTATCGGTAATCTTCCAACTCGAGACACCTCTCGTACCTCCTTTAGCGCCTGGCGCTACCAAATTTTACACAAAATCTCGCCACCAACGCCCATTTTGCGAGCGCGCTGGTCGGTCATCACACCTTTAGGTGTGGACAAGATCGCAACCCCAATCCCCGAAAGCACCCATGGGATATCCGTGGTCTTTGAATACACCCGGCGTCCAGGCCGGCTGACACGTTCGAGCCCAGTGATCAGAGGCCGACGTTGCCGTCTTTCGCCAATGTATTTCAAACGGATTCTCAAGACTTTTCGTTGGGGCTGCTCTCCCTCAACAATATCATAACTCTCAGCATAGCCCTCTTCGGTCAGAATGCGAGCTATTTCAGCTTTTATCTTCGAGCTGGGCATGCTCACCAATGTACCGTTACTAATCGCAACGTTACGGATTCGAGTCAGCATATCAGCAATAGGATCTGTTACACTCATATATAATTCCTCCGCCGATCTACCACGAAGATTTGGTTACACCAGGAATCTTGCCTTCCAAGGCTAATTCCCGGAAACAAATACGGCATAATCCGAACTTTCGGATATAACCTCTCGGACGCCCACAGCGTCGACAGCGGTTAACGACCTGGTTTGGATATTTTCGCCGCTTCTCGCGATATATCATACACTTTTTAGCCATACTATCCTTTCCTGAACGGCATTCCGACTTTACTCAGTAATGCTCGAGCCTGATCATCATTCTCAGCAGTGGTCACAATCGTGATCTCCATACCTCGAACGGTTTCCACTTCATCATAGTTGATCTCTGGAAAGATCAATTGCTCACTTAAACCTAATGTGTAGTTTCCACGCCCGTCAAATGCGTCAGCGGAAATACCACGGAAGTCTCGCACACGTGGCAGGGCAACATTGATCAAACGATCAAGGAAAGCCCACATCCGATCACCGCGCAGGGTTACTTTGGTGCCAATTGTGCGACCTTCGCGCAATTTAAAATTTGCGATCGACTTTTTGGCTTTGGTCACAACGGGACGTTGACCCGTAATCTTGGTAAGGTCACGAACTGCCGCATCAAGAGCTTTTGGATTGTCCAAAGCATCGCCAACACCAATGTTGACCACAACCTTTACAATTTTTGGAATCTGCATCACATTGTCGTAAGACAATTCCTTGAATAAGGCTGGGGCGATCTCTTCTTTATACTGTTCTTTCAATCTATTCATAATCTTGCTCCACTGGCTGCCTATTTATCGATCCGCGTTCCAGTTCGTTTGGATACCCGAATAGCCTTGCCATCTTTTCTTTCCATGCGAACGCGAGTCGGCTTGCTATCCTTCGGATCCACCAACATCACATTTGAAATATCAATGGGTCCCTCAAATTCAATCTTGCCAGCTGGAATGGTTTTACCTCTTGACTGGGTTTGCGCCTGATGCTTAATGCGAAGGTTGACCCCTTGCACAACAAGACGGTTTTCCTTAGGCAATACTCGGATCACCTCACCGACTTTACCTTTATCATTTCCGCTGATCACCATCACACGGTCGCCTTTTCGTATCTTACTATTCATCACTCAACTCCTATTAACCTGGCTACAGAACTTCCGGAGCCAGTGAAACGATCTTTGTGAAGCCTTTATCGCGAAGCTCACGTGCAACAGGGCCGAAGATGCGGGAACCACGGGGATTGACACCATCATTATCAAGAATAACAACAGCATTATCATCAAAGCGGATGCTCGAACCATCCGTCCGTCGCCATTCTTTGGCTGCCCGGACTATAACGGCTTTAACAATCTCACTCTTTTTAATGGTCGCCTGCGGGGTTGCGGTTTTTATTGTACCAATCACAATATCTCCCACAAAACCATATCGCTGCCGCGATCCACCGATGACATGTATCACCAAAAATTCTTTTGCGCCGGTGTTATCGGCGACTTTCATTCGGGTTTCTTGTTGAATCATGGCCTAAACTCCCAATTCTTCAACTGCATCGTCCTGAGATCGCTCTTCAATTTTAATGATCTCTTCTACGACCCATTGTTTTGTTTTTGAAATCGGCTTGCTTTCAACGATCCGCACCTTATCACCCGGGCTGGTTCCCAGTTCATCATGTGCCTTATATGACTTAACCGAGCGCACGACCTTGTGATAAAGAGGGTGCCGGTAAACACGTTCGACTTCAACAACCGCTGTTTTCTGCATAAGATTGCTGACAACCGTCCCAACCAAACGTCTTCGTTTGTTCATGCTTCACTCTCCTCAGCCGCCTCTTGCAATTGTCGCTCTCTCAGGATGGTCTCCATCCGGGAAATATCCCGGCGAATGAGACGCACACGACTGGTATCCGTTAACTGACCCGTAATCGATTGAAATCTGAGGTTCATCAATTCGTGGCGGGCTTCATCAAGCTCTTTTCCAATTTCAGCAACGCTTAATTTTCTAATTTCTGCTGCTTTCATGATTACGCTTCTCCTGCCACATCACGTGAGACGATCTTTGACTTCACTGATAATTTAAACTTTGCACGAAGAAGTGCCTGCTTGGCGGTTTCCTCATCCGTGCCACCTACTTCAAACATGATCCTGCCAGGCTTGACAACAGAAACCCAATACTCAACGGGTCCCTTGCCTTTGCCCATGCGGGTTTCCGCAGCGCGCTTTGTGTAGGGCTTGTCCGGAAATATACGAATCCAGACTTTGCCACGGCGCTTCATTTCGTGCACGATTGCACGGCGGGCTGCTTCAATCTGCCGAGCACTTACCCAGCCAGGTTCTAAAGCTTGCAATCCAAATTCACCGAAGGAGACATCAGACCCGCGATAAGCCTTACCTCTCATCCGTCCGCGCATTTGCTTGCGATACTTAACTCGTTTTGGCATTAACATAATGACTACCTCACTTACCACCGGAAAACATGCCGGCTAAGTTCTCACTCACTGACATAAACACCTTCGGTGGTTCCAGCAGTTTCTTCTTCCACCTCAGGTAAAACTTCACCTTTATAAATCCAAACTTTAATACCGATCAGACCGTATGTCGTCAGGGCTTGTGTTTTGGCATAATCAATATCCGCTCGCAAAGTTTGCAGTGGAACACGGCCTTCACGTAACCAAACACTGCGTGACATTTCAGCGCCGCCGAGACGTCCAGATACCATGACCTTCACACCTTCTGCACCCTGCCGCATTCCTTGCTGAATGGCACGCTGCATGGCGCGTCGATAACTGATCCGACGTTCCAGCTGGCTGGCAATATTTTCTGCAACCAGTTGAGCATCAATATCAGGCGATTTGATCTCTTTTACTTCAAGATCAATTTTCTCACCTGTCATCTCTTCTAAATTGGTGCGGATGATTTTCACATTTTCTCCGCCGCGACCGATCAGGATCCCGGGCTTCGCAGTGTGAACATATATCTTGATCTTGCCAGGGAAACGCTCAATTTCAACATTGGAAACACCAGCGCGATCATTATCTTTGCGGATTTTCTCGCGAATGGCGAGATCTTGATGCAATTGATCTTGATAATCCTGGCCTTCTGCGTACCAACGTGCTAACCAAGGTTTGTTGATTTTTAGCCGAAATCCTATTGGATGTACTTTACGACCCATAATTACTCCTGGTTCCTATCATTGTTTCCGATTTCTAACATCCTATCACTCGACCTCTCTTAAGATCACTGTAATATGTGACCGCCTGCGTAATATCGGCTTGAACCGACCGCGGGCACCAAATCGCCGCCATTTACGGGTTGGGGCTTCATCTGCAAAGATCTGGTGAACATAAAGATCCTCACGAGAAATACCATAGTTCTCTTCACCATTCGCCATCGCTGACGCAACAAGTTTACGAACAGGTTCTGCCGCTTTATTCGGTGTGAACTTTAAAATGTTCAGCGCCTCTAAAACCGGTTTACCACGAACCAGATCCACAACAAGCCGTGCTTTTTGTGCCGAGGTGTTAAGATTGCTTAATTTCGCTTGAATATCAGTTGCCATTGATAACCTGCCTTTTCACTTTCTTAGCGTTAGCGCTTGTCGCTTTTAGCAGAGGCCACATGACCACGGAAGAACCGTGTGGGTGCAAATTCACCCAGGCGATGGCCAACCATATTCTCAGTAATATAAATCGGCACATGGCGGCGACCATCATGCACTGCAATGGTATGACCTACCATCTGTGGAAAGATCGTACTCGCCCTACTCCAGGTCCGAAGTACTTTCTTTTCGCCTTTAGCATTCATTTCTTCAATTTTTTTCAATAATTTCGGGTCGATGAACGGCCCTTTTTTGAGCGATCGCGACATGATTGCGTCCTCTTTCTCGCTAAAATAATCGATTACTTACGACGCCGTTTCGCTTTACTGCGATGGCGTAAGATATATTTATCAGTGCGTTTGTTATGCCGTGTCTTCTTGCCCAATGTGGGTTGACCCCAAGGACTTTTTGGACCGGGCATACCAATCGGTGAACGACCTTCACCACCACCATGGGGGTGATCATTCGGGTTCATTGCAACACCACGAACCGAAGGCCGCCATCCCATATGGCGTTTGCGTCCAGCTTTACCCAATTTAATATTGGCGTGCTCAACATTACCAACCTGGCCAATTGATGCCCGGCAGGTCTGCAGCACAAGTCGTACCTCACCCGAAGGCAGACGCACGTGAGCATATTTGCCTTCTTTGGCGAGCAGCTGTGCAGATGTACCTGCAGAACGCACCATCTGGCCGCCTTTGCCTGGCTGCAGCTCAACATTGTGAATCGTTGTTCCGACCGGAATGTTTGAAAGCGGCATACTGTTGCCTACGCGGATATCAATTTCACGACCAGAAACAACCTGATCACCAACCATCAATCCAACAGGCGCTACGATGTAACGTTTCTCACCATCGGCATAGGTCAAAAGAGCTAACCGAGCAGTCCGATTTGGATCGTACTCAATCGCTGCAACGGTGGCTGGGATTTCAAGCTTATCGCGCTTGTAATCCACCAGACGGATCTGGCGTTTGTGCCCGCCGCCACGATGACGTACAGTGACACGACCGTAGGCGTTTCGACCAGCTCGTTTTTTCTTGGGTACCGTTAACGCTCGTTCAGGTTTTGCCTTGGTAATCTCTTCAAATGTGTAGCTGGTCTTATGCCGAGTACCAGGCGTTTTTGGTTTGTATACTTTTACTGCCATTACTCCACCCCTTCAAAAATCGGGATGCGCTCGCCTTCAGCAAGCGTCACAATTGCTTTCTTATAAGCGCTGGTGCGGGTTCGCATCCGGCGATTACGCAAATTACGTGATTGCTTGGCGGGCACGATCATAACATTAACACGGTCTACTTTTACATCGAAGATCTTCTCAATCGCATCTTTTATCGTGGTCCTTGTGGCGGAATAATCCACCTCAAAGACGTACTGGTTTAGCGCTGAAGACAGATAATTCGTTTTTTCGGTAATGATCGGTCGGCGGATGATGTCATATACTGATTTTTTCATGATTTCATTCCTTCCTAGCCGAGATAACTTTCAATCTTATCTAATGCTGCAACGGGAAGGATGATTTTCTCAAAATTCAGCAAATCTCGGATATTAAGATAACTTGCCAACAAGGTCTTGACGTTGGTCAGGTTATCGCATGCCTGTTTTACATCTGAAAACTCAGCGCTGTTATCGGGGATCAAGAGCAAAACACTCACATCACCAACAACTGCCTTTAAGGCGTCTGCCATTACCCGTGTTTTTGCTTCATCTACCTTGAGCTCATCCACCAGGACGATCTCACCTTCCGAAGCCTTCACCGTCAGTGCGGAACGTAATGCCGCTCTGCGCATCTTCTTAGGCATTGATTTGTCATAGGAACGGGGTTTGGGTGTGAAGATTTTTCCACCACCAACCCATTGGGCAGCTCGGATAGAACCCTGACGTGCCCGACCGGTTCCCTTTTGGCGCCATGGTTTACGACCGCCACCGGAAACGTCACTTCGACCTTTTGTCGAATGCGTTCCCAAACGGCTGTTGGCCATTTGCCTGACAAATGCCTGATGCATCAAATCAACTTTAACAGGGGCCTCAAAAATCTTGGCCGGCAGTTCTACCGTCCTGACTTTTTTACCCTTCATGTTGAAGACATCAACTTCCATGATTACTCAACTCCCATAAATGCTCATGCCCTACCGGGCAAACTATTGTTTCCTGGCTGGTTTGATCACAACCAGGCCACCTTTTGGCCCAGGTACGGAACCATCAACGGCAATCAAATTGCGTTCCGGATCCACTAGAACCACAGAAATATTGGATGAGGTCACACTCTGGTTGCCCATTCGACCAGGACCGCGCTTACCTTTAAATACACGACCCGGAGTGGTGCCTGATCCTAAAGAACCTGGTGACCGCTGTCGATCTGATTGACCGTGTGTGATCGGTCCGCCGCCAAAGCCGTGGCGCTTCATCACACCAGCAAAACCACGTCCTTTGCTGTTTCCAACAACGTCGACCCGTTCACCCTTCTCGAAGATATCCACTTGTAGAAGATCACCCTCTGAGACAGTATCGTTCTTTTTAATATTAAATTCTCGAGTAACTTTCAATGGTGGCAAATTATTGCGCTTGAGGTGCCCAAGCTGCCCCTTCGTCAAACGTTTAGGGTTCACCTCGTCATACCCAATTTGGACAGAATCATAACCGTCATTCTCGACCGTCTTCACTTGGGTTACATAACAAGGCCCAGCCTCAATGACTGTTACAGGGATCGCGATCCCATCGTCATCGAAAACCTGGGTCATACCAACTTTTCGTCCAATTAGCCCTTTAAACATAATCCATATTCTCCTGTTGAAGTTATTTGGCGAGACTGTCAGCCTGGGCAAGGCTGCATCATCTCCGAACGCAGCATAGTCAACCTTTCTTCCGCGACCCTCTCATTTTTCGGGACTACGAATAAAAATGTTCTTGTGCTGCCTTCAAAGCTCGGTTTTTAAGCCGAACTTATCCATTTTACCACTCTGCGACAATATTGCCAAGTATCAATTTTTATTGATTCCCTGCTTTAGGCATCTTAAGTTCGATAGAATAAACCACGAACAAAGTAGTACTTTGCCTTATGGCAGGCAACCTTATGACTTACTAAATTTTTATTTCAATATCAACGCCTGCAGGCAGGTTCAGCCGCATCAGCATATCAATTGTCTTCGAATCTGGGTCCATCACATCAATCAAGCGATTATGTGTGCGGACTTCGAAATGCTCCTGTGAATCCTTATCAATGAAAGGAGAGCGTCGCACTGTGAATCGTTCGATCTTGGTGGGCAAAGGTACCGGTCCGGCAACCTGTGCACCACTTCGTTCGGCTGTTTCCACAATGCGCTTGGCAGATTGATCGATGACACGATGGTCATATGCCTTCAGACGGATACGAATTTTTTGTTTTGCCATAATTTTTCCTAAGTCTTACGCTATAATCTTTGAGATCACACCAGCGCCGACTGTCAGGCCGCCTTCGCGAATCGCGAACTGCGAACCATTCTCAAGCGCCACTG
>DAINBD010000006.1:0-31789 GCA_036733105.1 Candidatus Brevefilum sp. | reverse complement strand
ATCTTTGTTAGAATTTTTCTTTTATTGCGTGATGATAGTCATCGTGTTAGAATCAAACCAGTTCATTTGATTAGGAGAGTCCATGTCTAAAATGATTGAGGTCGAAATCGACAGCGTTCGAGTAAGCCTGACCAACCAGCAACGAATTGTGATATTAAAGATACTTGGAGAGGAACGTTACCTGCCCATTTGGATCGGACTCTATGAAGCAGAAGCGATCACGATCGCCTTACAGGAGATTCAAATCGCCAGACCGCAAACCCACGACCTCTTAAGAACCGTCATCCAGACCCTGAATGCCAGGCTTTTACGGGTTGAGATCGTTTCACTTTCTGATGATGTTTTTTATGGCAATCTGATCCTTGATGTTGAAGGTGCCACACGCCAGGTTGACTGTCGCCCTTCTGATGCGCTTGCGCTGGCTGCCCGGATGGATGTGCCAATTTTTGTCGCAGAAGAAGTGATGGAACAGGCAGGAATAACGCCGGAAGAGGATATGACAGAAAAGGATTCCGGGGAACGAAAAAGGGATGTTTTTGATGACACCCAGGAACCCAACCTTGAAGTATTTGAAGACTTCCTGAAAAACATCGATTTAGATGATCTGCCATCTGATGAAGATCAACCCGAAGACGAGGACTGATCCTAACCTGTAAAATTTTAATAAGCCTGGCCGGGAGATCCATTTGTACGGGATCCCGGTTTTTGTACAATGGTATTATAAAGACATCTTAAAACCAGACATTAACTTATGGAACCCATGATGGATGATTTCAATTTCAAGGACGATACACTCACAGAAGCGCTCACCCTTCCCAGCAATCGGGACGCAGAAGAAGCGCTGATTGGCGCGGTATTGATTGATCAAGAAGTCTTTTTGGAAGTTTCCCAGTTCCTTAATACCGAGGATTTCTTCATTGTCCGCAATCAATGGATATGGGATGCATTTCACCATATCAATGAAACGCGACAACCCATAGACCTGATCACATTAACTGAGATACTTTCAAACCGGGGTCAGCTTAACGAAGTAGGTGGTCAAACCTATTTGCTTTCTCTGATCAACCAGGCTCCAAATGCCTTCCATGCTGAATCCTATGGGCGAATTATCGAGCAAAATGCCATTCGCAGGCGAATGCTGGAAGCCGCCAACGAAATTGCTCGTCTCGCATATCACCAGGATCAATCCATTGATACCGTTGTTGATGAGGCTGAGAAAGCCATATTCAACGTTAGTGAACGCCGGATCAAACGAGATCTTATCCCCATCGACAAAGTCGTTCGTTCGTATTATGACCGAATCGACTCACTCGCCAAAAGAGCAGATGACATCGGCGGCGTACCGACTGGATTGTTAGACATTGATCAAATCCTGGGTGGTTTGCAAAAATCCGATCTGCTTATTGTCGCAGGACGACCAGGTATGGGGAAAACCGGTTTTTTGTTAGGAACGCTGCGAAATGCAGCAGTTAATCATAAAAAACATGTTGCGATGTTCTCCATGGAAATGTCCAATGAACAACTTCTACAGCGGTTGATCGCTATGGAAACAGGTATTGATACCCAACGATTGCGAACAGGCAAGTTAAACGACAACGAGTGGGTCATCTTTCTACATGCCCTTGAAGTGTTAAGTGCGGCAAATATCTTTATGGATGATACGCCTGCCATCACCCCTCTCGCTTTACGGACTAAATGCAGGCGTCTCCACATGGAACGCCGACTCGACCTGGTTATTGTTGATTACTTACAGTTAATGTCAGGAGACAGCCGCACCGACAACCGGGTGCAGGAGGTTTCAAACATCTCTCGCAATCTGAAGGTGCTTGCTCGTGAACTCGACATCCCGGTGCTCACCGCCGCACAACTTTCACGTGCCGTTGAACACCGCCCCGATAAAAAGCCTCAGCTTTCTGATCTGCGCGAGTCGGGCTCGCTGGAACAAGATGCTGATATCGTGATGTTCATTCATCGGGATAATATGAGCGATGATCCTGAAGAACAGAATAAGGCTGAAATGATCATCGCAAAGCACCGTAACGGTCCCGTCCACAGCGGTATTGGTCTGGTATTCATCAGTCAACTGGCAAAGTTTGAAAATGCAGCCCGGGGTGAATACCCGGGGTAATAAGGCACAAGGATCCTATGACCTCAGAGAGTTCTAGAGCTTTTTCAGGGTTCAATGAAGAGCCAATGACGCTCATCCGCGTCCCTGAAGTATTTTTTACAGATCTTCTTCCAAAAATCGAAACATTTTCACAGCTTCGCCTGATGTTGTACCTCTTTTGGCATATTGAAAAGCAATCTGGCGATTTTCGCTATTTTGTATTTGATGAACTTGCATCTGATCCTGCACTCATATCCATGACCGGCGGAGAGGAAGAATTACGAAATACAATCAATAGCCTTGTGAATCTGGGTGCAATCCTCGAAGCAATGCCTGCCACAAAAGATCATACATACTACTTCATCAACAGCCCCAAAGGTCAAGCAGCGGTCAAAGCGATTGAAGAAGATCAGTGGCAAGAAAGACCTCACGATCGCATCGCTATTCACCTACGTGAGGAAAAACCCAATATATTTAAACTATACGAAGAAAATATCGGCTTGATCACACCGATGATGGCAGAAATCCTTAAAGAGGATGAACAAATTTATCCAGCGGACTGGGTCAAAGAAGCGATCCAGATGGCTGTGACCCGTAACATTCGCAACTGGAAGTATGTCCAGGCAATTTTAAGCCGCTGGCAAAAAGAAGGACGTGGTAATGAGCAATATCGACGAGACGATTCACAAGATCCGGAAAGCTATCGAAAAAGCTGGCGAAGGCATGGCTGATCAAGACCATAACGGACCCATTCGCACCGTTAAAATGCCCGGCGACCCCAACTGCCCGATCTGTGGCGGAATTGGTTACATCCGCCGTGATCTCCCCATTGATCATCCTGATTTTGGGAAAATTTTCCCCTGCTCCTGTCGAATGGAGGAAATCACCCGCTCTGCGAGAGAACGCTTATTTAAGATGAGCAGCCTTGATGCCCTCAAGGATCTGCAATTTGACAACTTTGTCAAACGGGGTCGGATTGGATTGGGGAAACTTCAGGCTGAGTCGCTCGAGAATGCGTATAACCAGGCCAAGAACTTTGCAGAAAACTGCCAGGGATGGTTGATGCTGACCGGTCGCTATGGCAGCGGCAAGACCCATCTAGCCGCGGCTATTGCCAATGCCGCCATCGAAAAAGGAATCGCAACACTATTTCTGACGGTTCCGGACCTTTTAGACTGGCTGCGATATGCTTATTCTGGCGTGGATATGAGTTTTGAAGAGCGATTTGAGGAAATTCGGGAGATCCCATTGCTCCTTCTTGATGATTTTGGTACCCAAAATGCCACGCCCTGGGCACAGGAAAAGATCTTTCAGATCATGAACCATCGCTACATCAACCAGCTTCCCACGGTGATCACCAGCAACCTGTCGATGGGTGATTTCGATGGTCGTATTCGTTCCCGCCTTCAGGACCCGAACCTGGTCACAGTCGTCAAGATTTTAGCACCTGATTTTCGAAATCCTACCGATGATATGGGGCACCCGGAACTTTCAAACCTCGAACTTCACAGTCGACAGACCTTTGGGAACTTCAGCCTGAGGCAAAATGAAAAATTACCCAAACAAGATTTACGTGATCTGAAGAATGCGTTTGAAGCAGCACGCGAATTTGCTGAACACCCGAGGGGTTGGCTGCTCCTGACTGGACCCTATGGATGCGGCAAAACACACCTGGCTGCTGCCATCGGCAATTACCAGGCAAGTATGGGCTTTCCCCCATTAATGGTCAGTGTACCTGACCTTCTGGATCACCTAAGGGCAACATTTAGCCCAAACAGCACCGTTTCGTTGGATCGCCGCTTTGAAGAAGTCAGGACTTCCCGCCTATTGATCCTTGATGATCTGGGAACGCAATCTGCCACGCCATGGGCTAAGGAAAAACTCTATCAGCTTTTTAATTATCGCTACAATGCCGAACTGCCAATGGTGATCACCACATCAAGCAAGACCGAGGATCTGGATCCCAGGCTATACAGCCGGATGCAAGATGCGCGCATCTGTAAATGGATCATCATTCCCGTCCCTGCTTACCGGGGATAATAAGCGTATTCCCAAGAAAAAACTTGCAAATATAAGTTGAAAAGCTCTCCCCGACAGGTCGAGGAGAGCTTATTCAATAGAAAAGGAGAAGAAGATGAGTTTTGTCTCACATCTTTCTTTTAAGACTCTATCCTGATAGTATTGGATTTATATAAGAATCAAGAACCGGATTTATTTTGATTTTTTCCACAAATAATGACAGTCTTATCTCTCCTCAACTTTTCCCCTCAGAGGGACTTTCTAGTTGCTAAAGAGGGAACTTCGCCTGAATTTTCCACTCAAGTACGATTGGATTGTGTATCCTTTTTCCGAACAGTATCCGGGCTCAACTGAAGCAGGACAATGGCAGCAATCACAATTGCCCCACCAATCCACTGTTGAATTGAAAGGACTTCATTAAGAAAAATGGTCGAGATCAAAACCGTAAGGATAGGCTGCAGCGTAATAATGACTGAGCCGCGTGCTGCTCCCATCAATTGTAAACCAAGGTTCATTGCCACAATAGGCGCCAATGATCCAACAATGCCAAAAATGATTAATAAAATCCAACCCTGGGCAGAATCCGGCAGGCGAACGCCAAAAAAGGATATCATCAGCCATCCTGCAAGCATGGCACCTGTAAGCACGAAATTGGTCGCGTACAATTTATCGCGCACGCCACGTAACAGTTTCTCGCTTAAAAGCAGGTAGGCTGCCACGCCAATCGCATTAATGATTGTAAAAAAGAAGCCCAAAGGATCGATTGATAATTTGGCACCAAATTCATAGGCAACAAGGAACAACCCGATCACCGTAAGAGGTAAACCAATCCAAAAGGATTTTGGCACTCGCTTACCTGTGATAAACGAAAACAGCACCACCAAAGAGGGATAGATATAAACAATGATCACATACAAAGAAGAAGGCAGGCGTTCAAGTGAAAATAACGCACTGAAATTCCCTAATGCAAATACTGCCCCCAGCAGCAAGAGTTGATAATGAGGGACAGGCATTTTTTCTTTTTTCGCTTGAGAAGAACGGGTAAGGAGCCAAAGGACCGGTGCAGCAATCGTAAACCTCCAGACTCCAACATGCCCTGGCTCTAGGTTGGTTAATTGGGGAATCAGTTTCATCAAAATATTTGCCACGGCCAGAGTAACAGCCGCAATCACCATCAGAATTATTCCCAACCAATGTCGTTTCAATTATCTATCTCCAATAAATTCAATAGCGCCAATTATACTGGAAGAAAAGATAAATCAACCCCACTTCACGGAAATAATCACCTGGTTGAGAGCAATACATTGGCGAAAAATCACTAATTTATACGGTGACAGGAAAGATGATGATGGTCCTCTCCATCATTGTCATTTTCCTATCATCGGAAATTGACTTAATTGGATAATTTTAGTAAAATTTATATGATTACAAACCGACGACTCGGTCTTACCGGTTTGAGCAACAAATAAATGGATAACTACGAGGAGAATTTAATGAATACAGTGACCTATTTAGTCCCAAACATCTCCTGCAGACATTGCACCCATACCATTGGAATGGAGCTTTCTGATATTGAAGGCGTTTCCAAAGTTGATGCAGATGTTCAAACACAGTTGGTGACAATTGAATTCGATCTGCCAGCAACGGAAGAAATTCTGAAACAAACACTGGCCGAGATCAATTACCCGGTCGCAGAATAAAGGATTATGAGCGAAAGAAAGCACCTCACCCTCCCTATTTTGGGGATGACCTGCGCGAATTGTGTTGCTACTGTTGAAAGAAACCTGAAAAAAGTGGATGGGGTTGACTCAGCCAATGTCAACCTTTCTTCTGAACGGGCAGCTGTCAGCTATGATCCCCAAAAAGCATCTCTGAACGATTTCATTTCCCGCGTTCAACGTGCGGGTTATGAGATTGCCATGGGTGAAGCTTCCTTTGCGATCAAACATCTCTCTGATACAGCAGACGCAAATCGCCTTGAAAAAGTTTTAAACAGCCTCGAAGGCGTGATCGAAGCCAATGTGAACCTTACTGCTGAAAAGGCGTATGTGCGCTATGTGCCAACCATCATCAGCCAAAATGACCTGCGTCGGAGTATGCGGGAGGCAGGTTTTGAAACACTTGACAGCGGCGTTGAACTGGAAGACGCGGAAGCACTGGCACGCCAGCAGGAAATTGCCCAACAACGGCGCATGTTGATCATTGGTTTGATCTTCACCGTACCCTTATTTACCCTCTCAATGGGACGTGATTTGGGCTTTCTCCCTGAAACCATTGCGCATCAACATTGGATAGACTATCTCTTTTGGGCATTAGCCACACCGGTCCAATTCTATGTTGGCTGGCAATATTACGTCAACGGTTTTAAGTCCATTCGGAATGGATCTGCCAATATGGATGTATTGGTAGCGCTGGGTTCTTCAGCAGCGTATTTTTATTCCATACCCATCACATTGGGACTGATCCCCGGTCATGTCTATTTTGAAACCTCTGCAATGATCATCACGCTGGTCAAATTGGGCAAGTACTTCGAAGCAAAAGCCAAGGGCGGTGCAAGTGATGCCATCCGGAAGCTGATGGACCTGCGGCCCCGTAAAGCCTTTGTTGCCCGCGACGGCATTGAGATCGAAGTGAGGGTAGATGAAGTACTGGTAGGCGATCTCGTTTTGGTGCATCCCGGAGAAAAAATACCGGTTGATGGCGTGGTCGTCGATGGACGGTCCAGCGTGGATGAATCCATGCTGACCGGCGAGTCTTTACCTGTGGAAAAATTTTCTGGTGATGAGGTTATCGGTGGCACGATCAACAAATTAGGTTTACTGAAATTCGAAGCTACAAAGATCGGTAAGGAGACAGCGCTTTCCCAAATCATCAAACTGGTTGAAGAGGCTCAGGCAAGTAAGGCGCCCATTCAGAACCTCGCCGACAGGATTTCGGCAATATTTGTCCCGATCGTCATTGGAATCGCCGCCCTGACCTTCATCGCCTGGTATTTCTTTGTTCCCCTAAGCCCTGATGCTTCTGTCACCCTCTTCACCAGAGCGTTGATCAACACAGTTGCTGTCCTTGTCATCGCCTGTCCATGTGCGATGGGTCTGGCAACGCCAACAGCCGTGATGGTCGGAACTGGAAAAGGTGCAGAACTTGGTATTTTAATCAAGAAAAGTGAGAGCCTTGAACGTGCCGGCGATATCACAACCGTGGTTCTCGATAAAACCGGCACGATCACTCGTGGGCAGCCGGCGGTCACTGAAGTAAAAGTGTTCAGTCAAGGTTTCGATGAGGACGAAATCATTCGCCTGGCAGCATCGGTTGAAAAAGTCAGCGAACATCCCCTCGGCGAAGCGATCAGTGCCGAAGCAAATGCGAGAGGATTGATTCTGAGCGAACCCATGGGATTTTCAGCCATTGCAGGACACGGCGTCCGGGCTGAAGTGGACGAGCAAAAACTTTTGATTGGCAACCGACGCTTAATCGAAACGCAAGTCACCAACCTGGAAAACATTGAAAATGACCTGGGTCAAATGGAAGAAAAGGGAAATACGACAATCCTGGTTGCGATCAATGATGAAATCACAGCAGCAATTGGGATTGCAGATACCATCAAGGACGGTTCCCAAAAAGCGATTGAAACCCTGCACAAAATGGATTTGGAAGTGATCATGGTGACTGGCGATAACCAGCGGACTGCCCAGTCCATTGCCAGGCAGGTAGATGTTGACCGTGTCCTGGCTGAGGTCCTTCCCGGTGACAAAGCGGATCAGATCAAGAAACTGCAAGAACAAAACCTGGTGGTTGCGATGGTGGGGGATGGCATCAACGATGCCCCTGCACTTGCCCAGGCGGATATCGGCATCGCCATTGGCACAGGAACTGATGTTGCCTTGGCCTCCGCACCAGTCGTCCTGATCAGCGGTGATCTGCAGGGCGTTCCAAAAGCCATTGCTCTTTCACGGCGCACCTTGCGGACGATCAAACAGAACTTGTTTTGGGCGTTTTTCTACAATACCATCCTGATCCCTGCTGCTGCATTGGGTCTTCTTAATCCGATGTTGGCTGCAGGTGCTATGTCTTTCAGCAGCATCTTTGTGGTGACAAACAGCCTCAGGTTGCGTCGTTTTAAATAAACTATAATTTATGAAAGAATAATAGCAATCATAAGGAAACCAGACACTATGAGACGAAAAAAGAACCAGGTTTTACTCCCCATCCTCCTTTTCGGCGGTGTCCTTGTCGTTAGTATTGTCGGATTGATCCTGGCACAAAATATTCGCCGAAATCAAATCACCAATCCGGGAGACTATGCTAACCAGGATGAGATTCCAAGGGTGACTGCTGAAGAAGCTTTCCAGGCAATTTCTAATGGCGAGGCAGTCCTAATTGATACCCGGACCGAGTCAGAATACCAGACACAACACGCTGATGGTGCGATCAACATTCCCGTTGATCAAACAGAATCCCGTCTTGGGGAACTGGATCCAGATACATGGTACATCACATATTGCACCTGACCAACCGAAAACACAAGTGCCCGTGCGGCGCTAATAATGCATCAAAACGGTATTCTGCGTGCAAATCCTATTGTTGGCGGGTTTGAAGCGTGGCTGGAAGCAGGTTACCCAACAGAGCCCTGAGGATTAACCAGATCACAAACAAAAAAGACCTTCATCATCCATTGAAGAAGGTCTTTTCTTATTACTGCCAAACCAAATCCCTATAAACTGAATTATTTGGTTGAAAATTTGTTAGATTGTTAGAAAATTTAAATCAAGCCTCGGGAATTGCCTTCCGCGATAATTTATCGACTCGTTCGTTCATCACATTTCCCGCATGCCCCTTTACCCACCGCCAGCTGATCTCATGGCGAGAAATTTCCTCATCCAGTTTCATCCACAGATCAACGTTTGCCAGCTCGCCGCCTTTCCTGCGCCAGTTACGTCGCTTCCAGTTGGGCATCCATTCTGTGATTCCTCGCTTCAGGTATTCGGAATCGGTAAACAGGGTTACCTGGCACGGTTCCTTCAAAGCCTTTAGCGCTTCTAAAGCTGCACGCAATTCCATCCGGTTATTGGTGGTATCCTTTTCCCCGCCTGAAAGCGCCTTCTCATGCCGTCCATGCCGCAGGATCACGCCCCAGCCGCCCGGACCGGGATTCCCCTGGCAGGCGCCATCCGTATAGATCGTCACTCCTGGCTTATCAGACATTATGGAGTCCCATCTTCGAGTTCATTGATCATCATATCTAATTCTTCAAGGATCAGGTTGGTTTGGTCTTCATCAACCTGCATCAAACGAATAATGGCATCCTGAAGAACAAATTGGGAAATTCCCCATTCATCAGAAATGGGAAGGGGTTCGGCTATTTCGATCAGGGAGATTGCTTGCGCCCACTGGGGATAGGTTTTAGAAAAATCAACCAGCAGGGGCTGCGCTGAATTTCGGACCGGCAAAGTTATCAGACTGCGCACCAATTGTTCCTGAATCTCAGGTTTTAGCAAATGCTTTGCAAACAACCAGGTCGCCAGTTGTTCATCGGGTTTTTCTGCCGTGATCATCAATCCGGGGCCATCAACCAGAATGAAATTTTGGTCTTGCCCGGGGAAACCTGTCACCATCCAGGTGTCATCTCCTTGTGATGCTTCCATCCACCCCTTTTGAATGGCAATTTGATCCAACGTACCGGCATACATCAAAGCATAACGGTTTGCAAAATACCAAAAGGGATCGGGCTGCCTGTGAATCCAAATGCAACCCTGTGTGTCAACGGATTTCAAGAATCCGAATGCCTGGCGCCCTGCGTCATTATTGAAGGATAATGTGCCCGTCTCAGGTATTTGTCCATCAAAGGCTCGGTACCAGCTTGCTAAAACTCTCGGATCGAAATTCCGTGGGAAGCCCCCTGTACCATCGTTGTCCTCGATTTCATCACCAAGATTAGCCGTTGTTGCGGCACATACCTGCTGCCGGAAATCTTCCACGTATTCTGGCGGGGCTGAAAAACCCAATTCTTCCGCCCAGGTCTGGTTGTAAAACATGACCATTGCCTGGGGGGCTATGGGTAAGGCAGTCAAGGTATTGTCTACCATAAACTGCTCAAGGAAGACCTCAGGGATATCATCCTTTTCTTCTATCGAAAAGCCAAAATCAGGATGATTGAAATAATCATTTAAAGGGTGAGGCGTGATCGCGCCATCAAGGTCCGAAAGTTTATAGGGATGCACAGCGATCAGATCCGGCACATCACCCGTCTCAAGATCTGATTGCAGCGAGTCCAATAAAACCGTCTCACTACCCATCCCCTCCACATCAATCCAGATCCCCCACGGATTGCTAAGTGAAAATTGGGTGGCAATTTCGTTGATCTTCTCTCCACCCGCCCCGTCCCATGGGTGCACAAACCGAACAGCAATCCCATCCAAATCATCAGGGCTTACCGAATTTGAACTGATCGATGTGCTGGTTAGCGTTGTTTCTAAGGATTCTGATGTTTCTACCGGCTCCGTCTCTTCTCCTGGGGGATCAGGTCGTTCTGTCTGAGTTACCCCCGGCGAATCATTGACCTGAACTGTCGGGCTAACCACAATGCCTGTACAGCCAGAAATAAAGAGGACGATCACCAAAATGATAGGGACTACCTTGTTTTGCTTTCTTAGGATCATGTTGAAGTAACGTTTTCTCATTGTATGATAATCAGGGGAACCGGGGTGAATAGTAATATAAAAATGACCAGCACCAATCCGCCAAGCAGCTTTCTTTTCCGATCGACGGGCGTGATCATGTCAAGCGGTTCAGCAAAACGCCGCCCCATGAACAAAATCAATGCCGCCCAGATCCACCAAATACGCCAGAAAAAGCCTAATATCAACAACGCCCCTAAAATGAAAGGAAAGATACGTTTGGCTTTTTCTTTGCCAAAAAGGACATAGAGAATGTGCCCACCATCAAGCTGGCCAGCAGGGATCAGGTTGATAGCTGTCACGAATAAGCCCGCCCATCCTGCCCAGGCAACAGAGTGAATTTGTACATCGATACCGCCCAGAGGTACCGGTGAACCTGTAAAGAAATAGCGGAGCCAGTAAAGCAAAGGCATCATACCGCCGTAACTTGCTGGCATTGGAAGCAATTTTCCAAAGGTCAGGTATTTCGCAAATAGATAAAAAAGAGAATTTCCCTCGATGATATGAACAAATCCTTCTGGAAGATCAGCCTCAATCGGACCGAGTTCGGAAAGACTGAGCCCGATAAACAGGACGGGAATAGCAACCAATAAACCCATCAAAGGACCAGCAATACCGATATCCATCAGGTGTTTTTTATTTTTCGGGATTGACTTCATACTGATAAACGCACCCATGGTACCAAAAGCACTGATTGGGAATGGAATAAAATAAGGCAGGGTCACTTTTTCACCGCGAGAACGCCCGACCAGGTAATGACCCATTTCATGTGCCAGTAGTATCCCGAGCAAACTAACTGCAAAAGGCCAGCCTTTCATTAGATATTGAAGAAATCCGCCTAATGACATAAAGGGATTTGTCACATCTGCTGCTGAGAATTGTGCACCAGTGAACATAACGCTGATGATGGTCAATACCAACAACAGAATATTGACCCACACAGGTCCAGGCATGGATTCCGGAAGCCTGTCCATGATGATGATAATTTGGGAAGTGTCCCCTTCTCTGAAAAGCGGCATCAGGTTCATGGGCGTTAACAACGTGACCAACTGGTCATAGGCTGCTTCACTATCCGATAACTTTAATTTACCCTCATACCTTAACCGATAACCCTGTTCATGCCCGCCCCGGGTCATGCTTTCTATATCAAAAATTTCCCCGACCATGTCAGTGATCTGGTTTACATCGATTTGTAAATTTACCTGAAGATCGTTACGCATTAGATTCCAATCAAATCAAAACAACACGCTTGATAAAAACAATGCTCTTAATTAAACCATAGAATGGCAAGCCTGACCAAAACTTGACTCATCTTACCTTCCACAGTTCCGCCTGTGAAGTGATAAATAAAAGACGCCGTCTGGCGTCTTCTGTTCCGATCATACAGGAACTCAATGAATATCCAATTCGTAATTTGCCTTTTGGCGGGTTACTGGTGTGGTGCCGCTGATAACAAGAACAACCGACTCCACATCTTCACCGATACTGATATCCACACTTACAGCATTGTTTTCGTCAAGGTCGAGGAAAGTTACTTCGGTCTCATTGCCGAAGGTGATCATAGATACTCTGAAAGTTTGAGGGAGTGCATTCTGAATGCGGACAAACCCTTCTGAATGCCAGCCACCGTCATCTTCCTCAAGATCTGAAAAATAATTGATGGCATCCACACGAATATCATCAATTACCATCCCAGCGCCATTTACAGCCGCATCCGTTACATAATCAAACCGAACGGTCACGTTTTCACCCGCAAATTTACTCAGATCAACACGCTCTTGCTGCCACCCCTTCGTCTGACCGTTCAGACCGCACCCATAACTATTTCCTGAAGGATTTTCAGTCGTACAGGAAGTCGTGTTGATGATTTCCCATATTTCTCCATCCAAAGAGGCTGAGACAAAGACATAATCATAATCTTCTTCAAGGTCATACCAGGTCTGATAAGTCATCTCAACCGAACCGGTCACATCAGTCAGATCAAAAAATCTTTCCAGGGACATATTGGAGTGATCACCCATATTTGACCAGAAGAAAAATTCTCCCGAATAGGGATCTGTGGGCAGGATTGCTTCCGATGTATTTCCTCTAAAGGAGAGCGTATGATCTCCTTCACAGGCAAATTCCATGTAGTCCACGCCAAATTGCGCGACATTAAATGCCATTGGTCCCGTTGGGCAGGATGAAAAACTGCGCGTCACCGATGCAAGGGGCGCTGTTGGGTAAATATTGTAATAATATCGCCCATCTGCAACTGCAGGATCCCCAAGTAAATTTGCTATCGCCCAATCCGCAAAGACATCCTCAGCATCCGGCACTTCATTGGTCAGTGGATCGCGCAAGTCGAGTTCTGAAAGCACCACCTCGATGCTTTCCATCCCATTCTTATCGTGGGCAACGACGGCTTTGGTGGCATCCTCACCAAACCGGTCCAGGAAATAGGTCGTAAAAAGTAAGGCAGCACCATAATGCGGACCGTTATTCCCAACATCATCCCCCCAATCCGTCAATTGCAGGTCCGGGTTCATCACATAGGCGTAATCAAACCCACCCGGATCAAAGTCGTTAATCAATTCTGCCAGCATTGAAAAGCCCTCATTCAGCCAGGTTTCCTCGTTCATATCGGTGTACCAGTGGATCATATGCTGAAATTCATGCGCAAGCGTGCCGTAAATATAATCTTCCCAGAGGTAAACATTATCGGAGTTGATCAGAAACATCTCATGCGCATTGGAGTATTCGTGAGCATCCGGATGAAGCTCGTCTGCTGATGAGTAATAACCCGCCAGGGATTGACCTAACCCACCTGCATAGACAATATAGATGTGAGGATCACCATCCACCCCTGGAGACCATTCGCTTCCGAAAAATTCGCGGTTTGTGGGATAAATTTCATCATCAAAGGCATCCCCGAGAGCTTTCAAATCACCCTGATCATAAGTAACCCCTTTCTCGATCCAGATATAAACATTGTCACCCAGGTATCGCAATGTTGTTGAGATTTTGAAATTTTCATTGGTATCCACGTTGGTCACCCAGAAATCTTTGCTTTCACCAACACGATAAGGGGCATCTGTGTCAATCAGGGACACTGGAATATCACTTTTACCGCCAAGCCGTTCTCCCAGGTCAATCGGGTCATTGATTGGAACGATTTCCTCCTGCAGTGTCGTCAAGGATTCCAAAGCACCCTGTGATGCCGGCTCAGGTGGATCCAACGTCTCCACTGGTTCTTGCGGTTGGTTATCCTCTTCGAAAGGCGTGGTTTCTTCAATGATCGTTCCGTCAGGCGGCACAACTACTGCGGGTGAGTTTTCCTGGTCACCCCGGATGATCATAAAGGCTGCACCGCTGGCGAACATTATCAAGCATATCCCCAAACAGCACAAGGCAATGATCAATAACACGGTCACAATCACAGGTACGGATGTTTTTTTATTCATAGATGTTGTCAATTCCTAAAAGCTTCCTAATATAGCACAATCATTTGACCCATGAGTTCGGTCAAACGTCTCTTATTTATACTCCAAAACCGGACAGAATAGAAAACTGACATCATAGATAGCGTAAATGAGACTCGCTTGAAAGATGACCTTTTTTTTGGCTTACGATATAATATCTTAGCTTAACAATGATGATTTTAGCCTTTAATAAGGAAGGAATGACCAATGCGGGACGAATTCGATCCTGTTGCAAGCTTTGAGCACCTAATCAAAAACTGGTGGAAAATCGTTCTGGTTGCTGTGATTGGCGGTTTGCTTGGTTTTGCATTTTCAATGTTAAAACCTCCGTTGTATGAATCAGAAGTTATCTTCCATACCAGTATTGATTTCACCCAGATCAATTATGAAAATTTAGTCGGTCACTACGGTGAACCAGTTGTTTGGTCTCAATTTGAGGAAGATCTTGCCTTACAAGTTTTTCAACGCGTCTTTAAACATCAGTTGGGTGAGACCTTCTTTTATTCACAAACCTTAGACCCCGCCATGGAATATGAAACTTTCAGAAAAGACTGGCAGCTGGAACGTTATCTCGGTCAATGGATCATTCGTTTTCGGCATACCGACCCGGAAATTGCCCGGGATGTTGTCAGTTTCTGGGCGGAAAAAGGTTATACGGCGCTTCTAGCTGCGCAGGAAGCGGGGCGGCTTGAATCCTTTGTCATTGTAGATCAGGTGACCGAAGCGAGTACGCCCCAAGAACCCACCTATTACAAAACCGGGATCCTTGTCCTTGCGGGAACGGTGGCAGGGCTGCTGGTTGGCATCCTGGGCGTTGATTTTTCACAGCGATATCGAAAACCCACAAAAAAGGAGGCCTAATTTTGCTGACCTCCCTTTCAAAGAACGCAATTTACCGGATGGGAACCGGGGTCCTGTGGTTCCTGGTGATCATCGGACTTCCTGTCACCAGTTTCCCACTGCTGGCAAATCTGACAGGGGCAATTGTGGCACCACTTTCAGCGATTCCTCTGGCGTTGCTGATGCTGCTCTGGCTCGTCCCCTACCTGATCGAGCGGGGCAAATTCCCGATTGAAGTCCTGCCGTATATCTATTTTGTGATCATTGCTTTGATCATCGCTACTCTTGCGTTTTTTCTTGATGGTCATTATTCCCGTGGACGCGACTTTTTTGGTCAAAGCCTGCGTGCATTTTTCACCGTGATCATTGGCCTCAGTTTTTACCTGGTTTTCTCGGTCTTCCCCCAAAATGAGAAAAGGCTCCGGCAAACCCTGGTTTTTATTTCCATCTTGGGTGCGGTACTGATACCATGGACCCTGTTTGAGGTCATGCTCCTTCGAAAATTCTCCCTTGTACAGGGTTTTCCGGTGTGGGTCAACAAAATTAGGACCTTTCTCTCCGTCCAATCGCCAAATATCATGTTCACCAACCGGGTGACCGGATTTGCCTATGAACCCTCCTGGTTTGTTCGAATCTTTAACCTCGTCTTATTCCCAATCTGGCTATCAGCAATATTTCAACGAAAATCCGTCTTTCGGTTTCGGTTGTGGCTTTTTCAAATCGAAGACTTGTTAATGGTTCTGGGACTAATCGTTTTTGGATTTACATCACCCCGCATCGGGCTGGTTGCCTTCCTGGCATCCTTAGCCTTGCTTGGTTTTTTACTGCTGAAGAAGCTCAACCACAAATTCACATCCTGGCTTGTGGGCAAGCGGAAGAATCCGCCAAAGCACCTGTTTTGGGTAAATGTGCTGTTTGTTTTGGTGATCTTTGTGATCCTGTTTGGACTCTCAGCTGGTGCGCTCTCAGCTTATATCAGTGCCGCAAGCAGTTGGGATAACCGCTTCCAAATGTTCCGGGACATGACAAACATTGATGACCTTGAGCTTTTCCCCCTGACAGAAATTAAGGTTCTCTATCTTGCTCGTGATCTCGCTTTTTTTGAACGTGTGGTTTTCTGGATTACAGGATGGGAAATCTTCAATGACTATCCGTTTGGCGTCGGTTTGGGGAACGCCGGTTTTTATTTCAATGAGCGCATGCCTGGGGCCGGGTTGGAATCCTTTGAGGTTCGCAACCTCATCTTCCGGGCGGGTTACCTGGGCAACACAAAGAACATGTACACCCGTCTGCTTTCGGAAACCGGGTTTATTGGGCTGGCGGTTTTCTTGGTATGGTTATACCTGCTGTGGCGCAGTGCAGGGTTCACCCGAAAAAGCAGTTCCCCCATCTTGCGAATAGTCGGATTGGCTGGTCAATTGTTTATTCTTGCCTATCTCTTTGAAAGCCTGAGTATGGACTCTTTTGCCATGCCCTATCAATGGGTGATGACTGGCTTGATCTCCGCTGCAGGCATGGCTGCAAGGCGAGAATTCCACCTCAGGGATAAGGAACCTGCGTCTGAGTTGGATCCGTCGTTGAATTAGCAGATTATCTATCCCCAATTTCAACAAAATTGATCAAAACCAGATTGCGATCACAATCCTCGAAAGTATTAAAATAAACCGGGATTGTCAGGGGTATACCCTCTGAACTTAAAACCTGGATCCAAAAACGATTCTGCGACTCAATTGCCCCATCAGCAAGCTGGACCTCAAAACCACCCAATCCATAAGCTAAGGCTGTCCCGGTGATCCCGATCATGGGTTCTCCATCCGGGTTCTGCTCATCCCCCACCATAACGATCACATCCAACACCTCATTCCCCTCGCCATCAAAAACCTGCCCTGCAACGCCCAGCCAACCGTATCCGGCTTCGGGTTGTGCAAAATTCGGCAAGTAGAAGGGACTGCCTTCCTGCAAGGAGAATGACTCCGGTTGAAAGGATAGCGTCGTGCTGGTTTCTACCGTGGATTCTGGTGCCACCTCAGTTGCAGCCAAAGTCGGGATTAAGACAAGCGTTGCTGTAGGGACAAAGGCTGTCGGGGATGGCTCTGCGATAGGCGTTTCCTGCGCTTCCGGGAAATGCAAGGGGATGCTGGTCAGAAAGGGCAAGATGTTGCAGCCTGTGGTAAAAAACACCAGAAGAATGGTCAGCAAAAGCCATTTAAATCGTGTCATATCAACCTCCATATTCATCCACATTTTTGCAAGATCCATACCAATAGGCAGAAATCACGAAATTATAAAAAATGCGACATTCAAATCAGGATGGGAGGAGAAAATTTAAACAAAGGCGGGAATGGATGGGAGTCGAACCCACCACGGCTCGCAACGCGACCCGACACCGGTGTTGAAGACCGGGAGGCCCACCAGGACCTAACCATTCCCACGCTTAAGCATATCTATGACTTGGCAGGTTGTCAACAGGCTTTGCCGCCCAATCCAGAATTAGAAAGGCTTTTTCCCCTCTCTCACAGGTTAACTTCAAAATCTGAAACTCAGAACTCAAGTAAAACATTTTAACCTTAAAATTTCCGAAAACCACAAATTTTAACTTGTCAAGAAAAAGAAACCTTCATAAAATTTTTATACATAACTTTTTATGAGAATCGAAGAAAAACATGAAGCGTTCACCGCAGTTGTTAATGATCTCGATCCTGTTGTTTTCCCTCTGTCAATTCAAACCCATATCCTCAATTCAATCGCAGTATGCCGATGCATGGTGGAACCCTGACTGGCCTTATCGCGTCGTTGTAAAGGCTTCAGAAGGTGAGAGTGTCGAAACAGACATCAACTTCAGCCAAATATTTGAGCTATTAGGTTTGAATGGGGCATTGTTGGATGTGCGTTCCATACGTGTCATCGCCTACCAGGGCGGAAAGCCGACCGAGAGCCTCTCTTATGAGGAAACTTACAGCTCAAAATTCATTGATACCCAGACGCTTATTACGGATCCCAGCCCGGGAGTCCCCTACTGGTTTGGCGAAGAAGATACAACCCTCTCGCTTGATCCTGCACCACTTGATGATCAACCCACTGTGCATGCATCCTTAGAGATCGATGCAGCCTCCAGTATCAAGATTGGGACCAGGTATGAATTTAACCACGAGACAGGATACAACTGGACGGGTTACGAAACCATGATTTACGATGTGTTTCCCCGGGTTAACGCCAGCGCTGTGGACCAGACGCCGGATCTCTACCAATTTGAATTAGGCGGCGTATTTGCATGCTCAAATACAGAAGTTGGTGGTCCTGGCTTAATCATGAAGCAATGGAACGCAGTCAGCTTGTCTCTTGTGCCTTATGGGGACTGCCCCTCACCTGATCTGACCAGCCTGGATTATCTCCGATTTTTTGTGAATGTCTATCATCAAGGTACAGGCTCAGAAAATCATGGATACTATGAACCTGGCGACCAGGTCGACTTATGGCTGGATAACTTCAGGCTAGTTGACCAGGATAACGGATCGATCCGCTGGAACACCACAGAAAACGCTGACAGGTATTATATCTATTTTGACACCATCAACCACGAAGGGCATCCTTTACCCGAATTGATCGAGATCGCTGATATTGAAATGAATGATGGTTATATCGGAGCGCCAGAGGCTGGCGGCTATTTTCATCAGATCAGCGACACCACCTCGGATAATTTATCTATTTGGACCGCCCCAATCACTGAGAAGATCACGCCATATCAGGTAAATCCCGTGATCATTGCACCGCTTCAGGTCAAGGCGGCACGCGGAGAGCTCGAAGCCTTTCAGTTGGTGATCAGGTCGCCTAATACTCAGGATGTCACCATTATGATCAGTGACCTCGTTCACAGCGACGGAACGCCTGTCATTTCAGGTAATAATGTGGAAGTGTTCAGGGTGGATAATATTGACATTTCAAAAATATCTGATTTTTATGGCCGTGTTGGTCTATGGCCGGATCCTCTTTCTCCCATTACGTCAGAAAGCGAGATCGAACTGCAAGGAAATGCCAACCAGCCCATCTGGTTTCGGATCCGGGTTCCAAAAGATGCAAAACCCGGGGTCTATGAAGGTAACATCACCATCGAAACGGCGCTTATTCCCTTAAGATTGGAGATTTGGGATTTTACCTTACCGGAAAGTGCTTTTATTAACAGCAAATTTGGCTTTGATTGGGATACCGTCATGGAAGTCTATGGGGGAACGATTGCTGGCGTTCCCCAAGCTTGCCATGAAGAACTCACGCAAGCGATTATAGAGACATTCGAAGATTACCATCTGACTCCCTTAGCACAGGATGACTTTGCCCCTCCAGATGGCGTTGGGCTCGATTCACTCACCGCTTATGAAGTCACGAAAGCACAAAATGAATGGCTCATTGATGGGACACCTATCTGGTGGCAATTTAACGAACAAAGCGCAGATGTTGAAATTGTGGACGACCCTCCCTTGCCTAATCCGACCGTAATTGATCGACCCGGCATTCAAGCCCGGATACTTCCCTGGTTAGCCTGGGTAGACCGCATCGAAGGCTTTTACGACCATCAAATTGTAGATTGGGAAGAAAACCCCTGGGATACGCCCTACACCAACAGTCTCAGCAATGGCAACGGCTATTTGTTCTATCCACCCAAAGATGAAGACAATACGATCGCATTTGACCCGTGCAACCCCCAAAGCAACCGTCTTATTCCATCCATCCGCCTGGAACTGCTCCGTGAAGGTATGGAGGATTATGCTTATATGGCTTTGCTAAACGGTGGAAAACCCCGGGTCGGGGAAGAAAATCCAGTGGACATCCTCCTAGATGATCTCCTGCCCTCAAGAACGGCATTCACCCACGCTCCACTCGCGCTTGATTCACTCCGGGACGAACTTGCTGCCCAAATCATAATGAATCGAGAAGAAATTTATCTCCCCATCCTGCTACATTAACTTCAATCCCCTTTCCCGATGTGTTAGAATCCAGCCATTATGAAGTCACACAAGGTCGTCCTCATGCTGCGGTCCTACTGGCGGGTCTTGCGCCTGGCAGCCCTGCTGACCCTCCTGGTCTTTATCGTGGCGGGTTCAGCCTTCCCACCGGGTGGGTTAAAGGCCAGCGTCAACAGCCTGACGCGCACCATCGAGTTCGATTACGGCACCTGGACGCTGGACGCCATCCTGGCGAAATTTGCAGGCTGGGGGCTGAGCTTCAACCGTTTCCTGACCCCGGAAAAACAATCCCAATTGGTGCTGGACACCCTTGAACAGGTGCGGCGCGTGAACGATCTCCAGGCTCAGGTACTGATCATCTACGCGGATCCCGCCGTCTCAGACCCTGAATCCGCCAGCCAGGCTGTACGTGCCCGGCTGGATGCCGAACAAGCCCACCTGGACGTCCTCGCCCCCCTGGCAGAATCGATCTTGCAAGCCCAACTTCTGGATGTGCTTGAGGATATCGGGTTGGGCAGGTTTGGCCAGGTCTTGCCTCCCTCCCTGTTCCGGGCAAGCGAGATGCCCTATTCCCTGGTGATCTCACCCCGGGATAGGATCACCCAGGCACTGGATGTTTCCCTGGTTCCGGGAACCACCACACAAACAATGGAAAAACTGGAAGATAATATCTTCACGGAACTGGATTATGCTGCCCTGGTTGTGCCGATTGGGGGTGTGGGGACCTACCCGACTATGATCAGCCAAACGACAGACCTGGTCTGGTTGACCGAAGTCATCGCTCATGAATGGGTCCACAACTTCCTAACCCTGCGACCACTTGGAATCAACTACTTTACCAACGATCAACTGCGCACGATCAATGAGACGACTGCTTCCCTGGCTGGCAAGGAACTGGGAGAGTTGATCCTGGCAAAGTATTATCCCGAATTTCTCCCCCCACCAACCGAGCAGGCATCCAGCAGCAATCAGCTTCAACGACCCGAACCGGAACCTGATTTGTTTGATTTCCGGACTGAAATGCGAACCACCCGCGTAGAAGTGGACCGCCTGCTGGCAGAAGGTAAAGTGGAAGAAGCTGAAGCGTATATGGAAGCAAGGCGCGGCTTTTTCTGGGAAAACGGCTACCTGATCCGTAAACTCAACCAGGCCTATTTTGCTTTTTATGGGGCATATAACGATGTGCCCGGAGGCGGTGCTGCCGGCGAAGACCCCGTCGGACCGGCCGTGGTTGCTTACCGGGAACGATTTGCGGACCTGGGGGCGTTCCTCAGAGCCGTTTCATGGGTCAATTCTTTTGACGAACTGCTTGAACTTCTGGCAAATTAATGCTTAGAAATCCAGGTCGTCCGTGCCGCCATCATCCTCTCCCAATTCTGGCATTTCTCGAGAGATCTGTTCAGGGTCCTGCCCTTTTTCCAATCGAGTGACGACCTCGTCAAATTCAGGTCCCACATCTTCGCCCATTTCTTCACCCATCTGGCGCATCAAGCGCCCCAATGCTTTTGGATCATCTTCAAGACCTTCAAGCTGTGATGGGTCTGTGAATTCATCCAGGTTGGACTTGGCTGATTTTGCGATCCGGATCCGATCAATCCGACGGAGGACTTTAGCACTTTGGCAAAAAGGACAAGTGACAGTTGTTTTGCCATATTCCTCATAGTTCATAAATCGTTCAAATCGTTTTTTACATTCATTACAGCGGTAAGTGTAGGTCGGCATTGGCATTTCTCCAGTTCTTGTTCTAAAATACATTATAATCAAAGCTTATTGCTGGGTCTAATAAAATAAAACCTGTACCTGAAATAATTCACATCTGGCTATGCCAGGCAAGATCGAAACGAAATACCTATGACAAACATTGATTTTGAAATAATAAAACCCGTAAAATCACCTCTTTTGATCGTCATCTCTGGACCTTCAGGTATCGGTAAAGACACCGTGGTTGACGGATTAAAAAAACGCGGGCACCCCTTCCATTTTGTGATCACTGCCACCAGCCGCCCACCACGTGAGAATGAGACTGATAAAAAAGACTACTTTTTTTACAGTGAAACGCAATTTGAAGAGATGATTGACAACGGTGATCTTTTGGAGCATGCCTGGGTTTATTCAGCTTATAAAGGTGTGCCCAAATCTCAGGTGCGCGAAGCCCTGGCAAGCGGCGAAGATGTGGTCATGCGGCTTGATGTTCAGGGAGCACAGACTGTGCATAATCTCTGTCCGGATGCGATTTTGATCTTCCTAACAGCAGATACCAAAGAAGAATGGCTGCAGCGGTTGAAAGATCGGCACAGCGAGACAGATGAAGAGCTTTGCCTGCGGATCGAAACAGCAAAAATGGAATTCCAAACGCTGGATATCTTTGATTACATTGTGATCAACCACGAAAACAAACTGGATCAGACGCTGGATATCATTGAAAGCATCATCGTCGGTGAACACCACCGAGTGCATCCCCGGAAAGTCACCTTATGAATGATGCACCTCTACCCGATCAGGAAGGCACCGTCAAACCTGTCAGAGTGAAACTTCCTAAAAATCAGAATCTCGTCACCATCATCCTGATCGTGATCACGGTTTTGATATTTCTTCTTCAATTCATAACGGAATCCATCACAGGTCTTGATCTCCTGTTTGCTTACGGAGGAAAGATCAATACATTCATCAAGATGGGACAGGTCTGGCGCTTGATCACCCCAGTGTTTTTACACGGTTCCATCCTGCACATTGCCCTCAATATGTACGCCCTATTCATTATCGGTCGCCGGATGGAACGTTTCTACGGGCGAAAACGGCTGTTATTGCTTTACCTATTATCGGGCTTTGCTGGCAATGTGCTTTCATTTGTACTGACACCAGCCGCTTCTCTTGGTGCATCAACGGCCGTATTTGGTTTGTTGGCTGCTGAAGGGATGTTCATCCTCCAAAACCGGAAGCTTTTTGGTTCTGTGCGCACCCGTCAGGCGCTGACAAATTTCCTGATCATCCTTTTCATCAACCTGGCTTACGGGTTTATGCCCACTACGAATATTGACACCATGGGACATATCGGCGGTTTTGTTGGCGGCTTATTCTTCGCCTGGAAAGCCGGACCGGTCCTGAATATTGGCGGTCAGCCACCATTTTTTGATATGGTCGATGTTCGAAAGAAGAGCGATGTCCTCATCGCAAGCCTGGTGGTTTTTCTGGGTTTCGCCATAATTGCCGCCATTCCTTTTTTCACAGCATAAGACTTTTCCCGATCAAATCAATATCATCAAACAATTCAAAATAAAAAAAGGCATGCTATTTGGTAGCACACCTTTCAAAATATCTTTCTTAGGATCACATAACCGGGAAGAATATTCTTCCCAGTTATGGAACTATTCGATCGTAAACACATCCCCAGCCGAGGTACCCTGAACTTCAGGATAGAAATACTGCCAGGCATGGGCTGGTAAAACCTGGAAACTGCCGCGCTGGGTTGGGATCAACTGATAGGTCAATGTATATGTTCCCGATGGAAGGAAATCTGCCATCCACAGGATATGATCATCGTAGATTTGCGGATCACTGAAATACCACCAACCCCAACCATTTTCAAAGGGTTTCAGGGGATCAAAAAGTGATGGAACTTCCTCAATAAGCGTTTGACTCGTCAGCAGCTTCGTATCAAGGATCTCAGTACCAGAGGGGATGAAATCTTCGAGCATGAAATGATAAATATCATTTGGGATATTAATTGCAAGCTCAACCGTGATCATCTGGCTTGGTTCGTCCGGGTCAAGTTCAAGGGATTTGATCGGGGTACAGGCCTCACCGCCGGGACAGCCTTGACCAGCTAAATAGAAATTCCTTTCCAGATCGATCCCCTGGTTAACCGCTTTCGCATCCGAAGCATGTTGATAAGTTTGTAGATCAACCCGGTAGTAGAGTGTTCCTGTCCCCGCACTTCTTTCAATCACAAGTGCATTGGGAGAATCAGGAAAGAGCATATCCATACCCGTGGATACTGTAACAGCGTTCACAGGCGGCGTGCCCTCAGCAGCACCCTCTGCGATAAATCGCTCATTTAAGGATGCCTGGAATGTGAACTCGGCTTGGTAATCACCGGTTCCCTGCAAAACTTCCGTTATCGCCATCAGCGCCCATGCCGATTCAAAAGTCGATGACCACAAGCCATCAGATGCCCTGTGAACCAGGAGATAGCGCAGTGCCAGGGGCAGGCTTGTTGAAGCAGGGTCCAGCTGTGCAAGAGCATACAAGCCAACAGCCGTATTGAAATTCGGCGACCCAGGCAATGACCACAGATTACCTTCGCTGTCCCAATGGACTCCAGTTGCAGATCGGATCGCCTGTGCTTCCAAGTCGCCCAGGATCGTGTTAACCCGGTTATTTCGCCCCTGGATCTGGTTAATGCTCAACCCCAGCAATGCCAGCGTCCATGGGCTTAACTCTGTCCGCCTTGTGAACAGACCATCCATATAAGGTGCCAGTTCTAGTTCAGCGTAGCGGAGTGCATAGACCTGGAATGCAAGCTGATCGAGCTTCCAACCAGTATCCAATTCACTAGGTTCTCGCAAGCCATGATAGAGATAGGCAGTCGCCTGGTCAAGAACAGGCTGCGGCACCTCCAAGCCCGATTCCGAAACCTGTGTCAATCCCAGAAGGACATAAGTCGTTGTAAACACATCAGATGTCGCACCTTCAAATTCATCACCAGCCCACCAGCTCCAACCGCCGTCAAAGTTTTGTGCATTGATAAGCACACGAATGCTTTCATCAACCATATCCGCCAGATCCGATTCAAGTATGGGAGAATCGATGCCGAGTTTGCTCAATGCTTCATAGGCGTTGAAGTTCGCTAAGAGGGCAGAAAGAATCGACAAGGTATCCCGGTAGGGCATCTCTTCAAGGGTTTTTAACCCATCCAGGAGCGTTGTTGTCAGGGAAGGGGTCAACTCAAGGGACAATGCGCCGGATTTGGGATCCGACGAAACTGGTAAGCTGACCAGTTCTAAACGTTCACCCTCATCACTAAGTGAACCTGCTGTGCTGAAGGTGTAGGGCATGGCATAACGTTTGACGTCCAGATCACCCCAAACCGGCGTGGTTGCATCAAACAGATCTCCCGAAACTGCCTGAAAGATCAAACTGACGGATTCGACACTCTCAACACCGCCCACCCAGCTCACCCTGGTTTGCCCTCCCGCTTCAATCGCGACGGATTGCGTTTGCTGGGCACCATTCTGCAAGGTGAATCCAACCCCCTGGAGCGAGACATCCACATCAAGAGCACTTTCGGTATTGTTATGCACAACGGCAGCCAATTCGACCTGGTCACCATCCACAAGGAAACGCGGCGTCACAGGGCGAACCATCAAATCTTTCCGGGTGATGATCTTTGCCTCCGTTTGCCCAACCAGGTAATCCTTGCTCAGCCCCCTCACGTTCACAACCCAGGTCGTGAGCGAATCCGGCAGCGGGAATGTGATTTTTGATGTGCCATCAGCCCCTGTTACGATATTCGCCCGCCAGAAGGCGGTATCCGGAAAGTCTTCCCTCAGGTTTGAACTAGGAATTTCATCCATTCCTCCCCCGCCCAGACCCAAATCAAGGGAGCTCAAAATGAGCTGGCTGGCATATGTTTTCAATGAAAGACTGGTCTGAACAGATAAAGGCTGCACGCCATAAAATGCATCCTGGATCGGGAGACTGTTAGGTTCGATCAAATCGAGTAAGGCTTTGTCAACAACTGCGATTGAAAATTCTCCCTGAACTGGCTCGCCCTCTGAGTCAGTGATCAAAAGGGTCGCTGATACGGTTTCACCTGGCTCAGTTTCAGTGGGGTCAAGAGCCAAAACCACATCCAGGGTCTTGATTAGCGGATCAACCGTGATTTCTTTAATGCCGAGTTTGTAATTCGGGCGACTGGCCTCATCTCTGCCCAACAAGATCACAGAAACGAACACATTTGGCACAGATTCTTCTGTGATGGGAATTGAGAGTGGAAAACCCGAACCCGAAATGTCCAACACCTGGGATTCCATCACGATGCCGCGTTCTATCGTTACCAAAGCTTTGGCGTTCCCCGTAAAAGGATTGGGAATGAAAACAACGGCATCCTGTCCTGGTTGGTAAATTTCAGCATCCGTTGTGAGGTTAATCTGGTTTTGGGGCTGCCTTGGCCACACGGCACCTTCTTCACCTGTGACCCATAACAACACCTGGCTGACTGCATTTCCAGACCTCAACGTCAGTTGATAATTTCCCGCTGCGGGAGGTGTAAAAGAAAGCCGAACACGGCCATCCGAATCGGTGACTGGATTGGCGCTGTCAATCACATTTGTTTTTGCCAAGTAGCGATAGGGCATCATTGGATTCTTCGTATCCTCAAATTCCAGTTCAACGGATTCAAAGGTGGCTTCGATGGGGATATCCCGGACAGGCGCATTTTCCCAATCGACGGTCAAAATGGAGAATTCGAGTTGTGTATTTGCCCTTCCAAAATAGGATTCTGGCTTCACACCAATATAGAATTCTTCAGGATGCCGGAGCAATGATTCACGATGAGTGACGCGTAAACCGCTTTCATCCATAAAATTAACTTCGAGAGTGATCTTCTGAGCTGTACCCGCCAGCTCATCTTCTACTGCCAGATCGTCACCTTCAATGATGATCTGAGTAATCCCATCAACATCTGTTCTTCCTTCTCCTGAACTGACATGCGTACCAAATGGTGAATAGTACATTGGTAATGAAGGCAGAAACCAATCTAACTTCAAAGGACCGACTTGATATCCGGGCAGGTAGAAATAATGATCGTCGCTCATCGCTGACCATTGAAAACCCTGATCCGCAGCTGGCATTCCAAAATAATAGTTTGCTTGTAGATTTGTCACCAGTTCTTCATCAGCCAGGATTTCGTCTTTCTCCATTTCCAATGTTATTTCGATATCTGGTTTTCGATAGGCTGCAACGTCAAAATAAAAATAGGTAAAGGTTCGCTCATCCGTACTCAATTCCAAATGATACATCCCGGTAGGCGCTTCAGAATCTAATTCAATGGAGTCTGCGATTGTTCCAAATGAACTCAGGGTTAATTCCTTTTTGTAGACCTCTTGAGGAAAACCTGACATTCCGGGATAACTCTTAACTGAAACGGTGACAGCATCCAGATCAGAACGAACTGGAATCCCATTCTCCCTCGAGAAAATAACTGCCCGAAAATTCACGGTATCACCAGGACGATAAAGTGGACGGTCTGTGTAAATATAGGACTCAATCTGAGAGGGTGAGTAGTCTACATCGATTCCCATTTCATACAAATTATTAAATTGTCCCCAGGTCGAGATCGAGAAACTAAATTGATCCTCACCCGGCTCCCCCACCAGGGCAAAGTAAGTCGGGTATTCGTTCTCTGGTCGCTGAAAGGTATCTGTGTAAAGCCCATCAGCGTCAGTCTGACCCTCGGCTAGGATTTCACCTACCGTGGTGTAAACTGTCACCGGCGCACCGGCAACCGGAGAATGATCATTTAACCGGGTTGCCCAAACCGTGACTTGTTCAGGGCTTACCTTCATCACAAGGTTATTCTCGCTGACGATCAGAAATAGCTTTTGGACAAAGTAAGAGTCAATATTTTCAATGTCGGGACTCGATATCCCCAGGAAATAGACACCGGGAGAAAGCAGATTGCCCTGGTAAGTCAATGGAATCTGAACCAGTTCACTTTTGTTTCTGGGAAGGTTCAGGGATATGGTCGTTTTTTCCAGTACTGCGGGAAGGAAGAGCTGGCGGTAATCGTAGTTTTCAGGATGCACCAGGGTCATCAGGTCATCTAGACTGATCGGTGCCAATTCTAATGAAAGTGTACTGACATTGGTTGCCTGCATCACAACTTTGGAAACGGATGCCGGCACAAAGACCAGGTTGTAGAATGAAGTGCCTGTTGCAATAGCCAAAGTCGGTTCGGAAGCCGGCGTGGTAAAGGGATAATTGAGCGTTTCACCCAATGTGCCACCCCAGATATCCTGGAGCTCACCATCGACAGTTACCACATACTCAGTTTCGGGAGCAAAGAATCCCGATATGCTCACCGACATCCCCTCATCAAAAACGTAAGGCGGGTCAATATTCTCGCCCGGTTCAATGGTGATCTTATCCTTGACATCCTCAACGTCAACGGGTGCAGTGAAAATCAAGCGGAAGATCCCATATTGATTAGAATAGGCTTCAAAATTTGGAAATACATCCGGGTCAATCTTCAATTCTGAGAATGTCGTCAATCCCGATTCAGTGATCTGATCAATCGCCAGACCGCCAAATGATTCTGCGCCAGCCGCGAGTTGAACTGTATAGGTCGTATTTCGCTCCAACAGCTCGTCAGGAGAAAAAGTGAATTGCTTTAAATCTTCTTTCCATTCAAAACTGCCCCTCACCAAACCACCACCGGGTGAAATCAACTTGAAATGCTGTTCAACGCTCTCTGGATTCATCCGTATGTTGAATTTGACTGTGATGGGTCCATCCAGGCTTAGTTCTTCTCCTGGCAGCGGCAATATTGAAAGAACATAAGGTTTTGTCGTGGCAAAACCTGTGATTGCAGTTTGCGATGGATCCATCTTCGAGCCTGATACAGCCGTTAATGTCCCATTGAGGCGCAATTCATAACGGGTTCCACTATCCATTGAGGGATCAGGTCTGAAAATGTAGGTGCTTGTGTTGAGCCACTCCCCTTTGCCAGGGACATCTGGGGAAAGCGTAAAAGCGGGGTCAGCATCTGCCTGCCCCCCAAGCGGGATCACGGGTTGATTGAAACTGATAAAAACCGAACTCTCCGGATCAACGTCCAATGCCCCATCCGAAGGGAAAAACTGGGTTACGCGCAACATCTCCGTAGCTTGAAAATCAATCTCAACCGGTTCTTGCAAGTTTTCCTTGTTTGCCGCCTGGGCAGTGGTATTAACAACCAGCTTTAAAAGGCTGCCGGCGGATAAGGCTTGATCGGGGGTAAATGTCAAAACCTGGTCATCCTCCCATTCGAAATGCCCACTGGTGCTCGGCTCAAACCGGATTGCTGCTTCTACCGAATCCGTATCCATTGGTTGATTGAAATACAAAGAAATCGGTTGCTGTAGACCAATCTTGCTGTTGGGAAACGGCATCACTTCCACCAGTGCGGGTGGAAGATCATCTCGCGGTTCCGGGATTTCAACATCAACCTGTTTAGCAGCTTCTGTTTCTGTTAGGGCTGTGGGAATTTCAGACGTCTCTTGCTGCGGCAGCTGGCATCCTGCTAACAAACCTGTCACCATGACGATCACCAGCAGGATTTGCCCGCAATATTGGGGAGACCTGAGAAAATTCTTTTTTTTCATCGCCATCTCCTCTAAAATTTGAAAAGAATATGGACTCCCCGAAAGGTGCGATTTAACGCTTCGGGGGTTGAATATTATGACTGTCTACCCTTAATTATATATTCATTTTCAGTTCAACGACACTTAAAAGAACTTAATTTCAAGCGGTCATGACCAAAATGCTCGAGAACCTCAATAAATGGCATCATGAAATCCTCAAGCACCAGGTCTGCTTTGCATAATTCTGAAGCATCATGAGTTGTCGCGACAGCCAGGCAAAGCATACCCGCACTTTTCGCCGCTTCAATGCCATGCAGCGAATCTTCAAGTACCCAGCAGTCCTCTGGAGCGTGATTCAAAGCATTTGCAGCCTTTAAAAAGACGTCAGGTAAAGGTTTGGCTGGCATATATTCTCCTGAGATGACCGCATCAAAGTATTCAGAAAGATTGAATCCTGTAAGAAGTGTTTGAATATTTTCCATAGGAGCAGACGAGGCAATTGCCTGAGAAAAACCAAGTGCTTTAACCTCTGAGAGCCACGTCTGTACACCCGGTACTAACCGGACATCCTGGGCAGCAATCTCCCTGAAATAAGATTCTTTGAGATCAACAATTTCGTTTTCAAAATCCGGATCCGGTTTAAACCCCAGGTAGAAGGGTAAACTTGCATGATTATTCCGCCCAAAATAAGTGTCAAAGATGTGTTGTTCAAGATTAAACCCGAATTGATTAAGGGCGTATTGCCAGGTTTTATAATGACTGTCTTTCGTGTCAAATATGGTCCCGTCCAAATCCCAAAGAAAGGCTGGTCGATGTTCGCTCAAAAGTTATTCTCCTTTAAGAACAACCTTCATTATACCGCCTGAACTGCGGGCTGTTTTGTCTGCATGATCCTTTTCTAAAAATTAGAGTCGGTGAGTATAATTGAGCTCTATGGTATACTATCCGCTAGTTTTTAAAGAAAATGGATAAAATATGAAGGAAGCTCTCAGCATCAGCATTGGCTCTACACTGCGTAATAAATCAGTGGTCATTAAGCTCCTCGGTGAGGAAGTTCATATTGAGCGCATTGGTACTGATGGAGATATGAAAGCCGCCCGAGAATTATTCCGGACTCGTGATGGAAAGGTCCAAGCTTTCGGCGTCGGTGGGACAGATCTGGGATTGTTTGTGGATGATAAGTGGTACCCACTTCATTCCGTGTTGCCCTTGGTTCAGGACGTTAGAGTGACACCTGTTGTTGATGGATGCGGCTTAAAAAACACCCTCGAAGCCCAGGTTGCAAAAGTGTTGGAAGCGAATATCAGCGATCACCTGGATCTGATCGGAAGAAAAGCCCTGGTGATGACAGCTGTTGACCGATACGGATTGCTGCGCGCCTTTGTTGACGCTGATTATGAATGCTTGTTTGGTGATGCCCTGTTTTCTTTGGGGGTCAATTTGCCTATTCGCAATGAATCCGGGGTGAAAAAACTGGCAGCTGCGCTGATCCCTGTCGTCAGCCGCCTGCCCTTCAAGTGGGTTTATCCCGTGGGTGAAAAACAGCTGGAGCGCCATCCCAAATTCGGTTGGGCATTTGATTGGGCAAGTGTGATCGCCGGGGACTGTCACTACATTACCCGCTATATGCCTGACCAGTTGGATGGTAAGGTTATTGTGACCAATACAACAACACCTTCGGATGTTGAATTGTTTCGCAAGGCAGGTGTGAAATATTTATTGACCACCACACCTGTGTTTGATGGTCGTTCCTTTGGAACCAACATGATGGAAGCCGGTTTATTGGCAGCCAGCGGCTTTACACAAAAGGTGGATTATCGACAATACCACGAATACTTTCATATGATGGGTAAACTTATTCAGGCTGCTGAACTCAAACCAAACCTTCACGCTTTGAATTGATGAAAATGAACGCTGTTTTGCTGGCTGGTGGCGAAATTCCAGCAGATGACCCTTTGTACACAGAAGCGCCTTTTGGTAAGCGCAGTCTGATCGAGATCCACGGCAAGCCGATGGGTCAGTGGGTTCTGGATGCGCTGTCCGGGTCTGAATTTGTCGGTGATATTTACATCACTGGGTTAGAAAAGGAATCGGGTTTAATTGCATCAAAACCCATCCATTTCATGGCAGATCAGGGGGATTTGTTCGAAAATATTCGCTCAGGGGCGTTAAAATCTGCTGAGGATCATCCCGGGCATAACAAGGTCTTAATTGTGGCAGCAGACATCCCTGCAATCCGACCCAAGATGGTGGATTGGCTTGTCCAAAAGGTTGAAAGCGATCCAGATAAGCTCATTTATTACAATGTGATCAATCGGGACATAATGGAAGCCAGATTCCCTGGTGCAGGTCGTTCTTATGTGCGATTGAAAGATATCACCGTCTG
>DAINBD010000005.1:0-32376 GCA_036733105.1 Candidatus Brevefilum sp. | reverse complement strand
GAAGAACTGGGCAGTACAGCCCGCTATGCTGGTTGGGATGCGTTGAAACGATAAGAAAAAATAAACAATAGTGAGATTTGTAGAGACGTTGAAATTACGACGTCTCTACATTTTTAATAAAATTATCTATTAGAATTATCCCATGACCTGCACCTTCGAAACCCATAATGCAGATTTGATTAAATGCCGTAAATGCCCCCGTCTGGTTGCCTGGCGGGAACAGGTTGCCGAGACAAAACGTAAAGCTTACCAGGATGAGACCTATTGGGGTAAGCCTGTGCCTGGCTTTGGTGACCCACTTGCCAAAGTGATGATCGTTGGACTTGCACCAGGTGCGCATGGTTCCAATCGCACCGGCCGGATGTTCACCGGGGATGCCAGCGGAGATTTCCTCTATCCTGCTCTTTACAAGCACGGGTTTGCCAACCAACCCGTGGCACATCATCGTGATGACGAGCTTGTTTTACATGATATGTTTATCACTGCGATTTGTAGATGTGTCCCGCCCCAAAACCGACCTAAAACCTCCGAGATTGATAACTGCCTGCCCTGGCTGGAGGCTGAGATCAATCTTCTTAAAAATTTACAGGGTTATGTCGCCCTGGGTAAAATTGCTTTTGACAGCATCCTCCGAATGTACAAGCAACTAGGTGCCGACCTGCCCAGGATGCAGTTTGGTCACAACGCTTTTTATGAGATGGGGGAAGGATTGCCATGGCTGCTTGCCTCTTACCACCCCAGCCAACAAAACACGCTGACCGGACGTCTTACAGAGGCAATGTTCGATAAAATTTGGGCAAGGGTAAGAGGAATAATTGGAGGGTAGGTATTGGGAAGTAAGTAGTAGTGATTAGGTAATGGGAATCAGGTATTGGGTATCAGGTATTGGTACTGGGAATCAGAGCGGAGACCTTCTTCTTCTTCCTATTTCGTAATTCCTTCTTCCCAATCCGTAATCCCTAATCCCTGTATCTTCTTAAATGTCGAGCGCCAGGGACGCCGACCCTGGCGCTCATCAGAAGGAGAAGAAAAGTGTTTTAGCTGACTACATTATAGCAAATACATCCAAAAGATGCCTGACGTTTACCCTACGATTGCCCTACGCTAACCCACTAGTTTTTAATTTTTCCCTAACAATTCCATCAAACCATCCAAAAAAGCAGAGCAATTTGAGCTTTCATAACTGATTAATCCCATCCTATCACGTTCATCCCACTCATTCGTACCGAAGCGCTTCAACAGGTGCAAGGGATGCAGCCCGGTTTGCTGGATAATAACCAAAAAATATCCCCACTGCTGCTGAAAACAGCGTTGCTAATAAAATGGAATTGGGGGTAACATTGATCGCCAGTGGCGTGCCATACTGGATAGCAATCCTGCTGACGATAAATGAGATCATCCACCCCAGGCCAATTCCCAAGATCCCACCAAACATACTCAATAAGACCGATTCGGTCAGGAACTGCAAAAGGATATCTTTTTTACGTGCACCTAGGGCTTTTCTCAACCCAATCTCCCGGGTGCGTTCGGTCACAGAGACCAGCATGATGTTCATAATCCCGATCCCGCCCACCAGCAAGGAAATCGCACCGATCCCACCCAGAAAGATCGTCAACACATTGGTAATTGAAGATGCCACAGCAAGGAAATCTTGCTGGTTAAGGATGGTGAAATCATTGGGACTGCGCGGCGTGATCCGGTGTGTTGACCGAAGCACATCTGTGATTTGCTGGACTGCATTGTCGGCTTCTTCTGCTTTATCAACGGACACAAGGATGTATTGAACGCTGTTGGGCGAGTCACCATGAGGCAAACGCGTTTGTGCGGTTGAGATTGGAATGTAGATATTGCGATCAGGATTATTAAATGCGCTCCCACCTTTTGCTTCTGTCACACCGACAATCCGGAAGGGATAGCTGCCAATTCGGATCGTATTACCCAAAATCCCAGAGCGTCTACCTAATAATTTTTCAGCCAACTCAGGACCCAAAACCACCACAGCACTCCTGCCTTCCACCTGGGTTTGTGTAATAAATTCGCCCTCTGAAAGCGTCAGGTTTTGGACAAATTGGTAATCAGGCGTGATTCCCAAAATGGGCGATTCCAAGCCTTCTCCCGCGTAGGAGACTTCACTCCCGCCGCTTATGACTGGTGCTACATATGCAATATTGGGAGCCCTGCGAGTATTCGCCAATGCTTCAGCGTCCAGGAGTGTCAGATCTTTGGGGTTGGTAACTTCATCAAATGAATTGCCGCTAAGGATATAGATCACATTGGTGCCGATGCTCTCTATCTCGCCGGTGATCGAAGCACCCGCACTTTCCCCAATCGAAAGCAAAGCAATCACCGATGCCACACCAATCACAATGCCCAAAATGGTCAGAAATGAACGCAATTTATTCGCATTCAAACTTTGGAGTGCTTCTTTTAGATTCATGAGGAGGTTCATTGCCGAATCTCCTCATTCTCAATTTCTCCATCTCGCAGATGGATGATTCGTTCCGCCACAGACGCAACATCGGGATCGTGGGTGACGATCAATAGCGTTGTACCCTGGGTTTTATTCAGCTCGAGCAGCAGCCTCATAATCTCTTCACCTGATTGCGAATCCAAATTACCGGTTGGTTCATCGGCAAGGATGATCGCGGGTTCATTGACCAATGCTCTGGCAATTGCCACACGCTGCTGCTGCCCACCTGAGAGTTCGTTCGGCTGGTGATAAATCCTGTCACCTAGCCCAACCGATTCCAGGGCTTTCTGTGCCAGCATTTTTCGCTCACCATCAATCCCTGCATAGCGCAGGGGTAATTCCACATTAGCCAGAGCGGTTGCCCTTGGCAACAAGTTGAATTTCTGAAAGACAAAGCCAATTTTCCTGTTCCTGACCAGGGCTAATTCGTCATCATCCAAGGAAGAGATCAACTCACCCTCCAGGAAATAATCGCCAGATGTAGGAATATCCAAACAGCCAATCATATTCATCAACGTAGATTTCCCAGAGCCAGAAGGACCCATGATCGCAAGAACCTCACCTCTTTCAACAGTAAAACTGACTCCATGCAAGGCGTGAACCAGGATTTCACCCATTTGATAGATCTTGGTAAGGTTTTCAGTGCGAATGACTTGTTCGTTTTCAGCCATGAATGTGATCAGTCTCCAAATCCGTTGAATCCACCCGGCGGTCCGAAGCCGAAGGGCATCTCACCCGTGATCTCTTCAGGTGGGTTCAACACGATCAACTCACCTTCAGCGATGTCTGCTTCGATGACTTCGCTGTAGAAATCAGAATAGCTGCCCAAAATCACTTTTACAGCCTCATAATCCCCATTTCGCTTAACAAAAACCTTTTCCTGTCCATCCGCACTGACAATGGCGGCGTTTGGGATAACAAAAACATCTGCTTTCTCATCAACAACAATGTTTACAGAGGCTGTCATACCCGGTTTAATCCGGTCATCCAAATCCAACAGTTTGATCCTGACATTGTATTCAACCACACCCTGGAAAGAATTACCCACAGGAGAAATTTCAATCACCTCGCCCTGGAATGTTTCTTCAAAGTAAGCATCAAAAACCAGGTCCGCAATTTGACCTTGTTTGACAAAAGGAATATCCACCTCGGATACCTGCATATCTAAAAACAGCTGGGAAAGGTCATCAATCCTCACAGCCTGCGTGCCAACCTGGACAACATCACCCACCTTACTGGGAAGTACGGTCACCGTGCCAGGAATAGGTGCTTCCAAATTGGGCAAATCCAAGCGTAAATTTGCCATCGCCAACTGCGTTTCCAAAACCTTCACCTGATCAGGATCAGGTCCATTGGAAAGAACATCCACATTTTGCTGGAGGGTGACAATCCTTGCCTCAGCCAACTCGACTTCTAATTCAGCTTCTGCAATTTCCTGCTCGGTATAATCTGCCAAACAATAATTCAAATTTGCTTGTGCCGTGTTGATAGCTTGTAAAGTATATCCGCTCGGTATCCGCTGGTACAGCTCCTCAGTCAGATCACGAATTTTTTCAAGATCTTCAATTCGCTCACTCGAACACCGCTGATAATTCATAATTTCTCTTTGACGATCCATTTCATCCAGTGCTTCTTGAGCATTCAATAAATCCAGTTTTGCCTGGGCAAGACCCGACCCCTGGTTTTCGTAAAGATCGTCCAGTGCATTCTGGGCATTAATCAAATCGTTTTCAGCCTGCAAAATATCAACAGACAAAGAATCAGGAGCAAGTGACATCAACCATTGGTCTTTCTCCACGTGTTCACCCAAAGAAACAAAAACGTCACCCACAATACCGCTTGTTGACCAAGTCATATAAGCCGACTGGGCAGGTTCAATTGTTCCTGTGCCGTAAACATTTGCATAGAGCGTTTGTCGCTGGTAGGGTTCTGTTTCAATATTTGCCAGTACTGCACTCATATTTTGCCTGTTTTGCCAGATGCGCCATCCGATAATTGAACCAGCAATAACCACCACACCAGCAAGGACCCACAAACCTAATTTGCTTTTTCGATTCTTTTTCTTCTCAATCGCCACATTTCCTCCAACCGCATTGATTTGCTCATGTGATTATCGTCTATATCAATTCCTATAACAAGGATTTGTGTAAGGTTCTCTTAACTTCTCGAAAGCCTTGCAAACATTTTAATCCCCATAAAGGGTATGCCTCAAAAATAACAACCTCGAGGAATAGAAACGGACCTGATCAATCAAGTTTACAATAATAACAAAATGATTATACTAACCGACTATAAGAAAAGTAATAATATTTTAAAAAAGTCAGGTTTGATTCAAGAAAAATTTATGTAAATACCTTATAATGTTCGAAACCTCGAAAATTTTAGTAGACATTAAAAGTCTCTTTATTTATAATTAAACCAATCTATTCCAAGCAACTTGGCGGAGGAGGCATCATGGCACGAAAAACACTTGGTTTTATCCCGTTGATCTGGACTTGCGCCTATTGCAATACCCAAAATCCCGGTCCAATTAAGTCCTGCACAAGCTGCGGAGCTCCCCAGCCCCCAGATGTTAAATTTACCCGTGTGGATGATGAAACCTTCAACTTCATTAAAGATGAAGCACTGATCAGAATGGCAAAATCTGGTCCGGATATCCATTGTCCTTTTTGCGGCACCCGAAATCCTTCATCAGCAAAACTGTGCAGCAAATGTGGGGGCGATCTCAGTATGGGCGGCGAACACCGCGAGACAGGTGAGCGAGTTGAAACCACAGCAGAAGCGGAAGCACAAGCCCCTGCGCCAAGTCCAGTACCCATGAAAAAGCCAGGGCGCTCCGTGACGATTTTCGCTATCCTTGCCATCTTTGCGTGTATTGCAGGTTTAATCGTCATCATGATGATGATGTTCAAAACAGATGATATTACAGCCACTGTCACAAATGTCGCCTGGGAACGATCCGTCGCAATTGAAGCATACACCACGATCACCGACCGTACCTGGTTGGACGAAATACCAGGTAACTCCGAAGTTCAATCCTGTACACAAGCTTATCGCTACACTTCCTCTCAACCGGTCCCTAATGCCACAGAGGTTTGCAGTGAAGCCTATGTGGAAGACACAGGGACTGGGGTTGGCGAAGTCGTTCAGGATTGCACCTACCGTGTCTATGACGATTATTGTGAATATACCTATTTGGGCTGGGTGGTGATCGATACGGTCACCGAATCCGGTAATGATCCCTATCCATCCTGGCCGTATCTGTCGCTCGTCGATGGGCAGCGCGAAGGGTCTCGCAATGAACAATACCAGATCACCTTCTCGGATGATGGCGAACGCTATACCTACACCACAAGGGACAGCGATCTTTTCATGGACGCACAACCTGGCAGCGAATGGATCCTGTATGTCAACAGCCTGGGTGGTGTACAATCCATCGAACCTGCTAATTAAGGTCTAATTTGTAGTATAATATTTTTGTAAATTAGAATCAAATCCTTATACCTGCGGAGGTTCAAAGAGATGGATCTGTCTGAATTGGTAAAAGTTGGAGAACCTGCGCCCTTTTTTGAAATGCCAAGCACCAGGAATTTAGATACCCTGGAAGAGGTCGTCACACTTGATGATTACAGAGGAAAATGGCTGGTCCTGTTCTTTTATCCCTATGACTTTAGTTTTGTTTGTCCAACCGAAATCCTCGCATTTTCAGATCGATATGACGAATTTCTTGCGTTAGGTTCGGATATCTTGGGCGTATCCACAGACTCGGTCTATTCACACCGTGCCTGGCTGCAAACACCACAGGAAAAGAATGGCATCCAAGGCACAAAATTCATTCTTGGGTCAGACACAACCCATTCAGTCTCGAAAGCTTACGGCGTCCTTGTGCAAGATGAGGGCGTTGCCCAGCGAGGTTTATTCATTATTGACCCCGAAGGTGTGCTTCAATATTCGGTTGTTCACAATATGAACATCGGGCGCAGCGTCAGCGAAACGCTTCGGGTCCTGGAAGCTCTCCAGGCTGGCGGTATGTGCGGTGCAAATTGGGAACCGGGTGAAGATACACTCTGAGAGGATTTTGCCATGCCAATGCATTTACACACCCATTTGCCCTCCCTGCAAGGTGCCACAGAATGGATCAACGGTCAGCCAGAATTGGAAACACTCCAGGAGAAACCATTGTTGATCTACTTCTGGGCAGTCAGCTGCCATGTCTGCCACGAAAACGTCCCCCGATTGAATAAATGGCGTGAGAAATATGTGCCCAAAGGATTGGGAATGATCTCCATCCATTGCCCGCGAATGAAATCAGATACAAATTTACACCAAATCAGGGCAGCCGTTCAGGCTTATGAGATCACCGAGCCCTGCGCGGTGGATAACTTGCATAAAATCAAGCGGGCATTTGAAAATGAACTCTGGCCTGCCTATTACCTTTTTGATCAAGAAGGCAACCTCAAACGACGTTCTGCCGGCAAAAACGGCCTTTCCATGCTGGAGCCGTTGGTTGAAGAAATGACCAAATAAGGCAACACGCCCTTATATGTGTGTTCCCTATAGACGATTCTTTGGTTTATCCCACAGCATGAATGATCTCATCCCCACCCGTCATTTCAACCTGTTGGCCGGGCTGGAGCACAAGGAAATCATCTCTCTCCCATTCGCCATTTAACAACCGCACAAGCAAACCGATATCCCCTGCCATTCGCTCAAAACGCCATCCATTTCTTTGAGCCTCATCGCGAGCTTTTGAAAGCGCTGACGTGCTGTTTCCACCCTTCAGATCAATAAAGACAGCGCGCTGGTAGTTTTCCTTCCAGGCACCCAAAACAGTCATCAGGTAATCTGCATTATCCTCGCCAAATTTTTGCACAAATTCTGCATAAACGGCGGCTTCATCACCAACTGTATTTGCACCGATGGATAAGGGGATATTGCTTGAATTTCCGCGCTCGATGTAATCCTGCACAAACCAATAGGTTCCCGGGCAATCCGTAAAAGCCTGTGTGTACCGCGCTCGATCACCGAGAAATAGCGTGATACAATCATGCGCCTTCGGAATGACCACGGGAATGTGCCTTGCCGTGATCCCTTCCGTGGCTTTCCCGCACAATCCATATGCCAGCACAATCGCATCATATGGGTCAGATCTGTTACAGGCATCAATATGAGATTGGAGTTTTTCTCTCAGCTTCACGGGGTTAATATGCTGTCCATAACTTTCAAGGACCACATCCACCACATGGCAAGACATCGCCGCACCCAGGTAAATTGGGCGGGCAAGCGCGTCACATGCAATACATTTCAAGCGCATATCTTCTATTGTTCAGACCAGAAATTATCCAGCGCGTTGAATGTCTTTTCAGGCGCTTCCCAATGGGGTAAGCCCTTGGTTGGAGAAACCCTGACCGCCTTCCAGTCCCCTTTTTCCTGCAAGAATATTGGGAGCATCTCAAAATTGGTGTGGGGATCCCGATCATACAGGACCAGTACCGGTTGAGTCAACACCTGGTAAACCGTCTCTCTGACAGCGGGGGTAAAGAGTTTTCCGCTCAAAAAGTAGGTGGGAGCGTGTTGCGCACCGGGTTGGTGGGATGTCTGATAAGCATAATCCACAAATCGCTCTGGCACCAATCCCTCAAAGGATTTATTCAGGAAGAACTGGATGCTGGGACGGCTGGAGACCAGGTCGAAGAAGGGACGGTTCCATAGCTCCACAGCCAGACCGGCGTAAACATAATTCTTCGAGCCTCTTTTTTGAGCACGCTCAGAAATATTATCCCCCTTGGGTGGTTGAAAGCCTGTGGGAGAGATCATCACAAGCGAACGGATGTTGTCAGGGTCATGAACGGCAGATAAGGCGGCAAATTCACAAGATAAGGATAAGGCAACCACATCGGTAGGTACACCGATTACATCAGTAATAAAAGAGCTGATGGCTTGCTGGAATAAAATCGGACTGTAAACCCTGTTGCCACGATCCGAAAAACCAAACCCAGGCAGATCAAGGGCATACACGGGTCGCTGCCCCTGATAATGATCAAAAATGGGTTTCATCTCGAAAGCACTTGAAGCGGCGTTGATGCTGTGCAAGAGCAGTAAGGGTACGCCAGATTCATTCTCGCTGACATAATAACTGAGCCGCCCTGCCAGTTCTGATTCATAATCCTTAAGCTCAGCGTCGATCGCTTTTTCCATTTCCATGTCATGGCGGACATATTTCCGGCTGTAAAAGATCCATCCGGCAGCAGCAGCGGCGGCAGCACTGGCAACGCTACCAACAGACCACAGAATTCCCTCAACGATATTTTTATTTTCTTTTTTCATGTCTGTCCTCCAGGCTGGCCTTCCCTGAAAAGTGATCACCATGCCTTCTTTAACTTTAACACAATATTGGCGAAATCGTTACAAAATGATTGATTTCACCCTTTTTCGTGATACTGATAAATTTCACAAAGAAATTAAACAATCGCAGGATCAAGCGCTGTCTGGTAGAATCAGCAAATGAGTTGCCATCAGGAGCATCAATGAAATCAAAGGTTTTATGGTTGATTCTGGGAGGATTAGGTCTCATTTTCATCCTCAGCAGTCTGATCATCACAATTGTTGAATTTCAGGGCTACAAAAATCGGTCAGTCCAATTTCCGCAGGACAGCATGATCGCTGGCATTCCTGTGGGCGGTCTGAATTTGACCGATGCTGATGATAGGTTAAACACTTCCTACGATCTGCCTTTGGAAATTGAAGTTGTTGGAACAATCATTCACGCCAACCGCTCTGATTTAGGGATGCAAGTTGATTTCAACGATCTGGTTGAAAGGGCTGCTGGCGAAATTGACAAAGGTTCGTTTTGGGCATATTTATGGGGCAACCAGGAAAAACAACCGGTCGAGATAGCACTGGATGGTGATGTCAATGAAGATCAACTGCTTGACTATCTCAACCAGGAGATTATCCCACGCTATACACAACCTGGCAGCCCCATTACGCCCATCCCGGGAACAACCAACTTTGAGACGCATCAAACCGGGATGCAGTTGGATGTTGAATCAGCTGTCAAAGACATCAAGGCTGCCTTACTTACACCTTCGATCAACCGGGTTTCCCTCAAGACGATGGAGACATCAGAGTCAGAGGCTGATATCCGGGTATTGGAATCCTTTCTGAAGTACATTATCCAGGAGGCTGGCTTCGATGACCTGGTCGAGCTCTACTTTGAAGCCATGCCCAGCGGAGAAAAAATCCACTTTGCAGTTAATAACGGCGAGATGGTCCAGCCAGATATTGCTTTCACGGCTGCCAGTTCGATTAAAATCCCCATCATGGTCTCCGTCCTGCGCCGCACCTCTGAGCCAACCCCAGTGGAGGTTGCCACGCTGCTTGAGCAGATGATAGTCCTTTCAGAAAACCCACCTGCAGACACCTTGATGTCATCCTACATCGATTCCATTCGGGGTCCGCTGATGGTTAGTGAAGACCTGGCAAGCCTCGGTTTCGAAAACACCTTTTTAGCAGGGTTTTTCGCCCCCGGCTCACCGGTGCTGCAGCTCTTTGAAACCCCCGCCAACTCGCGGCGTGATATCTTCCTTGACCCGGACATCTATAACCAGACCGTTCCAGCAGAAACCGGGCAGCTGCTTTCAGCGATCTACACCTGTGCCTATGACGGCAGCGGGCTTTTGATTGAAACCTTCCCGGGTGAGATCACCCAGGGTGAATGCCAATTAACGCTGGATACACTCTCAGCCAACCAATTGGGCATTTTAATCGAAGCAGGTTTACCGCCCGATGCTGCTGTTGCGCATAAGCATGGATGGGTCGTTGAGCTGGATGGCTTGATCCATTCTATGAGCGATTCAGGGATCGTCTTTACACCGGCTGAGGATTACGTTTTGACCGTTTTTCTTTACGATCCCGAACGATTGGATTTTGATCAAGGCAATCGGCTGGTCGCACGCATATCACAAACAGTATATAATTTCTTTAACATTGAAAACCAGGCGTATTGGTGGATTAATTAGAAAATGAAAGTCATTCTAACGCACGAACAGGCAGATATGGATGCCCTGGCTTCCCAACTGGGAGCCTGGTTATTGTTCCCTGATGCACTGCCGCTTTTACCGCGCAACATAAATCGCAATGGAAAACGCTTTGTTCAATCCTTCCGGGATGACCTTCCTTATATCAGCTTCGAAGATCTCCCCCGTGAACCAATTGAAGAGATCATCCTGGTGGATACCCAATCGATGATCACCCTCAAGGGGTTGAGTGAGGAAACCCGTGTTCGTGTGTATGATCACCATCCTCAACGCGATGATCTCCCCCCGGAATGGGAATGCCATTTTGTCCAATCCGGATCCAATGCCAGCCAGATGGCAGCCCGCATTCAAGACAAAGGCATCTCAATGACCCCCCTCCAAGCAACCACATTACTAATTGGGATTCATGAGGATACGGGGTCTTTCACTTACGGTTCAACGACGCCCGAAGATCTGAACGCAGCTGCTTTCTGCCTTGCGCAGGGCGCGGATCTTGACATTGTCATTCAATTTCTTTATCCACCCCTCTCTGAAGAACAACGTATGCTCTATGACCGTTTGATGCGCAATGTAAAAACCTACATTGTCAACGATCAAACCATCCTGGCAGCAAAAGCAAACGCGAGAGATATCCAGGATGAAATTTCAAGCGTTGCGCATCTGATGCGGGATGTCCTCAACCCGGACGCCCTCCTGATATTGGTTTCCACCCCCCAGGGCATCCGCCTTGTTGCCCGTTCGACCAGCGACCGGGTAGATGTTTCCGCAATTGCAGAATCGATGGGCGGCGGCGGTCACAAACGCGCAGCTTCAGCGCTCGTCAGACCAGCCGAATCACTTGAAGAAGGTGAAATTGATCATTTCCTCGACTCATGCTTCCAAATGATAATCGCAGACCTGGATCAATACGTCAATCCGGGGATCACGGTTGTCAATATCATGTCCAGGGACCCGCTCATTCTCACACCCAATACCTCTGTACAGGAAGCGCACAGGCTGATGCAGCGCTATGGGTATGAGGGCTATCCCGTTGTCGCCAACGAGAAAGTCGTTGGATTGCTTAACCGGCGCGAGGTTGATCGTGCCATCAGCCACGGTCTGGACCTGACAGTCGAAAGCCTGATGGCAGCCGGAGATGTGACGATCCCAACAGATGCCTCCCTCGAGACACTGCAATCCCTGATGGGTAGCACCGATTGGGGACAGGTACCCGTGGTATCCCCCCAAACAGGGGAGATTGTGGGCATTGTCACCCGGACAGATCTGCTCAAGACACTGATCCCTCAACCCGAACTGCCTTCCCAAGAAGAAGTGCGAGGGAAACTTACCCAGATATTACCTCCCTCGCGTTTAACATTATTACGCGCACTGGTATCAGAAGCAGATAAGATCAATCTTCCCATTTATGTTGTAGGGGGGTTTGTACGGGACCTGCTTCTCGGACGACCCAGCCTCGATTTTGACATCGTAGTTGAAGGCGATGCCATTTTCTTTGCCCGGCGGCTTGCTGAAAGGTTAGGCGGCAGTGTGCTCACCCATCAACGTTTTGGTACCGCAAAATGGCTGATTGCTGATATTGATCCAAAAATGTTCAACGATTTACCCGAGCACAATCATCTCCCTGAGAGCCTTGATTTGATCACCGCTCGAACTGAATTTTACGAACAGCCTGCGGCACTTCCCACCGTGGAGAGCAGCAGTATTAAAATGGATCTTCACAGACGCGACTTTACTATCAATACGCTGGCACTCCGTCTCGATGGGGACCATTTCGGACGAATTTACGATTACTGGGGAGGATTGAACGACCTGCGCAAAGGTCACATCCGTGTATTGCACGCCCTCTCCTTTGTCGACGATGCCACCAGGCTGCTAAGGGCAGTTCGCTTTGAAAAACGCTTCAACTTCCAAATCGAGCCGCGCACCCTGGCATTATTAGATGAGAGCTTGCCCTTATTGAACAAGTTGACAGGAGCCCGCATCCGCCATGAGATCAATCTGATCCTGGCAGAACCCAAAGCCGCTTTGATGGTGGATCGTCTTGCCGAGCTTGGCATCCTGAAAGCGATTCATCCAGCGCTCCCCTGGGACCAAACCGTAAAAATGAACCTGCAAGCAATCGATACAGGCCAAATCGATCCAATCTGGGGCTTACATGAAGAGGTGGACAGCCTCACACTTCGGCAAGCCTTGAGCTATATGGTCTGGTTTGGACTTCTTTCAGAACCTACCTTGCGATCGATTTCTTCCCGTTTGCGTTTTAAGGCAAGCTTAAAAAAACTGCTGCTGGCAACCAGCATGATTAACCAAGCTTTACCAGGGCTGACTGATCCCAAACCAAGCGATGTTGTTCACCTGTGCGAAAAAGCACCTCGCCTGGCAATTTTCGCCGCTCACCAGCTAACTGATCGCGAGGATCGGCGCGAGCTGCTGAGGATGTTTGTGAGCCGCTGGCATGCTGTCGAACCGCAAACAACCGGTGACGATCTGAGGCGAATGGGTTTACGCCCCTCACCAGCCTATGGGCAAATCCTGACAGCTTTGCGAGATGCCTGGCTTGATGGTGACATTCAAACTGGGCAGGAAGAAAAAGAGTTGCTGGCTTCCCTGATTGAAAAAAACCAGTAGATTCATTGGCTGTATTGGCAACCCTCATGAGCGAAAAAACTGTTTCTCATCCACACGTTGATTTCTCCCACCTCATTATCCGCAAGGTAAAGAATGAAGATCTGTCTTTCCTTGAATGGGATGGGGAATTCCTCAAATTTCGCCGCATGTACGCCAGCATCTATCGCGACAGCCTGCTGGGCAAAACGCTGATGTGGTTGGTCGAATTACTCCCTGGTGAGATCATTGGGCAGGCGTTTGTGATGCTGTGGGGCGGGGGTAAGGGGTTGGCTGACGGCAAAGAGCATGCCTATATGTTTTCCTTTCGCGTCAAACCCCAATGGCGCAACTTTGGCATTGGAAGTTATCTTATGAATTTCATTGAAAACGACCTCATTGAACGGCGCTATAAATATCTCACGTTGAATGTTGCCAGGGAAAACCCGGACGCTTTACGCCTGTATGAACGACTTGGCTATAGAATCCTGCATGCGACCCCCGGTGACTGGTCCTATGTGGATCATGAAGGCAATCTGCAATATGTTCATGAGCCTGCCTGGCGAATGATCAAAGCGTTATCTCAGCCGTCTGTGAAATCTCAGAAATAGGAATGTGAATCCTGGAAGCACCGTTTTAAAATTAGGCAATCACCGACTGACTTTCAAAAGGAACCTCGAATCATTCAAAACAGACTTGTAGTAGAATAGGTGTCGATATCGTAATAAAACCACCTCACCTAAGGTCCAAACATCCATCAAAAAGTTTGCAACGGAGTAAGAAAATGTCTAAAATACTATTCCCCATCCTGATTCTAATCTGTCTGACCCTGGGTGCCTGTCAAGAAATGCAAACGGAGGAACTTCCTATCCTGGAGGGTGAAGCGTTTGAGCTCTACCTGGTATCGGACAAAATGATGACAGGTGCGGATCTAAAGGATTACGAACTGGATGAAATTCCCCTGGCTGAGAAACCTTTCATAAAAACAGATGATATTCACAATTTCCTTTGGGAAGACCAGTTGATCAATCTTAAGGAGACCGCCTATAAAAGCTTGGTTTTTCTCTTTTCAGACAATCTTCCCTTGAGCGGACTTCCCTTTGTGATCGTATCTCATGGTGAGCGGATCTATGCCGGTGCATTTTGGTCCCCCTTTTCATCCGCCTCATTCGATGGTGTCACGATCATCCAACCGCTGGATCCGGCTGGAATGCCGCTCGTTATTACCCTCGGATACCCGACCGATGCATTCTTTTCAGGTGAAGACCCGCGCTATGATCTCCGGTTGAAACAAGCATTGGAAAATGCTGATTTGCTTTGGGATGGAGAAACAGAAGAATAGCGAACTAAAAAACCCTAAACATCGTCCATATGTCGCGGGTTCAAAAAATGGAGTCACTTTGATCAATGAATTTCGCTTGAATTGATAAATTGGTCTCATCAGGTCAACATATTTGATACATCCTTCTCCCCCACGCCGTGGTTTAATCGGAATTATTTTAACCTTCGCTGTTGAATTTCATAATCTGAATAATTGCCAGCATATGTTTTGAAACCATCTGCATGCAAAGCCTCAATCCGCGCCACAATCCGGTCCAGAAAATAACGGTCGTGAGAAATCACCAATATCGTCCCTTTGAAATCCATAAGGGCATCTTCCAATACCTCGCAAGAAGGAATATCGAGATGATTGGTCGGCTCATCCAGCAGAAGGAAATTCGCACCTGAAAGGGTGATCAACGCAATTTGCAGACGGGCACGCTCCCCACCAGAAAGGTTCCCGACCGGCGTATCCCTCTGTTCATAGGTGAAGAGATACTTCTTAAGAAAAGCAACACCCTGGTTTTCAGGAAAATTTCCAGCCTTGCAGATCGTTTCCAACAATCCAAGCATGGGATCCAGGGTTTCAAATTCCTGGGCGTAATACCCAGTTTTTACGCTCGGTCCGATCGAGATGGTTCCAGAATCCGGCTGAATCTGGCCAAGAATGATTCGGAAGAGAAGGGATTTACCAGCACCATTCGGTCCAATCATACCGACACAATCGCCATAGCGCAACAGCAGGTTGATCTCATGGAGGATTGGCATAAAACCTTCCGTGGTGGGGGCAGGGAACCCCTTCGATAAATCCTTGATTTCGAGTACTTTTTCACTCCCCCGCCATCCTCCCAATTGAATTTCTATTCGTCCTTGTTCTAAAGTAGGTTTATCCACCTTCTCCATCCGATCGATTCGGTTGAGAATGTTTTTGCCTCTGATTGAAAACTTGGGATTGTCATAGATCTTCCCCCACATCAATAGGCGCTTAGCGGCTTGCTCAAGGCGTGAAATTTCTTTTTGTTGGGCTGAATACAGCTCTGCCTGACGGACTTGACGCAGATGCTTTTCGAACATAAATTCGGAATAATTCCCCTTATATTGAAAGATCTTGCCGCCTTCAACTTCCAAAATTTCATCCACGACCATATCCAGGAAATAACGGTCGTGAGAGACGATCACCACACATCCTGGAAAATTCTGAATGATCTTCTGGAGCAATTCTTTTCCCTGAAGGTCAAGATGGTTATCGGGTTCATCCAGCAAAAGAATATCCGGTCGGCCGATCATGATTCGTGCCAAACCAAGGAGTTTTTTCTGTCCACCGCTGAGCTGTCTGACCAATAGATACATTTCATCATTTGTAAAGCCAATTGATGATAGAAGGGCTTTGATCTGACTATCCAAGCCTGGACCGCCCAGGCGATTATAGGCCTCCAGAACTTGTTCCTGTTGATCGATCAAGCGTGCGAGCCTTTTTTCGGTACCATAATAGGCAGGATCGGAGAATTTTTCTTCGATCGCTGCCAATTCAGATGCCAAATCAAGAACCCGATCTGCCCCCTGCCGTACAACCTCTAAAGCGCAAACTTCCGGATCCAAATCGACATCCTGAGACATGTAAGCAATCCTGGCACCCTTGTCGCGAACGATGAATCCCGAATCAGGTTTGATTTCATTGAGAATCAGCTTCAACAAGGTGGTTTTCCCGCTGCCATTGGGACCAATCACCCCATAACAGCCTTCCTGAAATTCACAAGACGCACCTTGCAGTACGGTCTTTGAAGGATATGAAAAGGTGACTCTGTCAAGCCGTAGTTTGATCATCCCTGTAATGATATCAGAATTGATCAGAGGTATTAGGAAGTTGGTATTAGGTAACAGGTATTAGTTATTAAGGGGTGGGCAATTTGTTGCAGGCGGTCGGTAGTTGGTTCCATATATTTGTGATTAAGATTTAATTATGAATCATGATTTCTGTCTTTTGAACCACACAATTCCAAATTCGCCTTTTCCTTGAATTTTTCTCATACCTATTTTCTATCCGCTGTTTTCCTAATCGCCTAATTCACTAATCGCCTGATTTCTATCCCCCATTCCCTGCTCCCTGTCCTTAAACGAAAAGTGACCCTCCGGAGACTCGAACTCCGAACCAATTGATTAAGAGTCAACTGCTCTACCAATTGAGCTAGAGGGCCATTTTTAGGAGATTATTATAGCACAAAGCCATAGAAAGTTTAAGCCTTTTCACAAAATTTCTGGAGACCCGGGTCCATAATATTTTTATTAGAACAAAACCCTCTAATTGACTTTGGTTTACCGGTGTGCTACAATCTTTCCCGTGTAAGTGACAGGTTTGAGGCCGAGAACGGCCTTGGTAAAAAATCAGACATGATTGAATGCTTGAAACAAATAACAAGAATTCTTCGCCCTGACCGGTCTGATACCGCAGGGCGTTTTCGTTTTATCCTGTCCTGCAATTAACATAATTTAGACTTTTAATGGGATCACCCATTTTAAATAAAATTACATTTTTTAGAAAAACAAGAACTTTATAGGAGTAAAGAAAGAAAATAATGAATAAAAAAGAAATATTACGGATCATCCCAATTGGGGGCTTAGGGGAAGTTGGGAAGAACATGACGATTTACGAGTATGGACATGATATCCTGATCGTGGATGCTGGCATCATGTTCCCCGAAAATGACATGATCGGGATAGACTATATCATTCCCGATTTCGAAAATTACTTAAAAGATAAAACAAATCGTGTGCGTGGGATCATCTTTACCCATGGGCATGAAGATCATATCGGCGCTGTCCATCATCTTTTAGAGTTGGTCAACGCTCCCATGTATGCAACAAAATTAACTCGCGGCTTATTGGAGGTTAAACTTAACCGGTACGGTATGTCCGGTAAGGCTGACCTGCGGACAGTGAACGCAGGTGATCGCCTGCAAATTGGTGCTTTCCAGATCGATTTCTTCCATGTTTGCCATTCAATCCCTGATGCAGTCGGGCTTGGCATCGAAACCCCCGCTGGTCTGGTCGTCCACACCGGCGATTACAAATTTGATCACACCCCAACAGACAACTGGCCAACGGATTATGCCATGCTGGCAGAATTTGCAGACCGGGGCGTTTTGGCACTTCTGGCGGATTCAACCAATGCCACCGACCCTGGTTGGACAAAATCCGAGCGCGTGATCGACGCTGCGCTAGATGATGTCTTTGAAAATGCAAAAGGCCGTATTTTGGTTGCGACGTTTGCCTCGCTGATCTCCCGAATGCAGCAGGTTGCAGATGCTGCCCTTCGCCACGGGCGAAAAATCGCCTTTACCGGCAGAAGTATGATTGATAACATGAAAATTGCCCGGGAAATGGGGTATGTCGATTTCCCTGAGAATCTGGTGGTCTCTCTTGAAAAATCACTGACCATGCCCGACAACCAGGTTGTCCTGATGGCAACCGGTTCACAGGGTGAACCTCGCTCAATCATGGGCAGGCTTGCAAATGGCACCAACCGCAAATTTGACATCCGTGAGGATGATACGATCATCCTTTCTTCCCAGATCATCCCGGGTAACGAGGAATCAGTCTACCGGACCATCAACAAGCTCTTCCGGAGAGGCGCAGATGTGCTTTATGAAGATATCGCACCAGTTCATGTATCCGGACATGCAAGCCAGGAAGAAATGAAATTACTCTTGCATCTGGTCCGACCTAAACACCTTATCCCCATCCATGGGGAATTACGCATGTTCAAACAACATGCAAAGATTGCCGAAGAAGTTGGCATGCGAAAAGACAGAATCGCGGTCGTTGAAAATGGGCAGATTATCGAATTCAAGAATGGTGAAATGCACCTTGGCGATCGCATACCCGGAGATTATATCTTCGTGGACGGCAGCGGAGTGGGTGATGTGGACAGGGGCATCGTTCAAGAACGGGAAATGCTCGGCCAGGATGGTATCGTGGTCGTCAATCTTGTCATCAATAAGGAGAGTGGCGAACTGGTGAGCAAACCTGAGATTCTTACCCGCGGCTTTATGCTTTCTGAAGAATTGGATGAGATCATGGACGATCTCCAAAGCCATTTGCAAAAAATCGTTGCCAAATCCAATGGCAATCTCGAAAACGAGATCATCCGAAACCTCAAATCCACTCTCTACCAGGAAACAAAGCGGAATCCGTATATTTTTGTGACGGTAAATCGAATCTAAAGCCCAAACTTGCAATTGAATGTAAAGGCGAAATGGATCTCCATTTCGCTTTTTTTATCTTTGCTGCCCGATTCACCTCGAAATCACGAATGAAAAATTCTAATAAAAAATGAGTTTTGAAATTAAGTATTCATTTCTTAAAATTTCACAGATTTTAAGACGAATGCCCTTTGATCGCATTCTCCTTATGCTATAATTCAAATACAAAATGCGTCCTGAAATGGGTAGTAAGGACGCAATTTTTTTCAAGATTACAGGAAAACACTTTTTTATTTGATATGTCCTTCGTTCACCTTCACGTCCACTCAACTTACTCCATCTTAGATGGTTTCAGCCAAATCAAGCCCTTAGTGACACGCGTCAAGGAACTTGGGATGCCAGCTGTTGCCCTCACCGATCACGGCACGATGTTTGGCACCATCGAATTCTTCAACGCAGCGATGAACGCCGGCATCAAGCCTATTATTGGTCTGGAAACTTACCTGGCACCAAGAAAAATGACGGATCGTGACCCCGTCAGGGATAAAAAAGCGTTTCACCTGCTGCTGCTGGCTGAAAACATGACCGGCTATCAAAACCTCCTCAAAATCGCCTCTGATTCCCAACTTGTAGGTTATTATTATCGACCCCGCATCGATAAAGCCTATCTCAAAGACCACAGCGAGGGATTGATTGCCACATCAGGTTGCCTTTCAGGGGATATCCCCCGAGCACTCCAAAACAACGATCTCGAACGCGCTGAAAAGAATCTGAAATGGTATCTGGATTTATTTGGACGGGATCGGTTCTTCCTTGAACTGCAGTCCCATCAAATTCCAGGCTTACAGCAGATCAACAAACATTTGATCGAACTTGGAAAACGCAACCAGGTTGAATTCATTGCTGCAAATGATGTCCACTACATCAATAAGGAAGACTCCCGGCTGCAAGACATCTTGCTGTCCATTCAAACCGGCAGCCTGATCACCGACCCTGACCGAATGCATATGGATGATGATTCATACTATTTGCGTTCACCACAGGAAATGCAAACCCTGTTCGGTCATGTTCCGGGCGCAATCGAGAATACCCTCAAGATCGCCGAGCGGTGTAATGTAGATTTACGCCCCACAGGCTACCACCTGCCGCTGTTTGAGGTTCCAGAGAATGCCACCGCCCAAACCTATTTGCGCGAGCTTTGTATTGAAGGCTTGCAGCGCATCTATGGAGACCGAGCCAGCGATCCCGAGATTGTGAACCGGCTCAATTATGAACTGGATGTGATCCACGAAATGGGATTTGATGCCTATTTCCTGATCGTTTGGGATCTCTGTCAGCATGCTAAGGAAAACGACATCTGGTATAACGCACGCGGTTCTGCTGCCGGCTCGCTTGTGGCGTATGCACTTGATATCAATTTGATCGACCCGCTGGAACATGAGCTGATGTTTGAACGTTTCCTCCAGCAGGGTCGCGTCAATATGCCAGATATTGACCTGGATTTCCAGGATGATCGCCGGGCAGAAATGATGCAGTATTGCGCAGAAAAATACGGCGCTGATAAAGTTGCCCAGATTATCACTTTTGGCACCATGGGGGCGCGCGGGTCCATCCGTGATGTTGGACGGGTGATGGATATCCCAATCAGTGAGGTTGACAAGGTCGCCAAGCTCATCCCGGCCATACCCGGGAAGCCCGTCACCATCCAGGAAGTCCTAGAAACCTCGCAGGAACTGCAAGAAGTCTATAATTCCACATCCTTTTACCGGGATTTGATCGATACCGCCAGCAAAATGGAAGGAACGGTGCGGAATGCCGGCACCCACGCCGCTGGTGTGATCATCACCGACAAACCTATCATCGAATATGTCCCCTTGCACAGGCCGACCAACCAGGCCGAAGACAACCCCATCAACACCGTTACACAATATGAAATGTCCGTGATCGATTACCTGGGACTGCTCAAAGTCGATTTCCTGGGCTTGACCACATTAACGATCATGTCCCGAGCCTGTGAGCTGATCGAAAAACGCCATGGGAAGAAATTCACGCTCCGCACAATTCCGACCGATGACCCGGAGGTCTTTGAATTCATCAGCCAGGGGCACACCACGGGCATGTTCCAACTTGAAGGCACGGGCATGACCCGCTACATCACGGAGATGAGACCCCATGAACTGGACCATGTCATCGCGATGATCGCGCTCTATCGCCCGGGTCCAATGCAGTTCATCCCAACATACATTAACTGCTTACACAAAAAAGAAAAACCCTCCTATCGCCATCCCGCGCTGGAACCCATCTTCGAGGATACTTTTGGCATCCCAATTTACCAGGAACAGATCATGCAGGCAGCCATGCAGCTGGCAGGATACGACGCCAGTGATGCAGACAGCTTGCGGAAGGCAATTGCAAAGAAAAAAGAGGATCAGCTAAAGGAGCACCGAAAAAAATTCATCCAGGGTGCTCAAACCCACGGCAATATCAGTAAAAAAGATGCCACAATGATCTTTACAGACTGGGAGAACTTTGCGCGCTATGGTTTCAATAAGAGCCATGCCGCCGATTACGGCGTCATTGCTGTGCAGACCGGCTTCCTGAAATACCACTACCCGGTTGAGTATATGACCGCTCTGCTTTCCGCCTGGAAAAACGACACGGATAAGACCGCAACCTACGTCGCCGATTGCCGTTCCTTAGGAATTGAAGTGTTGCCACCAGATGTCAATACCAGTGATTATGATTTTGCCATCGAAAACCGCCATGATGGGCAGCCGGTGATCCGCTTTGGCTTGGGTGCAATAAAAAATGTCGGCGCTCAGCCAGTCCAGTTGATCATGGATGCCCGTCAGGAAGGTCCCTTTTTTGACCTGACGGATTTTGCCAAGCGAGTTGACTTGCGCCAGGTCGGACGCCGTGCCCTGGAATGCCTGATCAAGGTCGGCAGCTTTGACCGATTTGGTCCAAGGACAGCCTTACTTAAAGATTTAGAAAATATCATCGCTGTTAGCAGCCATTTCTTCAGGGCAAAAGAAGCCGGCCAGATGATGCTGTTCGATGCCTCAGATGCGAATGAAGACCAGTTCATCCTGCATGAACCTACTTACACCAATAAACGTGAAGAACTTGTTTGGGAACGTGAATTGATTGGTTTGTATGTATCCGACCACCCATTGAGTGCATATCAAAAAACGTTCAAAGAACGCGTGACTCATTTTTCCAACCAGTTGCCAGAAGCGGCTGAAAAAGAAAAAGTGGTCGTCGCTGGTATGGTGGATCGTTTCAGGCAGCATCTGACAAAAAATGGGAATAATATGGGTTTTGTGACCATCGAAGACCTTTTTGGCAAAATCGATCTTGTGATCTTTCCCCAGGTGTGGGAGAAGGTTTATCCATTGGTTGAGATCGACAGCGTTCTTCAAGCTGAAGGACATGTGGATACTGCCCAGGGAGATCCAAAAATCCTGGTTGAGAACCTAACACGCGTCACTCTGGAAGAGCTACAGGTTGATGATGATGATCCACCCGATTTTCCCAAATCTCCTCCGGTAGATGACTTATTGGATGATTACCTCCCAGATCTTCCGTTTGACGATTTGGAGAAGCCAGAGAGCCCAAAGGATGACGAGGATCCCGTCCCAAACAACACCCAGAAGACAAGGCAGGTCAACCCTGATGAATTGAAACCAGTCTCTGAGCAGATTCCATCCATCAACCTGCAGTTTGATATCAGTCCTGAGACCAAACCAACCGCAACCCAGGATCAACCTGTCCAAACACAAATTACAAAACCGGCAAAGCCTGCAGTCAATAAAACTCAGGAAGCCCGACCTGCATCTCCAGATTACCATATTCTAAAAGCAACCTTACCTAACCCTGAACCGCTGCCTCGTCCTGATCAAAAACCTCGCTGCATATTCATTGACCTCAGTACCTGCGGCGACAAGCATCAAGATGTGCGCCGACTGCGCCTGGTTCACGACACTTTAATCTCAAGACCTGGCCGAGACCAGTTCGCCTTTCGGGTTCATGAAAATGGCTATGTTTATGAAATTAATTTCCCTAATGTCACCACCGGGCTCACAGAAACATTAATTCGTAAACTCGAGGGGATGATGGGGGTTAATAACATCTCAATTTCATATATCTAATTGAGATGGCTTTCTTTTTTATTTCGACATCAGGATCAAATTGTGGGTGATGGATTTTAATCCCATTGTCACGGTCAGCTCAATTCTGGTAAAATCCAATTACTTAACGATAAGGATGGATAAGGAATGTCTCGAATGAATTTCGACATGAAATCTGTTGAACACATCACAGTTGACGCAATTGGAGAGCCAGGTGATCGAATTTTTTATCTCCAGGCAAAGAACTCGGAGCAGGTCATCACCTTACTGGTTGAAAAGTTTCAGATTCAAACCCTGGCTCTGGCAATTGAAAATTTGATGTCTGAATTGCGGGAAAAATTGCCAGATATTCTGGATGCCTCCCCTGACTTTTTTGAAGATGAGATGACTCTCGAACCGCCTTTTGATCCCTTGTTTCGCGTTGGGGAATTGAGCCTGGGTTATGATCCACAACAAGACCTGATGGTTTTGATTGCGAAAGAGATCCCTTTGGAGGAAGAGAAAGGTGAAGAGGACTTAAACGAAATTCGTTTTTGGTGTACCCGCTCGCAGCTGTGGGCATTGGGACGTTGGGGGATTGAACTTGCCAGCCGGGGACGTCCCGTTTGGCCTTCGACCGGCGAGCCTATACTCCAGCCAGGTGAATTTTCGCCAAAAAATAACGGCCATAAAACCACCCCCTGAAAGCACATAAACATGGATAAAGATTTGGTCCTTTCAGTGCTCCAGAATGGAAAAATGCAACTGGAGGGACAATTTATTTATGGATCAAATTACACTTTTATGGGCATTTGTCAGCAAAACGAACATGCCCTGAAAGCAGTGTATAAGCCCATTCGGGGTGAACAGCCGCTTTGGGATTTTCCCAACAGAACCCTGGCAAAAAGAGAGGTCGCCGCTTACCTGGTGAGCGAAGCATTGGGATGGGTCCTGGTTCCCCCTACCGTTTTTCGAACGCACCAGGCGCCAATGGGACCGGGTTCTGTTCAATACTTTATTGAACACGATCCTGGTCATCACTATTTCAGCCTGGACGAATCCGATCGAAAAGTGCTGCCAAAAGTGATGCTCTTTGACCTCCTGATCAATAATGCAGATCGGAAAGGCGGTCATTTCCTGTTTGACTCACAAGGCAAATTGTGGCTGATTGATCACGGACTGAGCTTTCATACTGAGGAAAAGCTGCGCACCGTTGTGTGGGACCTGGCTGGGCAGCCTATTTCTCCTGATTTGCTTCAGGATATCGAGGGAATCGTTCATAAATTACCTCCGGGAAATGATCTTTCCAGTGCATTAAAACCGCTGCTCAATTCTGCTGAGATCGCAGCCCTGCTGGAACGCACAAAAAGGCTCTGTCGGGACAAAGCCTACCCCCTTCCCCCTGAAGACCGACGAGCCTACCCCTGGCCGCTGATATAATCATCAGCAGAAAGGTTTCGATGACAAAAAACAATAATTCTGTCATTATTCACAATATTTCGCAGCTGCTGACCCTATCAGGCGGTCCTCAGCGCGGTGATCGGCTTGGCGACTTGGTCATCATCCCAGATGGGGCGGTAGTTATCCAGGATGAAAACTTACTTGCTGTGGGGAAAAGTGACGAGATCCTGCCGTCATATCCATCAGCCGATGTCTTTGATGCCGGGGGCAAGGTCGTTCTGCCCGGGTTTGTCGATCCCCACACCCACCTTGTTTGGGCGGGTGACCGTGCAGCCGAATTTACGCTGCGCTTGCAGGGAAAAACCTATATGGAGATCCTCGAAGCTGGCGGCGGGATCCTTTCCACGGTCAGGGCAACTCGCCAAGCAACCGAAAAAGAGCTGATCGAACAAACACGTAAACGGGCTGACGTGGCGTTTTCCTACGGCACCACAACCATTGAAGTCAAAACGGGGTATGGATTGACACTGGAGCAGGAGATCAAACAGCTCAAAGCAATCCTTGCACTCAACCAAGAAGGTCCGCTGGAAATGGTCCCCACCTTTCTGGCTGCCCATGCTGTTCCTCCCGAATATAAGGGACGAACCCAAGACTATGTCGACCTGATTTGCAGTGAAATGCTGCCAGCTCTCAATCAGTGGTGGCAAAACCATCAGCCTGGCGTCCCACGCCCCTTTGTGGACGTGTTCTGCGAGAAAGGCGCCTTTGATCTGGCGCAATCCCGTCAAATACTGGAAACGGCTCAGCATCTGGGTTTCCCAATGAAAATTCACGTGGATGAATTTGAGAAACTGGGCGGTGCCAAACTGGCGGCCGAACTTGGTGCAGTATCTGCCGATCACCTCGTAAAAACATCTCTTGATGGCATTCATGCCCTGGCTCGGTCAAATACAGTCGCTGTTTCCTTGCCCGGCACACCCTTTGGTTTGAATGAAGACACTTACACACCTGCCAGTGCCTTGATCGAAGCCGGCGCCCTGCTCGCCCTGGCAACCGACACCAATCCCGGCACATCCTGGTGTGAGTCTATGCAATTCATCATTGGGCTCGCCTGCCGTAAACTAGGTCTGACACCCGCCCAGGCAATCGCAGCCGCGACCATCAACGCAGCGACTGCCATCCAACGTGAGCACATCATTGGATCGATTGAATCAGGAAAACAAGCTGACCTGCTGATCTTGGAGGTTGATGATTACCGTCAACTTGGCTATCGTTTTGGCACCAATCTTGTAGCTTATGTAGTCAAACGTGGCAGGATCTACCCGGTCAAATGACCTGCATCCACCTCCAAGACTGGCCGGGAACTATGTGTGATGATCGTAAATATTCAAAACGTTCTCTATACCGCAGCAGCCGTCGTGCTCATCTTTGGCGGGATATTCATTCTGCGAGGCTTTCTAAAATTTACCTGGAAATTAATCCGGACAGGTTTGATCCTCGTTATTCTTGTGCTGATCGCGGGTATATTGATCAAGTTCATCAATATCAACCTGCCCTGATTCAAAATTTGAAAAGGTTACCCACCCATGGAACAAATCACGATTGAAGAAGCCCGTGAATGGTATCGGGATTCCGATCCAGTCCATGACTTTGATCATGTCCTGCGCGTTTATCGGATGGCAGAAAGGCTTGCCATTGCTGAAGGCGCAGATCTCGAAATCATTCACGCGGCCGCCCTCCTGCACGATTCCCGGGGAAGCGCTCCGGGAGGTAATGGCGAAGACCGGGCTGAACACCATATCACCTCTGCGCGCTTTGCCAGTGAAGTGCTGCAGGGTAAAGGCTGGCCAGAAGACCGCATTGAAGCAGTTCAACATTGCATCCTCGCCCACCGTTACAGGGGTAAGGAACATGCCCCTGAAACACTTGAAGCAAAAGTGCTATTTGATGCGGATAAGCTGGATGTTCTGGGTGCCACAGGCGCTGCCCGAACCATAGCTTATGCAGCTTTGGACGGCGAACCCGCCTATGCAGAGCCTTCGGATGAATTTCTTCAAACAGGTGTAAAGCAACCCGGCGAACCCCATTCTTCTTACCATGAATTCTTATTCAAGTTGACCAATGTCAAGAGCCGCATGTTCACGCCCAGCGGCAGGGCACTTGCTGAAGCTCGTCACGCTTACCTTGTGGATTTTTACGAACAGCTTCAAGCTGAAATGCGGGGTGAGCGGTAATTCTTCCAGTCTAAAAGCCCCATTGTTTCAAGTGACCATCCGGTCATAAGGGAAAAAGGATAACCCTCCCCTATGGTAGAATAAGTTTTAAAGACATATTTCAAATAAATCGATAAACCATGTTTAATTAAGAATTCTTTTATCCGGGGATCATCCCACCCTGAAATGACACGACTGGCTGTAATCACCATCAATCATCAACATGCTAACATGCTTCCAAAGGCAATTGCCTCCATGTTTGATATCACCGATGCATACGACGCGCAAATCTTCGTGATCAACAATGTCAGGGACGAGGTCACCAAAATATGGCTGACAAACGAACACCCAGAGATCAAACTCATTGAAAATCCGGAGCCAAAGGGATTTGGGAGCAATATCAACAGCATCATCCATAAATATCCCGATTTTGATTATTACCTGCTGGTCAATCCCGATGTGATCTGCCTGCCCGGAATGGTCGAGCCTTTGGTCGGGCTAATGGAAAAAGACACTAAGGTTGGGATCGCCAGCCCGATGCTTTTAAATATGGATGGAACCGTACAGCCTTCACGAAGGCGTTTTGCCACGTTTAAAGTTCTGGTGGTGCGCGCTTTGCACCTTGATTCCATCCTCAAAAACTTACCTTCTATCGACACTTATTTTATGAACGATGTCCAGTTTGACGAGATCACACCGGTAGACTGGGTCACAGGCGCAGTGATGCTGCTGCGAAAGCAAGCCCTGGAGCAGGTCGGCCTGTTCGATGAGCGGTTCTACATGTACTTTGAAGATGAGGATCTGTGCTGCCGGATGTGGCAAGCCGGCTGGAAGGTTTGCTATGTGGCAGCCGCCAGGGCTTACCACGAACACATCGCAGAAGGTCGTAAAAAGATCATGAGCAGAGCAAACCGACACCACGTCACAAGTGCCATCCGGATGTTGATCAAATATCGTGGGAACATCGCCAATTGTGTCAGTTCACACAAGTGATTTAAATATCTATCTTTGATAAAATAAGATTGTCATGAAATCAGAAAACGACCAAACCAAAAAATCAACCCTCCTGGAAACCCGCAGTTCAATTGTGAACACTTTGTTGATCCTGCTGGACGTCGTGACCATCAGCGCTGCTGTGATCATCTCGGCAGGCATCAGGTATTTGCTGGAGCCGATCATGGGGGGTGCCGTCAATTGGCCGCTGATCTTAAGAGGTTTGGTCTTCTATGTCATCTTCAGTATTCTGCTGGCATGGTTTAATGGATTGTATCCGGGATTTGGGTTGGCTGCCGTTCACGAGATGCAAAAGGTGCTGTATGTTGTCTCACTTGCATCCGTTTTCCTGGGTGTATTTTTATTCTTGCAGCAATTAGCGCTAGCCTATTCTCGAATGATCTTTATCCTGACCTGGTTCCTTTCAGCACTGTTCATGATGTTAGGCCGGTTCGCTCTCCGCAATCGTTTTTCCAAATTCAAATGGTGGGGAATTCCGATGGTCGTGGTCGGATCACAGGAAAATGTTTCTCCCGTCATAGAAAAATTACTTCAGAGCCGACGCTTGGGCTTTCGACCTGTGTTTTGTTTTGATCCCCTCCAAAAATCCACAGAGCCGATCCACGACATTCCTGTGCTGACAAGCAAGCAGGACCTTCAGCAGGTTGTCAATCAAAACGGTATTCAGCATGTTGTTTTTACGGATCCAATCGATAACATCCTCGCCCTTAACTTTCATTGGATTCGTGACGTGTTCCCCAATATCCTGTTTGTGCTCAATACCGCACCATTTGGCTCCTTGTGGGTTCGCACCATCGATCTCCACGGGATATTGGCGATCGAGACCAACTATCACCTTCTCAACAAACGCGAAACCGTCATCAAACGCATCCTGGACATGTTCCTGACCTTGCTGCTTTTATTATTCACCTGGCCCATCTTCCTGGTGCTAGCCATCCTGGTTCGGGTCGATTCAAAAGGTCCCATCTTTTACACCCAGGCGCGCCTGGGGCAGGATGGAAAGATATTCGAAAGTTTTAAGTTTCGAACAATGTATGACCAGGCGGATGAGATGCTGCATGACCTTTTGGAAAGAGATCCTGCCGCAAAGCAGGAGTATGAAACCTATCATAAACTTACCAATGATCCCCGGGTCACCAGAGTGGGTAAAGTATTTCGCCGCTACAGCCTTGATGAACTGCCCCAATTGTTCAATGTCCTGAAGGGGGATATGAACCTGATCGGCCCTCGCAGTTATTTGCCAAGAGAACTTCCTACAATGGGTAAATCCGCCAGGATCATCCTGAAAGTCAAGCCAGGTTTAACGGGATGGTGGCAGGTGATGGGTCGGAACGCGACATCTTTTAAAGAACGCCTTCATCTCGATGAATACTACATCAGCAACTGGTCCATCTGGCTTGATATTTACATTATGATCAAGACGGTATGGGTGCTAATTAACGGTAAGGGATTGTAATCCCCCTTAAAGATCCAACCCAGCCAGCCTTTCACCAGGATTTATAAATCAAAATAAGGTAAAATTCTGCCATTGGATCAAAATGATCAAGCCAATTAAAAAAGGATGACGCCCTTGGATTTTAAATCATTATGTGTAATTGGTATGGGGTACATCGGCCTCCCCACCGCCAGCATTTTTGCAAGCAATGGGATTTCCGTAACCGGCATGGATATCAATAAAGACATCATTGATGGCCTGCGCGCCGGCAAATTGCATATTTTCGAGCCCGGTTTGCGAGGGTTGGTGATGGACACGCTGGAAACCGGTCAGCTCAAGGTTGAATATGAGGTCAAACCCGCCGATGCTTTCATCATTGCTGTGCCAACGCCATTCTATGATGACAAACGGGCTGATATGCGAGCTGTCATCTCTGCCGCAGAAGAAATCGTCCCTCATCTCAAACCAGGCAACCTGGTCATCCTCGAATCCACATCACCGCCCCAAACCACGGTTGATATCCTTGCACCGATTTTAGAAAGAAGCGGCATGAAAGCAGGGGAAGACTTCTTGCTGGCGTATTCCCCGGAAAGGGTCCTGCCTGGTCAAATTCTTCAAGAACTGGTTAATAATGCCCGGGTGATTGGCGGTATCAGCCAGGCTTCAGCAGAAGCTGGCCGAGATCTATACCGCAAATTTGTTAAAGGCGACATTGTCCTGACCGATGCGACCACGGCTGAATTGGTCAAGCTGATGGAAAACACATCTCGAGATATCAATATTGCCATCGCCAACGAGTTTTCCCGCCTAGCGCAGCAATTTGACGTGGATATCTGGGAAGCGGTCAGCATCGCCAACCTGCACCCACGCGTGAAGATTTTGCGTCCGGGTGTGGGCGTAGGCGGACATTGCATCAGCGTTGACCCCTGGTTTTTGGTCGAAGCCGCGCCGGATATGTCCAAATTAATCAAAACTGCTCGCCAAGTCAACGATGAACAGCCCGAGTTTGTCGCTGCAGTGATCGATAAGATGTCCAATGGTTTAAAGGGGAAAGTCGTAGCCATCCTTGGGCTTTCGTTCAAGCCAAATGTTGATGACATCCGCGAAAGCCCGGCAGTCAAGTTAGCCAGGCAGATCGCAAAACTGGGTGCTGAAGTTTATGCATATGAACCCTTTCGAACCAATGCATCCATAGAAGGCATCCATCAGGCCAAGGATTTGGAAGGTGCCCTGACCAAGGCGGATGTGATCGTTCTGGCGGTGGGTCATGACCAGTTTAAAGAACTTGATCCCCAATTGGTTCGAGGAATGACACCAGCAAAGATGGTATTTGATGCCGTCAACGTCTGGAATAAACCTTCCTGGGAGACGGCTGGGTTCCATTTTTCGGGGCTTGCCAGAAAATATTGATCTGGTTTGGTATACCAATCACCTGAATATAAAAACCTGGCACAAAGGAAATGATTGACTCGCGTCGTATCTATAGGCACACGCATCACTCACAAAATAGTCCTATTAGGAGGAAACCATGTTAGGAGCAATGATCGGAGATATTGTTGGTTCAGTTTATGAATGGAACAATATTAAAACCACAGAATTCGAGTTCTTTTCAGAGAAATGCTTTTTCACCGACGACACAGTACTCACTGCCGCCACAGCACATGTCTTACTGACGGACAGGAATTACGCTGAGGTGTACCAGGATTTTTCCAGGCGCTACCCGCGACGCGGTTACGGTGGTAATTTCAGCAGTTGGATCTATACCGATAATCCTCAGCCCTATAACAGTTGGGGGAATGGATCAGCAATGCGGGTCAGCCCGATTGGATTTGCCTTCAATACCATTGAGGACGTGCTGGCAGAGGCAAAACGCAGTGCCGTGGTCACGCATGATCACCCAGAAGGAATCAAAGGTGCACAAGCCACCGCGTTGGCGATCCTTATGGCACGTCAGGGTGCATCCCAATTGGAGATTCGTGATGAAATCACAAAACGGTTTGACTACGATTTGAATCGAACCCTGGCAGAGATCCGACCCGGCTACACTTTTGATGTATCTTGCCAGGGGTCAGTCCCTGAAGCCATCATAGCATTTCTTGAATCGGAGAATTATGAGGATGCCATTCGCAAAGCGATATCGATCGGCGGCGACAGCGACACCATTGCCTGCATCACGGGTGGGATTGCTGAAGCATTCTATGGCGGTGTTCCTGAGCATATCGCGGAAAAAGGGAAACGTATCCTTTCAGATGAATTTATCAAAATCATTGAAGAATTTTCTGCACGATATTTAAAATAAATCAAAAAGCAGGGATGGGGTCTTCCTCATCCCTGCTTTCGTCTAAAAAATATTCATATTCCGGTCTAATTCCGGAAATATTTTATGCTGATAATTTTTCTTCCAGCGAACCCCACTCGCCCATCAACATCTCAACCTTCTCTTGCAATGCGACATATTGTTCCCCAAGCTGCAGCACCTCATTGGTATCTTTTGGTGGATTCTCAAGCAGAATAGCAAGATCAGCCTGCTGTTTTTCCAGCTGGTGAACTTCCTCTTCAATTCTTGTGATCCTTTCCTGCAATTTGCGACGTTCAAAATTGGTCAGCCCTTTTGCTTGATTTGATGAACGGGCAAGTTTCCGCCGTCCATCACCAATATGCGAAGCCAAATCATCACCACCCTTTTGTACTTCCTGCTGACTGAGCTTATAGGCTTTGAATTGGGTATAAGAGCCCTTGAATACCACCAGGCTTTTACCTTGGGGATCGACTTCCCAGATTTGCGAAGCAAGGGAATCGATCAGATACCGGTCATGAGAAACCAGCAAGATCGTACCGGGAAATTTGGACAGAACCGACTCCAACACTTCTTGAGTGGGCAGGTCCAGGTGGTTGGTGGGCTCATCTAAAAGCAATAGGTTCGCGTTTGAAAGGGACAGCTTAGCGAGAGCCAGCCGACCGCGTTCGCCACCGGAAAGTGTGCTGACCTTTCGGAAAACATCATCACCTGTAAAAACGAACTTTGCTAAATAACTCCTGATCTCAGCAGGCAGCATGTGGGGAGCCAGACTGTCAATTTCCTCCATCAAGGAACGATTGGGATTCAATCCCTCGTGTGCCTGGGCAAAATAGCCAATATCAAGGCTGGCGCCCAACTGGACCTTGCCAGAATAAGGCGGCGTCTGTTCAAGAATTGTCTTCAAGAAGGTGGTCTTACCAGCACCATTGGGTCCGATAATGGCTGCACATTCCTGTCTTTGCAGCAGCAAATCGGGGCAGTCAAACAAAGGTTTCCCCTCGTCATGATAGCCAACCTGCAAGTTATACGTTCGTAAAACAAGGTCACCTGAGCGCCCGCGGATATTGAGATGGATCATCATGCGGCGGGGTTCTTTGGGGGGCGGCGCCAAGCGATTCTCTTCAAGGAGCCTTTCCAGGCGCCGCTGGCGCCCTTTAGCCTGGTTGGTGTTCTGACCGGCGATGTTCCTTCTAATATAATCCTGTTGCTTTTCAATAAAGGCATTCTGCGCTTCAAATTCTGCCAAACGCCTGGCATAACGTTCACTGCGCTG
>DAINBD010000004.1:0-33281 GCA_036733105.1 Candidatus Brevefilum sp. | reverse complement strand
ATTGGTATTATTTATGACCGTCACATAGAAGGTAAATTGGAGGAGATATTTTTTCCCTCCTTTAATAAACTTGGGTTCTCCTTTGTCAGATGCCCTTTAGGTGATCATGGGGTTTTATTGGATTCTTCTGTTGATATTGGTGATAAGGCTGTTGCAGAATTGCCAAAGGGAATTAATCTATTAATTGGTGTAGGCTCAGGGGTTGTCTGTGATTTAACAAAATGGATTGCCACTAAAAGAAAATTACCCTTTATCATCATGGGAACTGCTGCATCCATGAACGCTTACACTTCAATTTCAGCGACCATGTCTGAAAAAAATATTAAATCCAGTATCATGTTGGATCCTGCATCAGCGGTTCTGCTAGATTCTGATTTGATGGCATCTGCACCTTATGAAATGACTTGTGCCGGGATCGGTGATTTGTTAGCACGAAATGTGTGTAATGCCGATTGGATGTTATCTAAACTATTGCGTGAAACCTACTTTTGCTCAGTACCATTCCAGATGATGATATCTTGTCAGGATAGATATTTGGCACAAATAGATCTTATAGCTAAAAACGATAAAGGTGCTATGAAATCACTCAGTGATGCTTTGCTCCTGTCCGGATATTCAATGGCAATTCTTGATGGCGAAACCTCACCCTCTTCTGGTTCAGAACATATCATTTCACATTTTTTTGATTTTCAGCATAAATTATATGATATACCAAAAAACCTTCACGGTACGCAAGTTGGTATTGGCACGATTATTATGAGTACAGCATATGACATGCTTCGGAGGATGAATCCAACGGATTTTCAACTGGATGATATCGAATCACGTAGATTTTCTTTATCTTCAATTCAAAATGATCACAAACAGATATTTGGGGGGTATGGCGAAATATTCGATTCAGTTGTGGCTAAGAAACGAATTCCAGACAATGAATACCGGAATTACCTCGAAAAAATAATTGAAAAATGGAATGAAATCTGGGATTTGCTCGATCCGTTTCTTATGCCAGCTGATGATATTCGACAAGCAATGGAAGCGTCAGGCGCTATAACAAAATTATCAGGAATAAAGCGGACAAAACAAAATGCTATTCAAGCACTCCTTTATGGATCACATTATCGAAAGCGTTATACAATATTGGATTTATTCTGGGAATTAGGACTCTTCCCTGCTTTAGCTCCCAATATATTAGAAGCATCAAATGTATTAGATGAATCCTAATATGATATGAAAACAACTTTTCCAAATGATTGGAAGCCTTTTAGAAAATATTATTTTTCCGCATTATGCAACATGTTTTCTGAAAACTTGTTTCAGAAATACAAAAATACTGCAAAACATTTCAAGAAGATGAACGAACGTGCATTATAATTAATGATAATGAGTTATGTAAAATAAATTTACTCAAAAAATGCATGAATATTTATATTTAATAAATATGCGATGGATTTGAAGTGGTAGGATACATCAGAAAATTACATATGTGAATTTAGGATTTATATTCTCACGAATATGTATTAATGATGGAGAAAAAAGATGAATCACCAGGATAAGTTGAATAGTGCTTTCCAAGTTGCTCACAAGTATTATGTTCGAAATATGAAAACCGAACACATTGCAAATGAAATGAATGTTTCGCGGTCAACGGTGTCACGTTTATTGAGTTTCGCCAAAGATGAAGGTCTTGTAAATATTCATATCATTGACCCTAATGAAGAACCTAGTCGTATTGAAAAAGAGATTCTTGATCGGTTTTCACTTAAAAAAATTCATGTCATTCCAGTTCATGGGTCAGATGGTGAACACGAATGGTTGCAAAGGGTCGCGCAATACGCCGCGATTCATCTTAATACACTCTTCGATTCAAATATGACACTTGGCATTGCATGGGGAACAACAATAAGTGCTATTTCTAATTATTTGTTGAAGAAGACTACAAATAATTCGAGGATCGTTCAACTCAATGGTGCAGGAAATACACGTACAATGGGTATCGAGTATGCAAGTGAGATAATTAAAATATTCTCTAACAATTATCAGGCTCATGCGTATCATTTTCCATTGCCGACTTTTTTTGATAGCGCTGAAACAAAAAAATTGCTTTGGCAAGAAAGAAGTATAAAAAGTATATTAAGCATTCAAAACAAAGCAGATATACTATTGTTTAGTATCGGTGCAGTAAACTCTGGTATTCCAAGTCATGTACATTCAGATGGATATTTAGGGAGAAAAGAATATTTGGAATTAGAAAAATTAGATGTCGTGGGTGATATAGCTACCGTATTTTTTAAGTCGAATGGGGATTATAAAAACATTCCACTCAATGAAAGAGCCAGTGGACCTGAATTAAGTTTTTTTAGAGATAAACATAGTATTTGCGTTGTATCAGGGTTGGCAAAGGTCAAGGGATTATTTGCTGCTTTGAAAGGGCAATATATCAAAGAGCTGATCGTTGATGAGCCTACCGCATTAGAGCTGGTAAGGACATGTTTATCGTAATTTTTTTATTATTTAATTACAAAGAAATAAATTATTCACACTCTTAAGATCTGAAATTGAACATGCCTTACTTCAGCAAGCGGCATCCTTGATAGTGTATGATTCAAAAGATTCAGTTATTGGCACTTGATCGATTCATCGTTGCTCAATGGTTACCTGCCATCAGAAAGCAAAAGTAAGGGCGAAGCTCTTGCCAGACTCCAATGCATTCTTGTTTCATTTTGATTGGCGATTACTGATGAGATAGTGGAGGGACGAATTTAATGCTATCCATTCAGGGCATTAAGTTAATCAACAGGCTGTCTAAGTTTATCGTGGTTCCGTACGGATTGAGCATTTGTCGAACGACCAGGTGTACTTCCTCTTTTGGTGCCTCAACATTGTATTTGAGCGTGATTTCAAAGGGTTTGGACTGGATGGGGCTCTCCACGGCTAACTGGGCTGAACCAACAACGCGATTCTCCCCCGTGATCAACTCAATGATGATCGGGTTCTCACTTTGCGGCGTAACCGAGCCCACAATCAGGAGGGTACCGCCCTCGATGGTTTCCGAGGGTTGTGGGTAATGCAGCCTTAGCCAGGGTTCTGAATTGGTTTTTGGTTGGATGGAAGAATTGCCATCCGATTTTAACAGCACTTCAATCGAGCGGATGGTTGTGGTCTGATAAGTTTCGTCCAGGGCTGCGAGGGTCAACAGGGCTGTGCTTTGGTCGGTGGGGATTTCAAAGGGCAGTTCCGTTGTGAAAGCGGTGCCTTTGAATCCCTTTTCACGATCAATACGCAGCAGCTTACGTGAGATCTCCTGCCCTTGCCGGTTGACGAGGGCAATCCGGATCAGTCCGCCCGGGTTGGGCTGCACATCGGCAGACAGAGCGATCGGGGAAGTAAACTCGGAGCCTTCGCCCGGGGTCAGGATCGTCAGAGGTGGGGATTCGAGCGCGCTGATGGCGGTCGGCTGAAGCAAGCCCAGTGCGAACATCAGGCACAGGAGGAGGAATAACCGGCGTGTTCTGGACATAGGCTTATTATACAGGAACACATCCACTTAATCTTGAACAAGATCCATTAACCCCGTGCTGATTAATATAAAAAAGCTGTCCTTAATGCAACTCAAGGACAGCTATTTAGATGGTATGGGAATCAATGAGATTTACAGATCGTAGATCTCGCCATACTTGGTCGTGAGATACTTCATATAGGGTTCGGGCGTGATCTTACTGCCGGTGGCTTTGAGCATGATTTCCTGGGGTTCGAACTTGCTGCCATACTGGTGAACCTTCTCCCGCATCCAACCCAGGATCGTATCAAACTTGCCCTGGGCGATCTCATCAGGAATATTGGGGTGCTCTTCCAACATCTTATCCCATAGCTGGACCGAAGACAGGTTGCCGAGGGCGTAGGTGGGGAAGTAACCGATCATTCCACCCGACCAATGCACGTCCTGCAATACACCCTGAGCATCATCGGGCGGCCTGATCCCCAGGTATTCTTCCATCCTGGTGTTCCAGATCTCAGGCAGATCCTTCACCTCAATGGTGCCTTCCATCAACCCAATTTCAATCTCAAGTCGGAGCATAATATGGAGGTTGTAGGTGGCTTCATCGGCTTCAACGCGGATGAGGGAAGGTTCGACTTTGTTAATTCCACGGTAGAAAGTATCCTGGCTGATATTTCCCAGGTGCTCAGGGAAGAGCATCTGCAAGGAGGGATAGAAGAAGGACCAGAATTCCTTGCTCCGACCGACTAAGTTTTCCCATAAACGTGATTGGGATTCATGGATGGCAAGCGAGGCTGCTCCACTCAGGGGATGGCGACGATATTTCTTGGGAATGCCCTGGCTATACATCGCATGCCCGGATTCGTGCATCGTGCTGAAGAGGGCTGAACCACCGTCATCTTTCAGGTAGCGTGTGGTGATGCGCACATCACCCTGCCCAAAGGAGGTGGTGAAGGGATGTTCGGTCACATCCAATCGCCCGCGCTCCCAATCATAACCAAAGCGGGTGATCACATAGCGTCCGAATTTCTCTTGAAGCTCTTCCTTGTAATGCTTTTTCAGGAAACTGTTATCGGGTGGTTCCTTTTCGGCAATGGCCTTGAGGAGTTCGACTTGCTGTGGGCGAAGTTTATTGAAGATCTCCTTCACTTCAGCGGTTTTCATCCCGGGTTCATAATCGTCCAGCAAGGGGTCATAAATATGATCATAGGGTTTGAAGAGATCTGCGTATTGTTTGCGCAGGTCCACAATTTTCTCAAGATACGGTTGAAAGATCGAGAAATCGGATTGCGCTCTGGCTTTCACCCAGGCTGAATGTGCCATCGATGTGGTTTTAATATTTTCGATCAACAGGGGAAGGGGCACTTTGGTCTGTTTTTCATAGGCGCGTTTGGCAACCTTGACCATACGGGCTTCATCCGTTTCTGCAGTAAGATCACCTACTTCCGCTTCCAGGTCAGCGATCAATTGTCCTCCCTCTCCGGAGGTCAATTTTTCATGCATAATGCGCCCCAGTGCAGCGGACTGCAGCCCGCGTTCTTCTGCGCCGCCTGGCGGCATGTGCACTTGCTGATCCCATCCAAGGACGGCTTCAATATTCCTCAGATCTTCAAGTTCGGCTACGAACTCGAGCAGTTGTTGCATTTTGGGAGAATAGGCTTTATTTTCAGACATTATTTATTCCTTTATATCTTATGAATTTCTGATCAGACAATTTTCCAGCGGAGCGGTTTTTCATCCAATGCAGCAACCACTTCTGATAGGATATCGTGCCCGGCCCGTAATTGGGCTTCTTTGGTCTGCGCTCCAATGTGCGGGGTGGCGATCACCCGCGGATGCGATAACAATGAGGTGGCACCAGGGGGTTCCTTTTCGAAGACGTCCAGAGCCGCACCAGCGACTTTCCCGGTTTCAAGTGCGTTTAAGAGTGCATTTTCATCAATCACACCCCCGCGGGCAGGACAGATGATGTAAACGCCATCCTTCATCTGCTGGAACGCCGCCTCGTTCAGCAAGTAATGCGTACCTTCTACATGGGGGATGTGCATGGTGATCAGGTCGGATTGTTTGAGCAGTTCTTCAAAACTGACAGGCTCTGCCCCAAAGGATCGAATCTCGTCTGCCGGCTTGGAAGATCCAAAGGTGACAACTTTCATATCAAAAGCCAGTGCTCGCTGGCAAACTGCCTTTGCAATGTTGCCAAAGCCGATGATGCCGAGTGTTTTTTGATACAGCTCCGTGCCAACCAGTTCCTTTTTCAACCATTCTCCCGACTTCATGCCGGCGTTTGCCTTGGGAATCTCGCGGATCAGACTTAACATTAATCCGAGGGTAAGCTCTGCCACGGAAATGGTGGTGGCAACCGGGGCATTTACGACGGTGACACCGTGTTTTTCAGCAGCTTTCAGGTCAATATTGTCTACACCGACACCCATACGCCCGACCACCTTCAGTTTTGGTGCAGCCGCAATAACTTCCTCGGTGATTTTGGTTCGGCTGCGGACAATAACCCCTTCATAATCGCCAACGATCGTCAGCAGATCTTCTGCCGAGATGCCCTTTTTATCAGCCAGATCAGCAGAAGCAAGCAGCGCCTGGTCTGATATAGCAGATAGACCATCCGTAAGTAAAATTTTCCATTTCATTTGTCAATTCTCTCCTTAGGATAGATTTTTGGTGAGTGTGAGATTATTGTACCGTAAATTCAATATTCGTACTTTAGTGTTGAGTCCGCAAGCAGGGGCTGACACATGCATCCCCCTTACTGATGTCCCCATGTGATCTTGATCGATGATATTACCTGCGTCGCAATTCGCGCAGATCCCCACGTCGAATGGTCACGCCGGTCTGGTCCAGATGCTCTAAAACGGAAACAGCATATTTTCGGCTGGTATTGAATTTGTCTCGCAGTTCTGCCAGCGTGATGCTCCCCTGTGTTTCAATGTGGGCGATGACAGCCGCACGCATTTCCTGGTATGTTTCGGAGGTGAATAAAACATCCTCACCAAGCTGCACCAGGTGGCCGGTTTCGATCATAGCTGTTAGCAATTCAGCGCCAATTGCGTCTTCACATTTTTTGACAGAAGGAGGGCTGTAAGGTTGAGCGCCAAATTCTTGCAAAAGGTTCTTAATCTGACTTTTTTGTTCCTCTGTGAAGGTTACCTCGAATTGATTTAATTGCACCAGTGCCCCGGTTTCAACCAGGATTTTCTCCTCCGCCATGCGGCGCAGGAGTGCGTCAAAGACCTCATTACCCAGTCCGAGCTGAGATTTCAGCCTTTCTTTGGGCATGCCGGGGCGTAAGGGATACTGCTTGTGAAATGCTGTCAGTGCTTCTTCAATATTTTGTTGAATTCGCTGGACTGAACCCGTATTTAATACCAGTTGTTTACCTCTCAAGGCGACCAGCTGTCCCTGGCTCAGAAGGCTTTCAGCAGCGCTGTTTGCGGGTTCAGCTTCTAATCCGGATGACGAAATGATTTGGTCCAAAGAGGCTGCTCCTAGCTTTTCTGCTGTCTGAGCTAAAATTTCTTCAGGTGTCCCGACGAGAAGCTTTTCCAATTCATCCAAGCGTTGAGGATTGAAACGTTTGTGGCGGCTCTTGGGATGTGCATCAACAACCTGTCCACCTCCGATGGTGGCGGATGGGGAAGGGCGGCGGATAATGAAGCGATCCTGCCGGCGTACGACGATTGGATCCTCCAGCATCAACTGTAAGAAACCATCCCTGCCTGGCGCCAATTCAGCCATCCCTAAAACACGTGCCCGAGCCATAACTTCTGCTGCACCGACAAATAATTTCACCTCAGTGTTGTGTTTAAGGGGGGTATCGGCATCTGGCAAAAGCCTAGCCCAAACATCGATCATCTTTGAGGGTTCGTATGTTCCGGGATGGGCTACAACATGCCCACGCTGGATCTGCCCGGTGCGGACGCCGGAGATATTAACTGCTGTTCGGCTGCCGGGTAATGCCTTGTTCTCGGTTTGTTTGTGGGTTTGTAAACCCCGGATGCGTCCTTGAATTCCCGGCGGAAGGATTTCCACGGCATCGCCAACAGCAAGGTGTCCATCCAGCAAGGTGCCTGTGACGACGGTCCCGAAGCCAGGCATCGTGAACACCCGGTCAACAGGCAGGCGAGGGCGTCCCAGATCGGGGCGGTGGGGATGTTGGGCGAGGATATCCTGCAGTGCCAGGATCAGCGCATCCATCCCTTTGCCGTTACGTGCACTGACGCGCACGATGGGAGCTTGCGCCAGAACGGTGCCTTTTACTGTCTCGCGAAGATCCTCTTCAACCAGGTCAAGCCATTCGGTCTCTCGAACCAGATCAATTTTCGTAAGGGCGATCACGCCTGCCGGCACCTGCAGTAAGTCCAGGATGGCAAGGTGTTCCCGTGTTTGGGGCATGACTCCCTCATCGGCAGCAACCACAAAAAGGGCGGCGTCAATCCCACCAATCCCCGATAGCATATTTTCAATGAAATCTCGATGTCCCGGCACGTCAACGATTCCCACCTCTTCTCCGTTGGGTAGGTCAAGCCAGGCGAAGCCCAGTTCAATGGTCATTTCCCGATCCTGTTCTTGCTTCAGTCGGTCGGGATTGATCCCCGTCAGACGCTGGATCAGCGTGGATTTACCATGGTCAACGTGTCCTGCGGTACCGATAACTTGCACTTAGACCATCCTGTTAATCATTATTCTTTGACGATCGTGTTGTAATTATCAAGCGAATCATGGAGTGCTGACAGCAGTGATTGCATATGCTTAAGATCAGCTTTGCCGATCTGCTGGATGTGATCCTGGATGGCTTCCACCTGTTCACGCATACTTGTGACCGTTTGGGCCAGGTTGTCAAGCGCCTGGTTCATTTCTCGATGCTGCTCGTCCTGCGAAATGATGTAATTGGACCAGCGTTTTTGGTCATCGGATTTGAAGGTTGTCCATTCCTGACGGAAACGGTCTTCGTTGAGTCGTTGAACCTCCGTGATCTCATTGATGCGGCGTTCAAAACGTTGTGTGATTTCATCCAATGCTGCCTGTGATTTTTTTACGGATCGGTGGGTATTTTCAAGGTCGGTGATGCCCTCTTCCAGACCGGACGCAAATTGTTCCATCTTTTCAAACCGTTCACCCCATTGTCTGAAAACTCGATCTTGTTCAACCTGGGAAACGCTCATCTTTTCAATGAAACCGGTTTGGGTTTCCCGTCTTTCGGATTCTGCATCCAGGAGACCTTTAATTCGTGTATCAAGTTTTCGCAGCATCTCGCCGACCAAATCCTGTTTTGCACGGGTTTCATCATTGCGTTTCCGCAGAGATGTGATCTCTCCCTGGATATCCGTGATCCGTTTGGTGTCCTGGCGAAGGTTTTCTTCAATCATGCGAAAGGAACGTTTGTAGTCTTCATCGATGTGAGAGATCTCACTGACCTCGGCTTTAAGCTCTTCGTTCAACCTGGCAAGACGGTGATCTTCCTCTCTTTGCGATTCGAAGGCCTTCTGGATATTCAATTCCTCAATAGCCTGGATCCTTTTTCTCAGGGTAATGACATCCTGGTTGACAGTGATAATTTCCTGTTGATTGCGATTGGTTTGGATGTGTTTTTCCTGAAGGGATCCCTTAAAATCCTCGATTTGTTGGCCGGTTTCCGTACGAATGCTGGTGATGTCCTGCTCGAATTGCTCAAGCCGTGTCATCAGGGTGTTTAGACGGGTAACTTCGCTTTCGAGATCGTTCAAACGTGTCCGGAGATCGGTGTTTTCTGTTGTATACGTCTCAAGTTTGCTTTGCAGAGCAGCAATCGCTGTTTTGTCATTGCGTCTCTCATTATCCAGCCATTCCAAACGTTTCATTAGTTGTTCTAGGTCAAGTGAGTTTTCCATCGGTTGCGCCTATCTTTTTCGGGGTTTAAAAACCTCATTCCATTTTGAGGTTGCGTTTTTGATCTTGTTCAAAGAATTATACACAATATGACTCAAATTTGCCCATGATGGGGTTGTTTTGGGTATTGGGGAGTCTACTGCAATTGTGTAAAGGTGGTCAAGGTAGCGGTGATCCATTCCAGGAAGACATGTGGAAATAACCCAAGGATGATAAGAATGACCGTAAGGATCAGGATGGGAACATATTCTAACGGTTTTTCCATGATTTTCCATTTTTCAGAAAGGTGTTCTTCATCAGGCGTGATCATTGCGGCCAGAATCCGGAGTGTCGAAAGGAATAAACCGATATTACCGATAAAACTCCAGGTGCCAAGCATTGTACTTGCAGCAAAGGTTGTGGAAAGTAAAATGCTTTTGATTGGAAATGACGCCAGGAGGGGTAATCCTGCAATACTGAGTAACCCAATCAGCACGCCGCTGGACAGAAACGGGTAGCGACGGGCAACCCCTTTTATTGCATCTAAGTCAAGCTCACCATTTCGATTCTCCAATGCGGTTAATGCAAACCCCACCAACCAGAATCCCAAAGCGCGCGCAGGAATGAGCATCATCATCCAGTTCAAACCGCCGTTTTGAAAGGAACTGATCGCCAGGAGGGAAACGCCCGTCTCGAGTAATACTAAAAATCCAAAAACGCGCTTGAGATTATCCTGAAATGCAGCCCATAAACCACCGAAGACAATCATCCAGGTACCAAAAAAACGCAGGGTCTGTTCTAAATTAGGCAGCGATCTGAGAAAGGCGTAGCGATCAATAAAATTCAAACTAAAAACCAGGATCGTTGTGGGTGCGATGAACATTAAATAAGCGAACACATTGGGAGCGCTGTGTCTGCTGACCATGGGCACCCAGCTGTGAAACGGGAATACACATAACCAGATGGCAAAACCAAGCCCAAGCACGACCGATATTTGGGGGATCAATGGACTTTCAGTAGGCAGGGTTTCAACACCAGAAAGCAGCCAGCCGGCCAATAAGATCAAAGGCATAGCAAGTGTTTCCAATGTCAAAAATCGCAGAACACCTTTATCTGATAATTTACCGGGCTGTGAGAGGATAGGGATCGATGCAAGCACAGCCGTTTGGATCAACAGGGCTGCATAAAGAAAGGGTTCAACCCCCATTGCCGCTGTGAACAGGGCTGTGATAACCAGGCTGATGGGGCGGAATGTTACGGGTGTGTTTGGAAAACCGCTGCTAAGTGCCCAAAGCCCAGTCATCCCATAAATTAAGGCGATGAAGGGAAATATCTCGTAGACCACTGATAACTGTCGTCCCAGGATCGTCATAGTTTCATTGAATTCCAAAACAAGGGGTCCAATTTCAAGCGTCAGATCTTCGGGGAAAAAGGCAGCTAAAAGTGCCAGAGCAAAAGAGGATAGGCTGGCAAGAAGGATGCTCAATAATTCCCGTTTGTGAAATATGCCGGAAAGCACAGCCATAAGGATCGGGAAAAACACCCACAGATAAGGTGTGGCCAATGTCATTGCGGTGACTCCTCGTCTGTGGTTGCCTCGGGTTCATATTCAGCGTTCTTCGTGATGAAATAAACGCCGACCAGCGCCAAGCCTAAATTGACAATTGCCAGCAAGCCCGTCAACAAGGTTGAGCGTTCCAGTCCTGCCTGAATGATCTCAAATCCAGAAAGGAGGCTGAGCAGGCTGATAATGACCAAATAAGGCTCGGAATTGGTGCCGAGCTGCATCAGCGCCATTCCAAACAGCATCAATCCCCCCTGGACGATCAACAGGTCCAAACTAGGGAAGACCTTTTCTTGAAGTTCTGGCGCCAGAACAAAAATAATTAAGATCATTAAAACGCCTGACAATCCCCGAAAAAACAGGCTGGAAGTGGATTCTGTGGTTTGTTCGGTACTCATCTGACGCAAACATGTGAGTCCGATTGCCGTCGTGGCCATCCATCCGACGATTAATTTGATGATGGCGATGGTGATCGGCCAGGAAAGGTTGACCAGAACAAATGCAGCCAGGTATTGGATGGCCAGTGCAATGGCATTAATTCGCCAATCGCGAAATATGAGGATCACCATTGCTGTAATGACGATCACAATGAATGCTGCCAAAGAAAAAGATTGCATATTAGTTGATCACTCCACCCGTTAAGATTGTGATGAGTAAAACCAGCAAAAGAATCGTCCAAAGGATGCCTCCCTCACTCTCGAGGATGGTTGAAAAGCTTTTGAGAAAGAAGCCTAAGAGACGATTGATCTGCCAGATGATACGGTATACCCATTCAAGGCGAAAGATGGGTTCCAGGCGTGGCGCAAGCCAATTAAGTACTTTTAAAAGATTGCTGTTGGCTGGCAGATGTGCATAGGGTGTGGTGATACCTAGCCTGATGCTTAGAATGACGGCTGCGCTGACCAATAAAAGGCTGGCTAAGGCTAACCACCAGGTCCCGAGTGTCAGTGAGCCAGGCCAACCAACCAGGCCAATGGTCACGATTGCCTGGATGATGATGATCAAGCCCAGCGGATAAACTAAACGCGCCCATGATTCCAACGAACCAGCTTCGCCACCGGGTTGAATAATTCGGTTCAGGTAGCCGAGGACCATAATTGTGTGTGTCAGGACAAAAATAATTGTCCAAAAATTAAAACCATTCGCCATCAAGCCTTCCCAGCCGCTTGCAAGCGGCGTATAAGGGATTCCCACCAGACCGATCAGTCCAAAATAGAGCAGAAAATTCATGCGCTGGATCCGTGGATAATAGAGGAACAAAAGGCTCCCTGGAAGGAGGAGTGCCAAACCCCATGCCAGGCTGGCGGATGAAGCGCCATTTAATACCGATGCGGTTGACAGGCTGGACCATGCGATCAACCAGAATGGGCGCCCTTCAATTTCATCCTTTGCGGTAAGCCACCGAAGGGATGCATATAAAGCCGCGATTGCCAGCAGCATATGGAAAAACGGCGTCAGAGGAACCAGGTTTTGGGGAATGAGATCAGCCGGGAGGCGAGCCAGGAGGGCAAGACCTGATGCAGCAGGTACCAGGCGAATAATATTTCCAACACCTCTCCGCAAATTAGGTTCCTGGAGAAAGGGTAAGTTTAATGGGAAGGTACCCAGGCGAAAACCTGCCGCTAAAAGGAAAAGGAAGGCTGCATTTTGGGGGATTTGAGCCAGGTCAACTACAGCGTTTGATTGCCATCCCTGAATTGTTCCAAGGAAAAGCAATAAAACCGATGCTGTCCTCACACCATAGGCAAGGATCAGCCGCCCTAAAAATCGGTCGATATCCGGTAGATGAAGTAAATAAACCAACTCAAGTACATCCACAACCACCCAAATGATCATCAACGTCAGGCTCGTACCAGCCTGAAGTGAGAGCAACCCGAAAGCTGTGGCTGTCAACGAGAACGCCCAGGAAAGGGGTGTACTGTCATAGCGGGTTCTTGCTGCATCGGTGAGGATGACAGCCAGATTGATGGTGATCAAAGCCAGCACATACGGCCATGACTGATAATCCAGCTCAAATCCAAGCGCGCCTTTGAGATTGAGTTCAGCATGATACCAATCAAGAACTTCCAGGATCGTTGGTAGGCGCAACCTGAGGAATAGGATGACCAACCAGGCAAGAATGGACCCCACTGAAGCGATTAACCAGCTTGTCCCAAAGTTAGGACGGAACTGGTTAAGGATGAAGATGGTAAAAGCTACCACCAAGAGAAGCCCAACAGGAAGTAAAAGGATCATGATTTCCTGATTTAGAGGATCTCACCCTCATGGCGGTGTAAATATTGGCCCATACCAGGCTTGCCAAGCCAGTTTCCATGGTCAACGATCTTAATTCCGCGTAGGAAGACCATCACAGGAAAGCCTGTCAGGTGCCAACCTTCATACAAGTTGTAATCGGTACGATGCTGAGCAACGTCAACCCCATAGCGAAGTTCTTTATTGGGATCCCAAATAACAATATCAGCATCCGAACCAGGAAGAAGCGCACCTTTTTGGGGGTACAGACCGAAAATTTTGGCGGGATTGGTGCAGTGCATCGCGACGAATTGATTGGGGGTGATATGACCGTTGCCCACGCCCTGCGTCCAGAGGATGGGTAAGCGGTCGCCTACGCCAGGTAAACCATTGGGTATTTTTGTAAAATCATCCTTCCCTAATTCCTTACCAGGGATGGCGACCATCTCACCCTCATATTCGATCGGGGTGGTGCCATCATAGAAGAAGGGACAGTGATCGGTGGAGATCACTTGGATAATGCTGTTTTCGAGACCTTCCCAAATTCGCCGGTTGTCCCCTTCCGTGCGCATGGGCGGCGAGCAGATCCATTTGGCACCATCTTCACGGCGAAGATCGTCTTCGATAAAGAAGAGATATTGCGGGCAGGTTTCACCCATCATGTTCAGACCGTGCTGCCGGGCATAAGCAAGTTGATCCACTTCACCAGCCGTGTTAATGTGAACCAGGTAGAGGGGTGCATCCCCTGCCTGGGCTGCCAGGGCAGCGGCTCGCAAGGAGGCTTCAACCGCACCCCAAGCGGGGCGTGTTTTTGCATGGAAATAGGGGGAAGTATTGCCGGCAGCCAGGGCTTCATCCACAAGAATGTCGATCACATCGCCATTTTCGGCGTGAACCATGGTGAGCATGCCGGCTGAACGAGCCACCCGCATCACACGGAAGATCTCAGCGTCGGCAAGGCGCAGTCGATTGTTATAGGCTGTGAAAACCTTCAGGCTGGTGATCCCCAGGTCTGGCAGGGTGAAGATCTCCCTGGCAACTTCCTGGTCAAAGCGGGTGATGTTCATGTGAAAACTGAAATCGACGCTGGCTTTGGGGTCGGCTTTGGCATGCCATCGTTCGATATTCTTCCCCAAAGTGCCCTCTTCCTGGGGGACGAAATCGATGACGGTTGTGGTGCCGCCAAAGGCAGCTGCTTTACCGCCTGTGTAGTGATCATCTGATGAAACTGTATCAAACATCGGCAAGTCAAGGTGAACGTGAGGGTCCACACCCCCAGGCAAGATGTATTTATCCTCAGCATCAATGATTTCCGCGTTGGGGTGCGTCAGACTCTGTCCGATCAGGCTGATTTTCTCGCCTTCGACCAGGATATCCGCCTTAAAAGTCTCACTGGCGGTGATCAGGGTACCTTTTTTGATGAGTATTGCCATAGGAATCACTCCAAGAAACTGAAAGAAAAGATTGATCTTGTTTAATGATTTTAGCAGAAAAAGCATGAATTGGTGAGATGTTCAAACCTGAGGTTAATCCATTAACAAAAATAGTTGTAATAAAAATTCGTGTATAATAATTTGAGAAATTGGCCTGGCTTTGTGGGGAGAAAACAGGTAGGGTCACATTTTGAATTTTTATGGTGTTATTAGGCCGATGTTTGTCTGCGAAAAATAGGAATATGAACAAATGTGTTTCCAAAAATAACGTTTTGTCATCAGAGACACATCGTTCGTGAAAGAAGGAGAGACATTATGAAAGTGAAGTATGCAATTCTTGGATTGATCATATTTAGCTTACTGATCCTGCTGAGTATTCCCTTGATGGAATCCTCAGCGCAAAGCGATGATGAAGCCCCGGACTTCCTGATCACTTTAGCCTTGATGGCTGTTGCAGATGAACGCATGGATGGGGTGCTTGATATCGCTGATCTTGCCAATTTGCGTGATCTTGTTGATGTGTATTATGCAAATAAGCGTGGTTATGATATGACGATTGAACTGTCTGAGACACTCAATCAACAAAGAACGTCAATATTAAAAGCTCTTGATAAGAAAATCTATGATCGGTATAACCCGAGAAGGGCGAGATCCACCCTGTTTTTCAGCTTGGTTCCTGGGGATAACGTATATGTTCGGGATCCAAACGATCCGAAGATACTCAATGTCGATGAAACAGCTTTACACAAACGCATCATGAATATTCTTTCTGGTGGTTTTGAGCCAGAACAAGCGATCATTGACATGCTCAACCAGAGATTAAAACAGGATACCCCGGGAAATCTGGAAAAGGGATTGGATGGCTATGTTGCAGCCACGGTGGATGGAGGAGATCAACTGGTATCGCAGGACAAGGATACGACCTATGATTTCAGTGCTGGGCTTTCAAAGGAAGCTTACCTGGAACAACTGGGACAAACAAAACCCCTTGTATTTATCAATAATGGAGCCCGTGATGTAACCGTCTCGGTTGAGTATTACGCCCCGCCTGAAGGCGTGGCGATTTCAGCGCCCGGTCTCAACCTGACTGTCCCCGGGGAAAACAAGGTTACCGCGACGGGTTTCCCACAAGGCAATTACACATTTTGTGCCCACTGGCAGACCGATTTGGATACGGATGGGGATGGGATCAAGGATTATGACAGGATGGTGACCCACATCTGGTTGAGCAGTGCCCATCCGGATGATCCAAATTTTGCTGAGACAGTTTATGTGAATTCCGTAGGCACAGCAACACCCATCGGACGGTGTGACGGCTTCTTGGGTGAGGCACCTCAAACGGAAAAATTGATGGCGGAGATCTTTATGACAGAATCTGATCCTCTGGTGGTTGCAGAAGATCCTGATGCTGGGGATGGCACCGCAACCGGGGCTGATTTCTGGGACCAGGGTGATGAGCCAGATTCGGAAGATGAAAGCGATCCCGAACAGGAAACACAGCCAGAAGATGAGGTTGTGCCAACCGAGGAGAACGTGCCGACCGAGGACCCCTCTCCGGGGGAAGGCGGCTTAAGTCTGACGTCTGAAGAACAGCTTAACCAGGGGTCACATCAATATGCAATTTCTTGCAATGACCCCGAAATGCAGAGTTTGATGTCCACCAATTATTCCTGGACATTCACGGCTGATGGTGTTGTGGGTGCTGCTGGTGTTGAAGGAGGTTCTTTTACAAGAGTTGGACCGAATACCTATCAAAATAACTATCCTTCAACCATTATCTTTACTTCCAGCGGGTTTATTTATCAGACCTCCTTCTCAGAAACCAGCAGTGAAGGGGTCACCACCACAACGGAAATCAATTGTACAGCGACCATACAGTAAGGGAGTGCGATGAATAAAAGATATATCTGGGCTATATTGATACTGGTGATTGCTTCATTGGCATGCAGCTTGACATCAATGGGAAGCGATGATGGCGAAATGAGCCAGGTAATAGAAGACGCGATAGAAGAGGAAGTGAGCTTGCCGGGTTTGCAGGGTGACACATATGATGCAACCGTCAAAGATCCGGCTCTGCTTGAGCCCGTGCCGCTCAGCCCTGCACAAGCGCAGGTTCTTAGTGTGCGTCGTCAACCCAACCGTTTCTTGCTCCAGTTCACTGAAGGGATGCGCCAGGAGACCTGGTATTATGACCGGTTGGGGTATGAAGTCACCTTCCGCAATGGCGAGATTTACGCCGAAAGAGAATTCGAGGTCGCACCCGGGGACGCCATTTTATTCAGCATCTATTACCCATGGGAATTCAACCAGCAGATGGGGTTGCGTGAATTGATTGCCATCAGCCAATCAGAAACCTTTGCCTTCGAATCATTGGAAGAGGTCTTTGAGGAGAATCTTTCCATTGCTTACCTGAAAGGGTTGGATGTTGGCTTCCGCGGGGATCAGGTCTTGTATATCCGCACGATCCCCCTGGGCGAAGGTGCCAGGGAAGGTTCGCCGGGCATCGTTCTGGAGCAGCCCACAACCATTGAGATCATTCCAACAGCTACGGATGCTTCATCCTCGAGTAGTCCAACACTGACTCCTGAAGAACAGGCTCACCAGGGGACCCATAATTATCACATCCAGTGTGATTATTCCGATGGTTATTCGGAGGATTCCTATGAAGAGTTCACCTGGGAATTTACGGAAGAGGGGCTGTACATCGACGGTGATGGACCTATTCCACCCCGAAATATTGATAATTTCTATGGTTTTTCAGATGAAGACTTAAATATTATTGTTACCATTGAAGCGGAATCTATCAGGCAGGATTTCGGTTTCTACGAAGAAGATGTTGACGGAAACCCCGTATATATCACCGGCATCTGTATATACACTTTATCTGATGATTAGCAGGTGCTGACCAACTTGTTCAAATAAGATAAGAAAAACCGCCAGATCCCTTGCAATCATTGTGGTTGTACAAGGGAGAAGCGGCATCAAATATCACCAATAACAAAAGGACATTCGTTAAGAATGGTTTTCTTAGATATAATTCGATCATTAATTTAGAACACAAATTTTTTTCTTCAATTTACTGGATGGGAAAAATTATGTATGAACGAATCCGTTTCTTATATAACCGATTGAGAGAGTATTTATGGGTTAAGCCGCTAGCAATTGCTATCTTATCTGTTATCCTTGCTTTTCTTACCAGATTGGCAGACCAGGTGCTTTTTCTTCAAAATGTACCATCGGTGAAATTAGAATCGTTGAATACCATGCTCAGCATCACATCGGGCAGTATGCTTGGTGTGGCGACCTTTGCGGTTGGCTCGATGCTTACAGCTTATTCATCAGCCAGTAACACAGCAACACCCCGCTCTTTCCCACTGATTCTCGCGGATGATGTTTCCCAGAATACGCTCTCATCCTTTATCGGTGCGCTCATCTTCAGTGTGGTTGCAAAGGTGGCACTAGAGAATGGTTACTACGGGCAAGCGGGAAGGTTTTTTCTTTTTCTGATTTCAGTGATTGTTTTTACCGTGATTATCATCAACTTTATTCGCTGGTTGGATCGCATTGCCCGGCTGGGGCGACTGGGTCATATCATTGATAAAGCTGAGGCTGTGACAAAGGAAGCGCTCCTTTGGCGAAAGGCTCACCCCACGATGGGTGGGATCAAGGCATCTGGTGAACCGGAGGGAGACTCCGTTTTCGGAAAGGCTATTGGCTATTTGCAGCGAATTGATATTCTCAATTTACAGGCGGCTGCCGAAGAGGATGACCTGGTGATTCAAATCGCTGTGTTACCCGGGAAATTTGTCACACCAGATATACCCATCGCATATGTGAAAAAAAGTCCAAATTCTTCAGATGAATTGGATACTTCAAGGATCCTGAGTGCGTTTAAGGTTGATGATGATCGGGCAATGGATGAGGATCCTCGATTTGGTCTGATCATCCTTTCTGAAATTGGCAGTCGTTCGCTATCAGCTGCGATAAATGATCCTGGAACAGCAATTGATATCATTGAATCCTTTGTTCGGTTGTTTGCGTTATGGATTGGGGATGATCAAAATGAGGACAAGGCGAAGATTATTGCTGATCGTGTTCTTGTTCCCGAGTTGTCCATACATGATATGCTGGATGATGCTTTCAATGCCATCTCTCGCGATGCAGCTGGGACCATTGAGGTTGGGCTTTGGCTTCAAAAGGCTTTTAAGACTTTAGCATCCCTTGGTGATGAGGAATTACGGGAAGAGGCAATGCGGCACGCCCAGCTTGCGTATCGTTATGCGGAAAATGCGCTCTTATTGGATGAGGAGAAGTCAGCGATGCAAGAGGCTTACCAGCTAGTAAAGGGCTGTTAACCCATATTTGTTTGACATTTTCATGGAAAATACGAATTGATTGACAAATGATTTGAGAAGCGGTAAGATTGTATGTGAAGTGAAGTCAGTTTTGGTGAAGGTAACAACCGTCCAGACTTGCGGAGACTGGATGGTTTTTTTTGTCACATAAGCCGACTCACGAAAATAACATTTTTTAGTAACAAAAAAAGGAAACATTTAGAATGGCAGAAAAAGAAATTGGAACCGTGAAATGGTTCAATGATGCAAAAGGTTATGGTTTTATCGCTCGTGAGCAGGGTGACGATGTTTTTGTTCACCACACCGCTATCATGGGAAATGGTTTCAAATCCCTGCGAGAAGACCAAAAAGTTGAATTCTCCGTGGAACAGGGTCCAAAAGGCCTGCAAGCGACAAACGTTCAACCTCTGTAGTCCTCAAGGACTCGACTAATTGAAATAGACCCGGCCAGGTTTCCGCAAACTGGCCGGTTTTGATTTTAATAAGATGACTTTGGTCTAGAATTGATTAAATTCCCCCAACAAAGCTAAAATGGCAGGGTCAATGACGGATTTTGGGAGTTCATCCGCTTTATATTCGTTGGCTTTGAGGGCGCGCTCGCGCAAAGTATGCCACAGTACCTCGCGCTCTTCCTGCGCTTTGATCACCAGGTCATTGACCGTTTCTGCGCCGAAAAATTGCTCGCCGGTGGTGTAGAAGAACGTGATCCGCTTCCATTCGCCAGCCGGGATGGGATTTTCCAGGCGTTGGAGGGGACCAATCTGGATTTTGAAATATTCTTCATGGGCGCGGGGATGGTCGGGTTCATCCCGGATCAGATCACGTCGGGTGAGGAGTTCATGACCCAGGATTTCAGCGACAAAGGCGATTTGCCAACGTTTAGATTCGTCAAAAGCTTTCGTTTGATAAAAAGCGAGGTAGTCCACTGAAATGACCTTTGGCGCGCTCTTGAGCGGGATGCGATACCAACCAAACAGGCGGGCAATGTCAAAGTCACGTTGGTTGGGCAGAATTGCGACAAGGATCAGGGCGGTTTCAGGCAGGGTTGCATTCATCAGAGCCCCTTTAATGTGGTGGTTTTGAAAATTTTATCATGAATGGCAGTGTATAGGGATTAGGAATTGGGTACCTGGTATTGGGTGCTAGGAATTGGGTGTGTTAGTGTCGTCCTGAAATATGTTCACATTTAAAATTTATATATAAATAGTAAACTGATCATAAGATTTCTACGGAGATTCTGAAATCTTTGATCAAATTCGTTCATGAAAAATGTTGAACAATACGATCTATTGAATGCTATTTTATTATTTTAAATTTGAGAAGTTGTTGTAACACAGCACTATGTGTCGAGGGATCGAATACGGGCTGTACCCCAACCAACATAATTCGTTTTTCTTTATAAATTTTTTGAATAATACTATTTTCAAAAAAAGTATTGAGACGGCTCCTATCTTTGTAATCCGGAAAATGGTGATTTGCCCTTAAGTCCTATGATAAGATAGGAAGTAAATTGCTTAGGTCAACTTGATGTTGTTGTTTCAATGAATGTTTAGAGGAAGGGACAAAAATAAAACAGTACTGGAAAGCATTATTGCTTTTTATAATTCTCGTCCTAAGCCTGTGTTCTGCTTGTGATCACACTGGAACGCTCCCTGCGCCCACTGTGCAACCCACACAAGAAAAGGTATCAACGACAACAGCGGCTGAGGCTCTTCCCGACGAGACCCACATGGTGAGCATTCCTGCAGGGGAGTTTGAAATGGGTTGTGATCCTGATCACAATGGGCGCTACGAATGTCTTGATGTGGAACTGCCTTTACACGCGGTTTATCTGGATGCCTATGATATTGATAAGTATGAAGTGACCAATGCGCAATACACCCGGTGTGTGGCAGCTGGTGTATGCGAAGTGCCTGATGATAGAACATCACAAAATCGAGAGTTCTACTACGATAATCCTGCCTATGCCAATTACCCGGTCATAAACGTGAATTGGTATGATGCGCAAGATTTCTGTACCTGGGCTGGAAAACGCTTACCTACAGAAGCCGAATGGGAGAAGGCGGCGCGTGGGACAAAGGCTCGAGCTTATCCCTGGGGAGATTGGAATCCAAATTGCAGCCTGGCGAATTCTTTTAGTCCCACGATGGATAATTTTTGTGTCGGCGATACCATTGAAGTGGGGTCGTGTCCGGATGGTGCCAGCCCCTATGGTGTAATGGACATGGCTGGCAATGTCATGGAATGGGTGGCTGATTGGTTTGATGCGGATTATTACTCCGATTCGCCCGAATATAATCCGCTAGACTATATCGATGGCAGGACCAAGGTTGTGCGTGGTGGCGGTTGGTATCAACGATGGGGTGCTTTGCGCACGTCTTACCGAGTAGGCTTGGATCCGGAGCAAGGTGTCCCGGATCTTGGATTCCGTTGTGCCTCCGATCCGCAGTAGATCTTCGGTAAATACCGTCTAATTATTTAAATAGGGTGCGCAGTTCGATTCTGTGCACCCTTTTTTGGGGGCGGCTCGGTAGCTGCCCATTGTTTTGTGGATTCTAAAATCCTTTTACAGCAACCCCACACGTGCGTTGAATTCTTCGATCAAAGCATCGATCTCTGGAACCTGCTCATGCAGTTCAGTCCAATAGTCCTTTTGATACCATTGCGCCTGGATCTCTTCAAAGGTTTTACCTTGCTGCTCTACCCAGGTGTAGTACTTCAGGTTGTGGACGCGTTTCTGACCCATGTAGGTCAGGTCTTCCAGGTAATCGATTCCAACACCCTTCAGCCAGCGGGCATCATCAACTGCTGCAGCTTTTTTAGAATAATCACCCATTTCTGCGTGCATTTCATGTAGGCGGCTCTGGTAAAGCTCCATCGAGTCGGTCAGCATGGTGACAATGATGTCATTCTCATCCAGCTCATAGTATTTGGCGGCTTTGATAGCCGAAAGCACGTTTGAAATACTGGAAAAGCCCAGTAAATCCAGCTTATTAACCAGTTCACTTGGGACGCCCGATTCGACAAGGTAGGCTTTGCCATCCGGTTCGTTGAATAAACGTGCAAGGTTGACCACAGCGTTGTCGTCTATAGCGACGAGGGTATCCGTGTTCCGCATGTTATGGATCCAGGGGACGTGCTTGTCGCCAATGCCTTCGATGCGGTGCGCTCCAAAGCCGTTATTGAGCAAGGTTGGGCACTGCACCGCCTCAGAAGCGACAACGTGGCTGTCGGGGAATAATTTTTTCATGTAATCCCCTGCTGCAATCGTGCCGGCAGAACCCGTGGCGGAGACCACACCCCAATATTTGTCATCAGGTGCTGCAACCTGCTTGATCATGGTTTCAATGGCTTTCCCTGTCAAATAATAGTGCCACAGGTGGTTGCCGAATTCATCAAACTGGTTGAAGATCATCAGGTCCTCGCCAGTCGCTCGCAGCTCCCAACACTTATCGAAGATCTCTTTGACATTGGATTCAGAACCAGGCGTTCGGATGACTTCACCTGCGATCGTTGCAAGCCATTCAAACCGCTCCTGGCTCATCTGCTCGGGCAGGATAGCGATGGATTCACATGCCAGTAAAGCGGAGTCATATGCGCCGCCGCGACAGTAGTTGCCGGTGGATGGCCAGACTGCCTTCTGCAAGGTGGGATCAAATTGCCCGGTCACCAAGCGGGGCACAAGGCAGCCGAAGGCAGCACCGACTTTGTGTGAACCAGTCGGCATCCACTTGCCTTCGAGGGCAATAATGCGAGCAGGTGTTCCGGTCAGGCTTTGGGGAAATTCCATGAAATTCAATCCACCAAACAACCCGCCGCTGGGTTTTGGCTCATTATGCCAGGTGATCCGGAACAAGTTGCGAGGGTGCAGGTCCCATAAGCCGATATTTTTCAGCTCTTCTTTGATCTTGTCGGGGACAAGGTCGGGATTGAGCATCTGTTCAAAGGTCGGGATAATGATATTGCGTTCGCGCGCCCGTTTGACAGTGCGTTCAAGTCGATCGGGAAAGATGGTAAGGTCAATTTTTGCCATTAATAGGTCTCCTTTTTAATTGTCTGACAATTATGCCAGCATTATAACTTGTTTTGATCAATCAGACAGCGTATTTGGAATGCGGGTGGCGGTTATTTTTCTTCAAAATCCTCTGGCGTTTCTGCCACCACATACAACGGGCGTCCTTTTGTTTCATCATAGATTCGCCCGATATATTCACCGATGATCCCCAGGCTGATCAACTGAACGCCGCCGAAGAACAAGACGATGATAATTGTGGTTGCCTGACCCAAAAGTGCGGTTCCTGTGGTCAGGCGCAGAATGGCGACAACAGGGATCGCGAGCACACTCAGTCCGGCTGCGATGAAACCCAAATAGGTTGCCAGTTGGAGGGGGAAATATGAAAAACTGGTGACAGCATTCAATGCCAGTTTGAGCATTTTCTTAAAGGGATATTTTGTCTCACCAGCAAAGCGCGGTTTCCGTTTGTATTCAACGCCGATCTGTTTAAACCCAACCCAGGAAGACATCCCGCGCAAAAAACGATGTTTTTCGCGCATCTGGTTCATCACATTCACTGCTTTCTTATCCATCAATCGGAAGTCACCGGTGTCCAGCGGAATGTTGACATCGGTGATGCGGTAGATCAGCCGGTAGAAAAGGGATGCCGTTGTCCTTTTGAACCATGATTCGCCCTCACGTTCAGCGCGCACGGCATACACAACCTGGTAACCCTCACGCCACTTGGCGATCAGGTCCAGGATCACCTCTGGTGGGTCCTGCAAATCAGAATCAATAATCACCACGGCGTCCCCCCGACTGAAGTCCAATCCAGCAGTCACGGCAATCTGGTGGCCAAAATTGCGGGCAAAGATGACTGGCCGCACACGTGCATCGTTTTCTGCCAGATTGCGGATCATGTCTGTTGAACCATCTGTCGAACCATCATCCACCAGGATCAGCTCCCATGGTTCACCGGTTTGATCCATCACATCCCGCACGCGGGGAAAGAGTTCAGGAATATTTTCAAATTCGTTATAAATGGGGGCAATGATGGAAAAAGTCGGTTTGTTCATTTGAATACCTTTTTGACTGCATCTAAAGTGGGTTCAATTATCGGCGGATCGAGAACAGCCTGCCTGGCGGCTTGGATGTCTTTCAATCCGCTGCCTGTGTTAAGAACCAGGAATGGGTCATCAGGCGACACAATGGATTCATTAACTGCCTTCACCAAGCCAGCATAGGCAGCGGCTGCGGCGGGTTCAGCAAATATGCCCACCTGTCCTAATTCGGTGATGGCTCCCAGAATGGCTTGATCAGGCACGGTGATATAGGTGCCGCCGGTTTCACGAGCAGCGCGCACTGCCCGAATGCCATCCCGCGGCAGGTCAACGGAGATGCTGTCCGCCAATGTGGTCGCCTGGACGGGTAGAATATCTTCATCTCCGCGATGAAAGGCATTGGCGACTGCTGCCGAGCCTTCGGATTGGACACCAATGATGCGCGGCATCTGTTCCAGCCAGCCCAAAGCCTGTAAATCCTTAAAGCCTTTATGGACACCCGAAATGATATTCCCATCCCCAACGGGGATGAAGATCGTCAGCGGTTTACTGTTTTGTGGCATAGGGCGGATAACCTGTTCCCAGATCTCAAAAGCAGCCGTTTTCTTACCTTCGGCGGAAAAGGGATTGAAACCCGTATTGCGGTTATACCAGCCAAATTCTTGTGTCGCCTGGATGCTCAGGTCAAAAGCCTGGTCATAATTGCCATCCACCAAAAGCACCCTGGCACCGAACACAAGTAATTGCGCAATTTTGGCGGGTGGGGCTGTTTTAGGTGCAAAGATCACAGCTTGTGTCCCTGCCGCTGCTGCCATACCAGCCAGGGCAGCCCCAGCATTGCCTGTCGATGCTGCTACGGTGATTTCTGCACCAATCTGAATAGCCCGCGCGACCACAATTGCGCTGGCACGGTCTTTGAAGGATGCGGTTGGATTGGGGCTTTCATCTTTGATCCATAAAGAACGCAAATCTAACTTTTCCGAAAGCCGAAGCGGTTTATATACCGGCGTCCAGCCTGCACGATGAAGTGGGGTTCCGATATAGCCCGGATCTTCTACGGGCAAGAGATGATGATAGCGCCACAGGGAGGCTTCTGGCAGGTCCATAAATCTTTGCGGGGAAAAATCTCTCTTGATGGAATCATAATCAAGGATTACATCAAGGTTGCCGCCATCTTTGGGGCAAGTGTAGGTGACTTCCCCGGGTTCATATTTCTGGCCGCAAATGGAACAGATATAATGTGAAAATTTTTCTTTCATCCTCATCCGATCATCTTCCAGGTACCGCTGAGTGTAGAAAAAGGCTGCTCCTGAAAATTGCAGCCCTTTTATCTTTTAATCACGGAAGGATCCAGGTACCGGTCTTGCCATCCAGGGCTTCACCAATGTGTTCTGGATCTGTGATCAGGGCTTTCTTGCCGCCATTTTCCAGGAATTGGATAATGGCTTTTACCTTGGGCAGCATGCTGCCAGCTGCAAAATGACCTTCATCTATATATTGTTTTGCTTGCGCAACAGTGATCTCATCCAAAAAGACCTGGTTAGGTTTGTTGAAGTTCAATGCCACTTTTTCAACCGCTGTGCTGATCACAAAAAGATCCGCGTTGATCATTTTTGCCAGCAGGGAAGATCCAAAATCCTTATCGATCACAGCTTCAATGCCTTCCAGGTTACCCTGATCGTTTTCAATAACGGGTATCCCCCCGCCCCCAACCCCCACCACGATGATACCGGCTTTGATCAGGGCATCGATCACCTCTGCTTCCACAATACGTTCAGGGAGGGGTGAGGGAACCACACGGCGCCAGCCGCGGCCGGCATCTTCCACAACCTTCCATCCGTCGGCATCTGCACGGTGTTTGGCTTCTTTTACTTCCATGAAACCGCCAATAGGTTTAGTCGGATTCTCAAATGCGGGGTCATGCTTGTTTACGACGGTTTGAGTGACAACGGTGGCAACATCCTTTTTCAGCCCACGCCGTTTGAATTCATTTCCAAGCGCCATCTGGAACATGTAGCCGATGGCACCCTGGGTATCAGCACCACAATAGTCCAACGGGACTTCGTGAAGAACATGTTTGGCTAGTTCTGACCGGCGCAGGATGAAACCCACCTGAGGACCATTGCCGTGAGTGATGACCACGTCCCAGCCCTTTTCAATCATATCCACAATATGTTTCATCGTGTCCTTGGCGGCTTCGTACTGATCCTGGACCGTTTGGTGACCCTTGTCTTTGATCAAGGCGTTGCCGCCAACAGCAACAACTGCAACTCCTATTTTTTGCATACGCGTAAATTCTCCTGTGACTGTAAAGTTAGATATCTAAGCCATGGTCAGTGCCATGACAGCTTTTTGCACATGCAGGCGGTTTTCTGCCTCATCAAAAACAACAGATTGCGGACCATCAAGCACACCATCGGTCACTTCAATGTTTCGATCTGCGGGTAAGGGATGCATGTAGATGGCATCTTCCTTTGCCAGAGCCATCTTACGTTCATTGGTGATCCAGCTCTCATATTTATTAGTGACCTTTTTAATCTCGTCCGGATCGCTGGTGGTGACCAGAGGCCCCCAGGACTTGGCATACACAACATCGGCGTCTTTGAAGCCTTCTTCCATACTGTGGACGACCTCGAAACTGGTCTTGTATTTGGCAGCCTGTTCGCGTGCCTGGTCCATGATCTCGGGCATCAATTCAAATTCCGGGGGGTGCGCCAGGGTGACATCCATCCCAAAGCGGGGCATCTGCAATATAAGTGATTGGGGAACCGAGATCGGTTTTGAGTAGGACGCTGCGTAAGCCCAGGAAACCACGATCTTCTTCCCGCGCAGGTTGCGTCCCTTTTTCTCCCAAATGGTCATCAGATCCGCCAGACATTGATGGGGGTGGTAAATGTCACACTGCATATTGAGAACGGGTGAGCGTGAGGCTTTGGCAACCAGGTTGAGATAGCGGTTCCCGATCTCCCAGTCGCAATGGCGAATGGCGATCCCGTCAAAATAACGCCCCAGGATCTCGCCGATCTCTGTTTCAGTATCACCGTGGGAGATTTGCGTGGATTTAGACTCAATAAATGCAGCGTGACCGCCCAATTGCGCCATGCCGGCTTCAAAGCTGCAACGTGTGCGTGTGCTGGAGAAAAAGAACAGCATTCCAAGCACCTTATCTCGCAGGTAGGCATGGGGTTGACCCAAAGCCCGCTTCATCTTCAAGTCAAAAGCCACGTCCAGCACGGTTTCCACTTCTTCTTTGCTAAAATCCAGATCGCTGATCAGATCGCGACCGCGTAAATTGGTGATCATTTGTTTCTCCTTACTATTTTAAATAATTTGGTTTGATTATTTTTCATGTGTATGACAGTCTCAGATCAACGGTGGTTGTTAAGCCCACCGATTTTTCGAACAATGTGAAGCCGAAAATGGCCAGGAAGAAAATAGCTGTATGATAGGTCAACCGGTTCTCCATTAACATCAAACAGAATACTTGATAAAAGCAGTAAGGTGTCACCACGCTGAATGCCCAAAGCTTTGACAGCATCAGAATTGGCAGTGACGGCACTTATCTCGGTTTTTGATACCGAAAGGGTCGGTTCACCTAACCTGATCAGCAAATCAAGGACCGAGCCTGTGAAATCTTGTTCCAGATGTTCCGGATTGAGCATTAATTGGGGTAAGGTATCAATCAGGTAGGCTATCGGAACACCCTCTGACAAGATCACACGGCGAACCTCAGTCAAGCGATCGCCCTGGGCTAAGTTTAATTTCTGAGCCTGTTCCTCATTCGCTTCGAGCGCATTGATTTCAAGATGACCAAGGGTGACATCCAAACCAATTTTCTTTGCCTGTGATTCAATGCTTTCCAGCACTTCAAGCCCGGTTTCGATCACCTGGGTTGGTCCGACCACAAAGGTTCCCAAGCCCTGTCGGCGATAGATCAATCCCTGGGATTCAAAGGTTCGCATGCCCTCACGCAGTGTTGCTCTTGAAATGCCCAGAGATTTGGCAAGTTGAGGTTCAGAAGGCAATTTTGTGCCTTTGGGTGTGTTTTTGATCAATTCACTCAACTCGTTGTTCAGACGCTGGTAGGCTGACATTTCTTCAGACATGTGTTTCCAATTTTTTATCAGTGATCCTGGTTATTTGATAAGCTTTCGCACAGCCTTCATCACCATTACGCTTCTTGCGATAAGAGATAGCTGATGAGGGCGTAAAATTCAGTCGCTTTGACCACATCCTTCAAACTTACGCTATCCAGGTTGGTATGGGCTGTTTCTTCGTCTCCGGGACCAAACCCAATGGATGGAATACCGGCTTTACCTGCCCAATAGATGCCATTCGTTGAAAAATTCCATTTACCGGCTTCTGCAGACTCCAGACCGATCAGTTCTCGGGCGGCAATCCCTGCAGTGACCAGGGGATGTTCTGGTTCAAGTGCCCAGGCGGGAAAATATTTATCAACAGCAAAAACAAAACCGGTGTAGGAGGGTTCTTCATAGAAAAGGGGTTCGATTTTGACACAATCGGAATATTCTTGTGGGATCAGGGTTTGAACCTGGACAAGGGCTTCTTCTTTACTCTCACCGAAGGTCAAGCGCCGGTCGATAAAGATCACGGCTTCATCCGGAACGGCGTTGATGGAGGGTGTTTTTACAGTCATGTCTGAGACAGTGATCTTTCCATGCCCCAAAAATGGATGATCTCCCAATTCCGGTTCCAAATCCCGAATCCCTGCAATGACCGGCAACAGGAGATAAATGGCGTTGATCCCGAGGTGATTCGAGGCAGCGTGTGCGGACTTCCCTTTAGCTGTAACTTTTAATTCGATTCGGCCTTTGTGGCCGCGGTAAACATTCATCTTGGTTGGCTCACCAATCACAACAAAGTCGGGACGAACAGCCGGATCAATCTCAACAAAGCTGTTGGGCGCAATCCCATCACACCACTCTTCCATATTTCCGAAATAATAAGCTGTCCAACCATCCAGTAAGCCTAAATCCCGGGCGATCGCCAAACCGTACACCATGCCAGGTGTTGAACCTTTTTCGTCGCAGGCACCTCTGGCATACAGAATCCCGTCCTCGATTTTGCCTTTAAATGGATCCCATTCCCAGCTAGAAGGATCACCAATTCCCACGGTATCGATGTGGGAATCAAAGACAATCACGCGTTTGCCATCCCCGATTCGCCCGAAAATGTTCCCCATTTTGTCAAACCGGACCTCATCATAACCCAATTTCTTCATTTCATCCGCAATGCGTTCACCAACCGGACCGATTTGAGAATCGATGCTTGGGATGGCAACGATGTCTTTTAGAAATTGGATGATGTCGGCTTCAAAGAAATCAACTTTGTTTTGGATCATTTCAGCAATAGATTTTAATTCCATATTCTTTCCTCAACTTATGTCCTTTTGATTTTTTTGGTGATTTTTCTATTGGATTGATACCCGGCCGATCAATCGCCTGTAAGCAGTCTTGCGGCTGCCTGGTTATGTTGTTGGACGAGTGATGGCACGTCTACCGTGACCATCTTCCCGTCTTTGACGATTGTTTTTCCGCCAACAATATTGAGATCAACGGTCTGGGGAGCGCAAAACAGGGCAGCTGCCACAGGGTCGTGAAGGGCGCCAGCGTAGTCCAGCCGATTGAGGTTGATGGCGAACAAGTCCGCACATTTGCCAACTTCCAGCGAGCCGATGTCCGTTCTGCCCAACACAGCAGCACCGCCGCGGGTTGCCATTTCAAGCGCCTGGCGGGCACTCATCAGTGGTGGGGCACCTTCGCCGGAGCGGGAGGCACCTTGAACGCCAGCCCCTACCCGTGAGAGCAGCATCGCCAACCGAGCTTCACCCAGCAGGTGGGAGCTGTCATTGCTGGCCGAGCCGTCCACGCCAATCCCGACCTTAACACCCATGGTCAGCATTTCCAGGATGGGGGCAATCCCAGACCCCAGGCGCATATTGGAGCCAGGGCAGTGCGCGACACCGCATCCGTTATCGGCATAAAGCTGCATTTCATCACGGTTGACATGCACGCTGTGGGCAAACCAGACATCGTTACCGATCCAATTCACTTCCTGCATATAAGCAACAGGCTTATGTCCGAATTTTTCGATACAGAAATCCTCTTCGTCTTTGGTCTCTGCCAGGTGGGTATGCAAATGAATGCCGTACTCGCGTGCCAGAACAGCAGATTGGCGCATCAGCTCGCCGGTCACGCTGAAGGGCGAACAGGGCGCCAGGACAATCTGCACCATCGAGCCCGGGTTGGGGTCGTGGTAGGTTTCGATCAGTCGCTGGCTGTCTTTGAGGATCATTTCTTCCGAATCCACCACGCTGTCGGGTGGAAGACCGCCCTTTGATTCACCCAGGCTCATCGAGCCGCGTGAGGCATGCAGGCGCAAGCCAACATCGGCTGCGGATTGGATCTCATCATCCAAACGGGAGCCGTTGGGGAAAAGGTAAAGGTGATCGGATGCCGTGGTGCAGCCTGAAAGGGCTAGTTCCGAGAGGGCTGTTTTGGTGGAAATCCGGATATCTTCGGGAGTAAGCCGAGCCCAGATGGGGTAAAGCGTCACCAGCCAGTTAAACAGGTTGGCGTTCTGTGCTTTGGGGACGGCACGAGTCAGGGTCTGATAGAAGTGATGATGGGTGTTGATGAAACCGGGAAAGACAATATGGTCTGAAAGGTCGAGGATTTCATCTGCCGCGGCGGATAGATCCTGTGTATCGCCAATCATCTCGATGAAGCCATCCTTGATGAAAAGATTGGCATTGCGCAGTTCTCGCTGCTGCTCGTCCATGGTGACCAATGTGTGGACATTTTTTATGAGAAGTGTGGACATATGCCTCCGAACAATTTGGTGAGTTTGTCAGACATTTGCACCTATTAGTTTATCGAGAAAATGGGTTGCTGTCAATTGTCTGACAATTGATTTTTGTGGGAGGTTTTTTATGGATCGTGTGATTTGAATGGACTGGGGTTAAGAGACGTTTTCAGGGAAAAGCGTTTCAACCTGTGCACCCCACAGCACTGTTCCGAGAGCAACAGCCCTGGCACCTGCCTTGATGAGGGCATCAGCCTGCCATTTGTGAAATACACCACCGTTAATAATCAGGGGAATATCCAGAGAATATTCTTTTTCAAGCATATGCAGCATGGTTGGGAAGATGGCAGGTCCATACAGACGCCCGGTGAGAGGCACACCCTGTACGTCAGGAAGGGTACCGCGCGGCTGGCAAAGATGGATGGCGCTAGGCTGCAGATCTTGAATGGTTTGGTGCAGGGTAGGAACCTGTTCCGGGCTGAGAGCAAGGATGACAGGCAGTTCACCGGTTGCTGCAGAAGTGAAGGCTTCCAGTTGGGCCGGGTCGCAGTTGGGCGGTATCCCGAGTTCAACAGCCATCACATTTTCCAGATTTTCCAATTTTCGCACCATTTCAGCCAGGGTTTCAGGTGCTTCTGCCAGCAGGTGAACGATGATGGGCAGAGGTGCATTTGCCCAACAGCGACTGAATTGCCGGATGGCACGGTTGATGCCTGGATTTGGAAGCCCGGTATGCAGCAAGTATCCCCCCGGAAACGGCAGGAAAGCCCGATCCCTCGCAGGATGACGCGGACGCCAACTGATCGGATTGGTAAGGAAAGCGCCAAAATGGGAAAGGAATGGCATGCTGTGGGGATCGGGGCAGAAACCAAGGGACCCGGGTGCGTTGATAAAGGGTTTTTCGAAATTGAGAGCACGTTTGTAAACGATGTCCTCTTCACTGAGCCACATGGAGCACCTCTCTCAATGGGAAAACCGGTCCGTCTTTACAAGCCAGCCGCCAGCCTTTGGTGGTCTTAACCGCGCAGACACCGCAATCTGCCAATCCTCGGCAGGGCATCATTGTGCGGATCAGAGCCTGCCCTGTGAAGGAATGGGGTGAGGGGCCAAATATATATGAGAGTTCTTCAATGTCCTCACGTTTTAAGTCAGCGGCCAAATAATCCAGCCAATCGAGGTTGTCTTTGAGAGCAGTGAGGGGGACAACCTCAACCTGGGAGGGCACAAAGGATAGGTAATCGTTCCTTTGTGCCGGGTTAAAAAACAGGATGATGGAGGCATCCTGTGCCAAGGCAGGTTTGACCAGGGTGAGCAAACGAAATGGGGAAACCCCAAAGGGCAGTAAACCGACCCGCTGGACGGATGTTGGCAGTTGAAAGGCACGTCCCTCGGGCGGCAGATATTGGATCTCGTCACCAGGAAACCAGTCCTGAGGAATTGGTTCAAGCGTTAGGGCTCCTTCCTGCTCGAGGATCCGGAATGGATGGGTCATTAAGACTTCCGATGCGTCCGACAACCTCTGGCAGGGAAGATACTGACCCGGTTCAGGCCAATGCTTTTCGGGAATATCCAACATCCCTGCCCGGGTAGGTCCGATTTGTGTGATTTCAAGCAATTTGGTCTGTAGGGGCGAGGCATGCCTCGCCCTATTATAAGAAGCATGCCTCGTCCCCATTTCGTTGGGTTTTGATATCATCTTGACCTTTCGAGATTTTCTTCATCAAGCGACCAATTAATTGGGTTTGCCTCAATGTATTCATAAATCTTCTTATAATCTCGCTCATCACGGATGATGTGTTCGTAATACCCGCGTTGCCAAATTTTCTCTTGGGAGAGCAAATCTAAATTATGGATGCGCTTTGTGACCGCGAATTTGAAAGAACCAATAATAATCCCTAAAGGTTGTCGTTTGTGTTGGGTTGAATCAACATCACGTAGGGGTGAGGCATGCCTCGCCCCTACATTTGTATCATTGATAATTAATATCCCATGGAGATGGCTAGGCATGATGATATAGGTGTCTATTGAAACATAAGAATAATGAGATGGTATTGCATTCCCCACCTCCTCAACAATCAATCCAATTTGATTCAGGTTCATTTCTGCATCAACAATTTTACCAAAACTGTTCTTCCCCTGATGGCTGACAACCGTCACAAAATAATTATCAGCCCAGGATTATTCATAAGATTTTCTCTCCAGAAGTGATGGCTTAAATTCCTGAGCATCTCCTTACTCCTCACCAACTTCTATAACCTTGGTACCATATCTAACCTTGTTATAAATGTAGCTATCCCTCCATATCCACCCACCAACTTCCTGCCATTCCTCTGCACCCGAACTCATAGTTAGCCAACCACAGATATTTTTCATCAAACTTGCATTAACTACGTTCCAGCCATATTCGGATTGTGTGCCAGCTTTTCTGTAAATTCGTCACGGACCCTTTCCACTAATAATAG
>DAINBD010000003.1:0-35641 GCA_036733105.1 Candidatus Brevefilum sp. | reverse complement strand
ATATTTATAATGGCGTTGATCCTGTAGAGGTGGTTTACTTGCCGCTTATCATGGGTAGTGCAAACCCAATTATTAACGGCAATTTTGAACAAGGGCGCGTAGGATGGGCAGAGTATTCCAGTGGAGGATATATCCTGCTTTATGGCGATCAATCTTGGGCACAGAGTGGTTCTTGGCTTGCTTACCTGGGCGGATATAATAATGCGCTTGATTATATATCCCAATCGTTCACTGTACCTGCATCACAACCATATTTACATTTCTATTATTACATCGATTCAGAGGATTATTGTATTGATCCCGTCACAGCATATGATTATGGCTTCATTGTTGTCAATGAAACTACCCTGGCTTATGCCCCTCTTTGTGAAACCTATAATTCAACAGACTGGAGCCATTATGCCTTGAACCTTTCAGCATATGCCGGGAAAAAAGTGTCCCTGAGATTTCAGGCTGAAACGGATGTGTCTTTGCCATCAGATTTTTATGTTGATACCGTTTTTATGTCAGCCAGTTCATCCTACACGGCGGACACAGGCGCGTTTTTGCAGGGGGCACCGATTGGCGTTGAGATCCAGACGTTATCAGAAGGGACTGGGTTCAGAACAAAAGATATCAATAAATAGGGCTTTGTCGTGTAACTGGCTTTTTGCTTGCATTTGTTTTGCTAGAAAGTCGATTTGTTTTATCAGAATATACTTATATTGGATTAAATCACAAGGAAAAAGGAATCTTTTGCAGAAAAATCGATTCCTTTTTTTATTGGATAATTATCAACGGTCTTTTCTGGTAAAATCCAGTCGTACGTAAAAACATCATTGCAAGACAATTCACTTCTTTTTGGGAGAGTATCAGGCATGCCATTTGAACTGCACGCACCCTATGAACCCACCGGTGACCAGCCCCAGGCAATCGCCGAGCTGGTGGAAGGCATACAAAAGGGTTATCAGCACCAGGTCTTGCTGGGTGCCACGGGCACGGGCAAAACCTTCACGATCGCCAATGTGATCCAGAAAGTCCAGCTGCCCACGCTGGTGATGGCGCATAATAAGACCCTGGCTGCTCAGCTCTACGCAGAATTCAAGGAGTTTTTTCCTGATAACGCCGTTGAATTCTTTGTGTCCTATTATGACTACTACCAGCCGGAAGCCTACGTTCCCCAACGCGACCTATATATTGAAAAAGAGACGGATATCAATGAAGAAATTGATCGGCTGAGACTGGCTGCCACCACAGCATTGATGTCCCGTAAAGATGTGATCATCGTGGCATCGGTTTCCGCCATTTACGGCTTGGGCGATCCAGAGGCTTACCGGGATACGGTTGTGCACTTGAGGGTGGGTGATATCTACCGGCGGAACGCGCTCCTGCGGCGCTTGGTGGAAAGCCAGTACACGCGCAATGATTTCGAACTCAAGCCCGGTGTGTTCCGGGTGCGTGGGGATACTTTGGAAGTGCTTCCGGCTTATGATGATACGAAGGCATTCCGGATCAGTTTCTTTGGTGACGAGGTGGAACAGATCATCTCGCTGAATCCATTGACAGGTGAGGTCTTCAAGGTTCATGATTCAATCGAGATTTTCCCTGCCAAGCACTACATTACGGAAGATGAACGGATGAAGCACGCCATTGACAATATCGAGGCTGAGCTGGAAGAACAACTGCGTGAACTACGAATGAATGAGCGTTTGCTTGAGGCACAGCGCCTTGAACAGCGCACCCGCTATGACCTGGAAATGCTGCGTGAGGTCGGCTATTGCTCTGGGATTGAAAACTACTCCCGGCATATTGACGGCCGTCCGGCAGGCTCAGCACCCTGGACTTTGATTGATTTTTTGCCCAAGGATTATTTACTGGTGATTGATGAATCCCATATGATGATCCCCCAGATCCGAGGGATGTACAATGGTGACCAATCCCGAAAGCGGGTGCTGGTGGATTATGGCTTCAGGCTGCCCTCAGCCATGGATAACCGCCACCTCAAATTTGATGAATTCGAACAGCAAATGGGGATCACGCTTTACACTTCGGCGACGCCAGCAGAATATGAAATGAAAAAGGCAAACCAGGTGGTCGAGCAGATCATCCGCCCAACGGGCTTGATCGATCCCAAGGTTGACGTTCGCCCCACAGAAGGGCAAATTGATGACCTGGTGGGTGAGATCAATCGCCGGGTTGAAAACGGCGAGCGGATCCTGGTGACAACCCTTACCAAGCGGATGGCTGAAGACCTCTCAGATTACTTGATGGAGCTGGGGATGAGGGTGCATTACCTGCATTCTGAGATCGATACACTCGAACGGGTCGGGATCCTGCGGGATTTGCGGCTGGGCGTGTTTGACGTGGTGGTTGGGATCAACTTGCTGCGTGAGGGGCTGGACCTACCGGAAGTATCATTGGTGGCGATTTTGGACGCGGATAAACAAGGTTTTTTGCGCTCGGGTACAGCCCTGATCCAGACGATTGGGCGTGCTGCACGGCACTTGCACGGCAAGGTGATCATGTATGCTGACCAGGTGACCGATGCGATGAACCTGGCGATCACGGAGACCAACCGCCGGCGTGAGATTCAGACGGCGTATAACCGGGAGCACCACATTGAGCCTGCGAGCGTGATTAAATCGGTACATGACCTGACCGACCGGCTGGCGCGGGATGCGGGTATGGAAGAAACCGGTGAACTGCGTGGAAAGGCAAGCAAGCTGGAGCAGAAGGAGCTGCAGCGGATGATCTCCGAGCTTGAAAAGCAGATGAAGGCGGCTGCCAAGGAGCTGGAATTTGAACGGGCGGCGATGCTGCGCGATCAGGTTTATGAACTGCGCGCCATACTGGCAGATGAATCAGATCTGCCGCCGTGGAAAAAGGTCCAGCTGCTGATGGGCGGGAATGATTAATGATTGTAATGGCGTCAGATATGAAATGATCTGTTAAAGGTTGTAGGTCACGCACGGTTGCGGAAACAACCTGCGTGATAACGATGAGATTACCGCCTCGCCCTGCGGGCTCGTCGCAATGACCCGGATTATCGTCATGCAAGCATCGCAAGTCAAATTCTGATGGTTTTACCCATTTGGGCGAACCCGAAATTCGTTAAATTTTCCCGAAGCATCTGTGAACTTATAATCGACATCTCTGACGACTGCACTCGAAGGACCTTTGCGCAGCCACCTGAGGAACGAGTTGAGGTTATCAAGTTCTCCCTCAGCCAAGATCTCTACCCTCCCATCCCACAGGTTACGAACCCAACCGGTGAGGTGAAGGTTTTGCGCGGTTTGAAAGGTGTAATATCTAAAGCTCACCCCCTGAACGCGTCCTCTGATATAAGCATGCAATTGGAAGTTCTGATTCTCACTCATAAGCCAGCATCTTGGGTCGACATCTTAATCACATTTTACCTAAAATATGGAATCCAATGCAAATAAAAAGCAACGCCCAAGAATTTTCTCAAGCGTTGGTGTGATTTCAAACTTTAACTTGTGATAATGTCTTAATCCTCTTCCCAATCATCATCGTCTTCCAATTCGTCAAGATCATCTTCTTCGACATACATCATATCGAAAAGGTTGACCTGTTCGGTGAAATCGAGGTTTTCGAGGGCTTCCTCTAATATTTGGATTTCCTCTTCATCGTCGGTTTCATCAATGCTGGACTCGATCAGTGAACGGACGCCTTCCCCGCCGATTTTGGAGAGGGACCAGATGACAGCATAATACAATTCGTCATCATCCGTGCCTTCTTCCAGGATGTCGAACAGGAGATCACGCGCATCCTGGATCTCAAGTTCACCAGCTGCACGGATCGCTTCGAATCGTACGGTGGGGTCGGGATGATCGATCATTTGCAGGACAGAGGATGCCCAGCGTTGATCGCATGACCGTCCCATGGCAAATAAAGCACTTTGCAGCCATTCTTCATCATTTGAGTCATAGGCTTTTTGAATAAATTGCTGGATATCGGGTTGGCTGGCAAATCCGAGGGCTTCAAGCGCACGTCGGCGAACCAGAACCTCGTCAGTACCGAGGTGGGTGTCCATCAAGCATTTCAACAGGTGATTGTAGGTTTGCTCTTTGATCTCTTCCAGCTCCCCCAGGTAGACAAATCCGCCAAGCCCGGATGCTGCTGCTGCACGCACAGTTGATACGGGATCTTCCTCCAACATTTTCAGAAAAACCGGGATCAAATCCTCCTGCTGAGACTGCCAGAGCAAGCGGATGGCGGTTGCCCGAGCAACCGGGTCGTCATCCTGAAGGCACATCCTGGCAAATGTGTCAAAAAACAGGATGGTGTCGCTTTCAGCCATGCTCTCCATATCTTCCAACAAGCCGCGTCGGCGCAAGGTTTCCACTTGCGGCCAAACCACGGTCAGCTTTTCAAGATCTTCTGGCGTGATATCAGAAAAGAAGTACAGGAGGGAAGGAGGGAAAGGCTTCTCCTTGTCAAGGAGTGCGGTTTCAATCTCTGAAAAATTATATTCTTTTTGGTAAGGAAATTCCTTCATACTAACCTCTAATTTAATATCGTCAGGGGATGACAACAGGATTTGTGAAGTCGAGGACCGTGATAAAGATCATCAATCCAATCAGCAGGAGGAAAAAGACCGAATTGACTACATTTTCCCATTTCTGCGGAATGCGTTTTTTGAAGAGCAATTCGGGCAGGGTAAATAAGATCCGTCCGCCATCCAAAGCAGGGATTGGCAAAAGGTTGGTGATCCCCAGGGCTATCGAGATGTTGGCGATGATCGAAAGGGTGAAAACGGGAAGGGGCTCGGCAGTGACTAAATCCGATTCCTGGTCCATGGAGACTGCTTGGCTGTAAATGTCATAGATCCCCTTATAGCCAACGGGTCTGGCTAAGGCTGGGTCAACGGACCCCTGGATCAACCTGACAGGTAACAAAAAGGTCTCCTTGATAATGTAACCGGTGGCTTTAAAGGCGTAGCCGACAGATTGGAAGAAAGGTGTGGGTTTGAGCGGGTTGCTCAAACCAATTCCCATCGCGCCTTCCCCTTCTGGAGGATCTTTGCGAGGCGTGATTTGGACGGTCGAGGTTTGACCATCACGTTCGATGGACAGGGTTATTTCTGTTCCTGCTTTTTGGTTGATGGTTTCAATCAAGGTTTCGATGTTTGCTACTTTTTCACCATCAATTGAGAGGATGATATCGCCGGATTCCAGCCCGGCTTGCATCGCGGGCGAATCAGGCACAACCTGTGAGACCATAGCCTGATCGGAAGCAGGGATGCCAACTGCACCGTAGATCACCACGAGGAGGATGATCCCGATGATGAAGTTCATAACTGGACCCGACAGCGCTATGACCAGTCGCTTCCAGGCTGGTGCTGATGCCATGCCGCCTTCAACCGTTTCATCTGCCTCACCCTTGGGCCGGACAAACCCACCAAAGGGGATCCAGTTCAGGGTGATCTCTGTCCCCTTCCATTCGGCAATCTTTGCCAACCTTGGCGGATAGCCAAAACCAAATTCCTCTATGGGAACGCCCACGGACCGCGCGGATAAGAAATGCCCCAGTTCGTGGAAGAAAATCAGCAGGCCAATGACAAATACAACCTGTAAGATCAATAAGAATATGTTCATTATTTTTCCTCGAGTCCTGCCTGTTTAATTGATAGCAGGATAGGTTCATAGAAAATGTTCAAATTATTATACCCCTTCGCTTGTGCAATGTCTTTTATGGCGCACAGAAGGAATTATTTAGAGCGAAATCCAGAAAACTTTTTTAGAATAGTTGACGAGAAGGTATAATCATCCTATCCACCCATGCACACATCGCCAGGGGGATGAAAAAGTGAAACATGACGAGACCATATCTTGGAAAAATTTTATGGGTGGACCTAACCACGCAGCAGTGGTACGAAGAATCCATTGATGAAGAAATTTATGCCCAGTACCTTTCTGGTGTTGGGTTAGCCGCATATCTTTTATTTAATCGCATTCCTGCCAGCGCTGACCCGCTTGGTCCGGAAAATGTCCTGGGTTTTGTTTCTGGCTTGCTTACGGGCACTCCTTCATCTTATACCGGGCGCTGGTTGGTGACGGGTAAATCTCCCCTGACCGGTACCTGGGGTGAGGCAAATTGCGGCGGTTATTTTTCAATGGCGATCAAGCAGTGCGGCTATGATGGGATCTTCTTCAGCGGGATCAGTGCAAAGCCGGTTTACCTGTATATCGGTTCAGGTGAGCCTGAAATCCGGGATGCCTCGATGCTGTGGGGGTTGGATGCCGCCGAGACGGAAGATGCGCTCAACGAGATTCACGAGGACAAAAAACGAATTGCTGTGGCTTGCATCGGGGAAGCAGGTGAGAATCTCTCCTTGATTTCAGGCATCAGTCATGATAAGGGTCGGATGGCAGCCAGGTCTGGCCTTGGTGCGGTAATGGGTTCCAAGCGGCTCAAGGGCGTTGCTCTGCAGCGCTCTGGCAAGGTCAGCGTTCATGACCGTCAACGCATGCGGGAAATCAATGCTCAAACCCGGAAATATGCTCGGGTGCTACTGCCTCTTCCGGGGTGGATCATGCCGATATTTGGAAAGATTTTACGCAATCCGTGGTTTAAAATGCGTATGGATGGTTTGCTGACCAACAGCGTCCTGAAAAAGTGGGGTTCGGCAGGTTTTTTCCAGACCTTTGTGGAATGGGATGATGCGCCTATCAAGAACTGGTTAGGCTCTCACAAAGACTATCCCGGGCAAAAATCAAAGCAATTTTCCGCAGACCGTATTCAAGGCGCGGAGACGGAGAAATATCATTGCTATGCATGCCCAACGGGCTGTGGTGGAAAATTTATAATGGCTGGGACGGGTCAGGAAACCCATAAGCCAGAATATGAAACGATCAATGCCTTCAGTGCCTTGCTTTTGATGGATGATTTTGACAGCGTCGTTAAGATCAATGACATACTTAACAGGGCTGGCATGGATTCGATCAGTGCAGGAGGGACAATTGCCGCAGCGATTGAATGGTTTCAGGAAGGTCGGATCACCCAGGAACAAACAGGCGGGTTACAACTTCAATGGGGTGATGCGGATGCTGTGATGCAGTTGGTTGACCTGATGGTCCGGCGAGAAGGTTTTGGAGCTTACCTGGCGGACGGCGTTGAGGCTGCTAGGAAAAATCTGGGCATAACCGGAAGCGACGCAGCTGTTCATGCTGGGGGGCAGGAGCTTGCCATGCATGATACCCGCCTGGATGCGGGTTATGCCCTGCACGCCAGTGTGGAACCCAACCCTGGGCGGCACACCACCGGTGCCTTTCTGTATTATGACCTTCATCGTCTGTGGACAGCCATACCAGAATTACCGAAAACGCCCTGGCTGTCCTTCAAAAGACGAAATCGAGAATTTGATCGGCTTGATGGCATCCGTTCTGCTGCCAATGCCTGCTTGATTAACTTTTATAACGGCTTGGGACTGTGTTATTACGGCGCTCACCTGGGTGTGGACCGGCTTTCGCTCTTTGAGATGGTCAACGCTGCCTGCGGTTGGGAGCATACGGCGCGTGAATACATGCAAATTGGGCAGCGCATTCTGACGATCAAACAGCTATTCAATATCAAGCAGGGGATTGATCCTTCAACGATCATGCCAAGCAAAAGAGCATTGGGTCAGCCCCCTCTAGAGAAGGGTGGGAATAAAGGTGTCAGCGTTGATTTGGAATCATTGCGAAAATTTTATTGGAAAATCATCGGGTTTGACCCTAACAGTGGTATTCCAACCTATGAGCTTTTGGAAGATTTGAACCTGGTCTCTTTGGCTGAGGTTTTGAACCTGCCTTCACTTGTGATGGAAGAGGAAGTGGTTGAAGAGATGGTAGAAATTGAACTTCGAAAACCACCTGCCCCATAAATTAATTACCTAAATCACCGAATAAAATGCAAAAATTACATACCCCTATCGACCAGCCTGGCAGGACCGGCTGGAGTGCCTCGTAATACCTGCAGTACGCCAGAAATTGACTGCAATCGCGATTGTATTTCTTGCTCGACCTCTTGTGTGCAGATCACATGCACATTGGGACCTGCATCCAGCGTGTATGTGACAGGAAATCCTTCAGCCTGCCACGCTTTGATTGCCTTCATAATTACCAGCGATTGGGGTTCCCAGTAGAAAAGGGCTGGGCTCTGGGTCATCATCACCGCATGCATCAGGTTACTGTCGAGTTCGGTGACCTCTGCCAGAGCTGAAAAATCCTTGTTGAGGATGGCAGCACGGCAGAGATCCATTCTGCGTTCAGCGTCGTTGACACGGGCTTCCTGGAGTGGGCTTGTCCAGGCGCCCAGCATCCCGGATTCCGAGCCGACCGGTTTGTGCTGATCGCTCAGGATCGTGATCAGGTCAATCAGATCCCAATGCTCTTTTGGGGCAATCGAAAAAGCAAAGGACTCACCTGTGAGCGGGTCCGTGCGCCACTCCACAAACCCACCAGGAATAGACCGGCATGCAGACCCGGATCCAAACCTTGCCAGGCTGGAGCGTTCTTTTTCGGAAAGGTTCAAGCCAAGGGCAGCGCTGCCTGCCAGGGCAAGGGCAGCAAAGGCTGATGCGGAGGACGCCAGCCCTGCACCGGTGGGGAAGTTGTTCTCACTGGTCACGCGGGCAAAATAGGATTTTCCTGCATGCTGCCGGATGATATCAAGAAATCTGCTTACCCGCGCCAAAACCTCACCAGATTGGGATTGACCATTCAGGATCAGATGATCCTTGCTCAGTTGGGAGTCAAACTGGACCTTCGTCCGCGTGGATAGGCATCCCAGATTCATAGAAAGTGAGTCATTGGCAGGGAGCTTCCGGGTTTCATCTTCAAATCCCCAGTACTTGATGAACGCGATATTGGGATGAGCGATAGCTGTTGCTTGCATCTCCATGCTGAAAAGGATACTCTATTCGCTGGTCGCGGTCAATGATGCTTGGATTGGGGCGTATGGGGGAAGGACCAGGTCAAATCCAAACGATTTGGTCAACGTAAGAGGAGGTTTGCTGCTGTTTTGCTCTCATTAAATCTGGTGTGAGAAGATTTTTCAGCATATTTTCGATGCGGATTATATGATGAACGAGCAGCACGAATGGATTGTTGAACTGGGATCTTAAAGAAAGAGAGTTGGCAGAAAATTTTAAGGTTACTGGGTGGAAATTGGGTCGGGAAATAGTCGGAATTGGTGTAAAATTTGAGTGGATAGACTTATCCGGGTTGGCAAAAAAATTATCTCACCAATGAAGTCTGTAACGGGAATAAGAGGTTTGTTGTTCGTAGGTTTAACTTGTTTTGCCCTGTGTGAGATTGGAGGTATGCAACTTCAGATTCATTATCATAATCCGCCTTTGATTAACTCAAAAAAAAGAAATAGTTTAGGAGAATAACATGAATAAGAAATTTGCTCTCATTATTTTCACCCTTGTGATGATGCTCGCACTCATCCTGACGGCGTGTGTACCGGTTGCTGAGGAAGCACCAGTTGTGGAGGAACCCGAACCAGTGGAAGAAGAATTTGTCTTCGGGATTTTGATGGTCGGTCCCTACAATGATAAGGGGTGGAGTCAGGCGCACTATGATGCCGGTTTGTATGTTGAAGAAAAAATTCCAGGAACACGGATGATCTATCTCGATTCAGTGAATACGGCTGACCGTCCGGGAACGACAGGCAGCCAGCTGGCGGAAGAACTGGTGCAGCAGGGCGCAAAATTAATCATCTTCAACTCGGATGATATGAAGGATGATGCCATTGAATTTACCAGGAACAATCCCGATATCTTTGTGATCCATTCTTCCGGCGATTCGGTCTGGGCTGAAGGTGAAAATTACAAAGAATTTGACAATATGGTCAATGTGATGGGACAGATGGAATATGGCAAGATGATCGCAGGTTGCGATGCTGCGCTGCATACGAAGAGCGGCTCAATCGGCTATTTGGGTCCATTAATCAACGAGGAGACTCGCCGTTTGGTTGCTGCTGCGCAATTGGGTGCCAATTACTGCTGGGAAAACTACCTTGGAAAAGACCCTGCGGACTTGAGCTTCCGGGTTACCTGGATCGGGTTCTGGTTCAATATTCCAGGCTTCACCGAGGATCCCACACAGGTCGCCAATGAGTTCATCGATTCGGGCGTGGATGTGATCATTTCGGGTATCGATACGACAGAAGCCCTTGTCGAAGCACGAAAAGCAACCAGCGAAGGAACGCCCGTTTTTGCGATTCCTTACGATTTCAATGGTGCTTGTGAAGAAGCTCCCGAGGTATGTCTCGGTGTTCCTTATTTCAACTGGGGCCCCTCTTACGTACGCCATATTGGCAAGGCGATTGATGGCACTTGGGAATCAACGTTTGAGTGGCTGCCCCCGAACTGGGAAGCGATTAACGACCTGGATGTGACAGCCGTAGGTTATGTCAGTGGACCGGGGATGGCACCTGAAAATGAGCCTCTCCTGCAGCAATTCATTGATGAGCTGGCAGGCGGTTTGAACCTGTGGACGGGTCCATTGAATTTCCAGGATGGAACCCCGTTTTTGGCCGAAGGTGAAACGGCAACCGATGTTCAGATTTGGTACCTGCCGCAGCTGTTAAAGGGTATTGAAGGCCGTTCGGAGTAAGGATCATTGCGTTTATTAAGTGGGGAAGGTCATTTGCTCTTCCCCATTTATTTGAACTTCATCAACCCATGGACGTTGGATTTAAACAAATCAACAAACACTTTGGCGAAGTTCACGCCAATGTGGATATAACTTTTACGATCCCTGGGGGGAAGATATTTGGTATTCTGGGTGAAAACGGGGCTGGGAAGAGCACCTTAATGAAAATCCTCTCCGGTTTCATCCAGCCAGATTCAGGTGCGATACTCTTGGATGGTCATCCGGTTTCAATCGGCTCACCTGCGGACGCGATAAAAAATGGGATTGGCATGCTGCATCAAGACCCATTGGACTTTCCGCCCATGCAGATCATTGATAATTTTATCTTGGGTCAGGCCGGCAGCCTGGTTTTATCACATAAAGAGAAAATTAAAGAATTCCAGGAATTGCAAGCTCAATTTGGATTTTCCTTAGACCCGAACGCACATGTGGACACGTTGACGGTGGGGGAACGGCAGCAGATGGAAATCCTGCGATTATTGTGGTTGGGTGCCAGAGTTTTGATCCTGGATGAGCCAACAACCGGGATCAGCGCACAACAAAAGGATAAATTGTTTGCTGCCTTACATTTGCTGGCAGAAGAGGGAAAGACGATCATCTTTGTTTCACATAAGCTGGAAGATGTTGAAAGTTTATGCGGTCAGCTTGTGATCCTGCGGAAAGGAGCTTTGGTCGGAGAAGTTGAATCGCCTTGTGATACAGATCAGCTGGTTGAGATGATGTTTGGAAAGCAAATTTCCATAAGCAATCCCCAACCCATGGCACAGGAAGGTGTGGTTTTTAAATTAGATCAATTAATGGTTGAAAAATATCCTTTAAAGATCGGTCCGGTGGATTTTCAGTTACACGCTGGAGAAGTTGTCGGTTTAGCCGGTATGGAAGGAAGCGGTCAAGATTTGTTACTTCAAGCAAGTGTTGGGCTGCTCAGGCCAATCGCTGGACGGGTCATTGTGAATGGTAAAGATTTGACCAACAAGAATTATTTGGAATTCAAAGATAATGGCGTATCATACCTGCCTGCATCAAGACTGGAAGAAGGTCTGGTGCCAGGTCTAACCCTGGCTGAACACTTTACCATTACCTCAGGCGACAAAAAGAAATTATTCATTGATAAAGCACATTTTCGGCAAAAAGCTGAAGAAATGATTGAGGAATATCACATTATCGGTCGACCAGAGACAGCAGTTGAAGCTTTATCAGGTGGTAACCAGCAAAGAGCAGCCCTGTCATTATTGCAGGAGTCCTTATCGATTATTCTATTGGAGCATCCCACCAGAGGGTTGGATATGGAATCAGCCATTTATATGTGGGAAAAACTTAAGGAGAGATGTGCTCAAGGGGCATCGATCTTCTTTATTTCTGCAGATTTGGAAGAGATCCTGCTTTATAGCGATCGGATCCTGATCTTCTTCAGTGGGCAGGTTTCTCCACCTCTTGATGCGGTAACCACGAACCTGGACCAATTGGGTCATCTCATTGGTGGTAAGGGTTGGGATTTCGAGATGGATGTTGAGGACATCGATGAATCAAACGCGTAATCGCAGCCTTTCCATTCTCTTCCAGTTGGGTGGTTTGATCCTGGCTGTTTTATTCATTACTCTCATCCTGTTCCTGGTCGGGGCAAATCCCCTGGAAGTGTTCAAACTAATTTGGGTAGGTGCAACGGGAAGCTCAACCCGGATTGCCAGTGTGTTTGTTGTTTGGATTCCACTTGTGCTGGTCACCTGCGGTCTGCTGGTTACATTTACCGCAGGTTTGTGGAACATCGGCATTGAAGGACAGATCACGCTTGGGGCGATATTTACAACAGGCGTCATTCGTTTATTCCTGGACACATCCACCTCTCCAATTTTTGTGATCATTCTTTCGATCCTCGCAGGGATGGTGGGAGGTGCGATTTGGGCGGCTTTGGCTGGCATTCTTAAAACGTATGGGGGTGTCAATGAAATTTTTGGCGGCTTGGGATTAAATTTTATCGCAACTGCACTCAATATCGGTTTGATTTTTGGCGCATGGAGCCGCACAGGTGTCGCTTCGATGAGTGGAACAGAACCATTCCCTGATGTTTATTGGCTGCCCACCATAAAATCATTCGGTTTGAGCTGGTATTCGGTTGCTTTTTCTGTGTTCGGTTTGGTTATCATTTTCTTCTTATTACAGGGAACTCATTTTGGGCTGCGCCTTAAAGCGGTTGGTAAAGGAATTAAGTCGGCTTTTCGACTGGGCATCCCAACCCGCCGGCATATGATGCTTGCCTTTGTTATCTGCGGATTGTTTGCGGGTTTAACGGGTGCTTTGCAGGTTGTCGCAGTCTATCACCGGTTGATCCCATCCATATCCAGCGGATATGGTTTTTTGGCTTTGATGGTTGCAATGTTGATCAATTACCAGGCGATTTGGATTGCGCCAGTTGCCCTGTTTTTTGCGGCCTTGAACATTGGCGGCATTCAATTACCGATCGTGTTGAAGCTTGATTCCTCATTGACAGGTGTGCTGCAGGGTAGTCTGGTTTTGTTTATTTTACTTATGCAAGGCGTCAGGCAGCGAATTTTGGGAAAGAAACAGGTGATTGAATGACGTTTGAGATCATTCTTCTTGGTTTAGCAGGCGTGATTGAGGCCGGTGCACCGATCGTCATCGCTGTGATCGGTGAGACCCTGACGGAACGGAGCGGTGTGATCAATCTTTCCCTGAATGGGTTGATCATCTTATCTGGGATGATGGGCTTTTGGGTGGCATTGGAAACCGAAAGCATTTTCTTGGGCTTTTTAGCCGGGATGCTGGTTGGTGCGCTTGTTTCAGCGATTGTTGCCTTCAGCAGCATCACCCTCAAACAATCCCAGGTTGCGGTGGGCTTTATCCTGGCCGTTACCTGTGAAAACCTGGCGTATTTCCTAGGGAATCCCATCATGGGTTCACAGGCACCAATCATGTATGCCACGCCAATTCCTTTCCTTAAGGATCTTCCCATTCTCGGTCGTCTCTTTTTTCAGCAATCCATTGTCACATATTTGAGCTTTGGATTGATCTTTTTTGCATGGTTCTGGATCTCAAAAACCCGCCCGGGGTTGATGCTGAAGGGGATAGGAGAAAAACCTGCGGCTGCTTATGTGCGCGGTGCCAATGTGGTTCGCTTGCGTTATATCTACACGATTCTTGGCGGTGCGCTGGTTGGATTGGCGGGGCCCTTGTACACACTGAGTGTCAAAGCCGGGTGGAAAGGGACCATCTCGGGACTTGATGGGATTGGATGGATTGTGTTAGCCATCACGATATTTGGCGGATGGGCACCTCTTCGAGGGGCATTTGGAGCTTACTTGTTTGCCTTCCTTCAGTGGTTGGGATTGGTTCTACAATCGTCGCTGACATTTATTCCATCGCAGGTACTGCAAGTTGCACCTTTCCCAGTAATGATCCTCGCGCTGTTATTGGTCAACCTTGGGAATACGGAATGGATGGAAAGAATGCTTGCCACGATGCCAGACCCAATCCGGATCCGGTTGAAGAAGTTAATCCGAGCCACACAGTCCCAGGCGCCAGGTGCCCTTGGGACACCTTTTGAGCGGGAATAGATTTTCCTTGATCAGGCTTTTCCCCAATTTTCAGCTTTCTTAATGCGAGCGTTCAATGGTGGGTGGTTGTAGAACAGAAACACCACCCAGGGCTCAGGATCGACCTCGCCCAGATTCTGGTTGGCAAGGCGGGTGAAGGCGGCGGCAAAAGCCTGGGTTTTTCCGGTGGTTTCAAGCGCATAATCATCTGCAAGCCCTTCGCGCCAGCGGGAAAAAGCATTGTCGATGGGCATAACAACTAATTCATACAGCGAGAGCAAGATCATCAGCACGGGCAGGTTGGCTGGGTCAGAAACGCCGGATAAACCAAAGGTGCTGATTGCCCAATTCATCGCAAGGAAAACCAGGTAAAACCCGAGGGCGGTCAGCAGGGTGCCAAAGCCGATCAGCCAGGCCATATCCTTGTGCACATGATGACCCAGCTCGTGGGCAAGGACCGTTTCGATCTCATCGTTCGAGAAATTTTCAATCAGCGTGTCACCCACCACGATTCGGCGCGTGTTTCCAATACCCGTCAGGAAGGCATTTGCCTGGCGGGAACGCCGGGACATATCCATTTTAAAGACGCCCTTGACCCTGGTGTTCGCTTTTTCAGCTAACCGAAGCAATCTTTCCGCCAGATCGGCATGTTCTTCACTGAGAGGGGTGAATTTATTAAAAATGGGCATGATCAGGATGGGGGAAAGGTTCGTTAGAAGCACACTAAACAGTAGCATGCCGCCTGTCAGCCACAACCACCAGGTATCTTCCTGGGTTCTGAAAAGCCAGTAAACCAATTCGATGATGAACAAGCCAAAGACAATGCTGATCGCCAGATTTTTTAACTGGTCGGCAACCCAATCCTTGTGTTCCTGGGTGGAAAGATCAAACCGATGCGGCAGGACAAACCCTGTATAATATCCAAGCGGGATGTTTATCACGGCGTAGATCCCGGTAAAGATCGCAGAAAACGCGGCAACCAGCAGCCAGGGACTGGTGATGAATCCGCTCAACCAGTCGCGCAGCCCTGTCCCCCAGCCAGTGAACAGCCACAACAAGGCATAAACCGTGCTGAAGCCCTGACTGAACGCCCAAAGGCGGCGCTTGATGCGGGCATATTCTTTAGCCTGTTTTTGGCGTTCTAAATCGAGTTCTGGCATAGGGGATTTCCTTCTTTGCTTTTGTGATTGGTCATATTGCTGATCGATTATCCCAGGGTTGGTAAAGCTGATTTTCGATGCCGATTCGGCCAAGCATACGTCCAACGGTGGCATTGACCAGGTCATCAATGGTCTGGGGTTGGTTATAAAAGGTAGGATTTGGTGGGAAGATAATTGCACCGGCAGCAGCAGCTTCAGACATCAGACGGAGGTGACCGCTGTGAAGTGGTGTTTCACGCACAGCCAACAGGAGTGGGCGACCTTCTTTCAAACACACATCGGCGGCACGCTGGATCAGGTTTTCCGCATAAGCATTGGCAACCCCGGAAAGGGTCTTGATCGAACACGGGACGATGAGCATGCCATGGGTCTGAAAAGAGCCTGAAGCGATGCAGGCGCTGAGGTCATCAGGCTGGTAGGCGTGATCCGCCATGGCGATGACCTCTTCAGGCGAAAATGAAGTTTCTTCTGCGATGATCTGCGCCCCGGTCGGGCTGAGGATCAGGTGGACTTCATAACGGAGCGCTTTGAGTGCCTGGAGGGTTCTCAAACCGTAGATGGCGCCGCTGGCGCCTGTGATAGCAAGGATAATGCGTTTGTTTTGATCCATGCTGAAATTATACTGGTTTTTCAATGCACAGATTGAATTACCAGCCCCTTTTCGGCATCCACGGATAGCCTTTCACCCGATTGGAACGACATGAGGTCGATCTGATCCACACAGGGGATCTCTGAGATGATGCATCCTACAGCAGTGATCGTTTCACTGACCGCATTGATGATGGCGGCAGGCGCATGACCATTCTTTTTCAACCGATAAAGGATATAGGAACCGACTGTGGAGCCCTTGCCAGTGGGGAAAATCAGGATTTTCCCGGCAATGGATTGTCCTTCCAAATCATGCCCGGCTTCCACAATCACGCCTGTTTCGGGGTCAACGCCGCCGTAAAAGGAGATGCCCATACGGCTGATCAGCGCTTCAGCGCTTGCTTGCCCCGGAAAAATCGTTCGACCGGTCTGAGTGATCTCGTTGGTCATTGGAGCGCCTCCTTAATGACTTCATCGAAGGGCAGCAGTCGGGTTTTGAATTTGTTCTTGGCGAAGGCGTAATAACAGGCTTTGGCTGAATCAGTTGCCATCACATGAAAGCGACATTTGATGGGTGACACTACACAGCAGGTATCCGTGGCAAATTTTGCCCCCGATGCTTCAATCACCTCGGTGTAGCCCATGCGATCTGCCATACCCTTCACAGGTCGCGAGGTCGTGATCCAAAATTCCTTTCTGACACGTTTGCCTTCCAACAATTGTGCGATACGCTGGATCTCACGCAGTGAGAGGTGCGGGCAGCCCAGTGTGACAAAATCCACCTCATCTGCCGATGCCCCGATCAGGTCAGATTTTGCCCGGTCAAGATTGGACTGGTTGATCACTAGGGTTTCTGCCGGGGGGTTGTACGCGAAGGCTTCCGGTGTGATTCCAGGGATATGGAAGAGCGCCACGCCGCCAAAGGTGGCAATGCTAGCGCAGAAGGATTTCAGGTTTTCGAGATTCGCTTCTGTAATGCCGCTGATCAGGGGCACACGGTTGGTCGAGAGGGATTGCATCCGGTCGCCGATGGCTTTACCCAGGGCACCAAAATCGGGATTCTCTTTGAGGGTTGCATTCACGATGACATGCAAGGTCGGTTGGCGGTTTTCGTCCAAGTGGTAGCCGTAGGATGGGGTGACTCCGGTCAGGGAGGTTGCCAGTGCGGATGGGCCACCTTCACGGTTGGTACGGGCACCCTGGACGGCATTGGCATAACAGACGGCGCTGCTCTCTGCCCAGGCGATGTGTTCACCAAAACGGGGCAGGTTGCCGAACAGGTAAGGCGTGCATGAACAGGTGGTCACAACGCCCATCGTTTCAAAGGCGTCTAAAACGCGGCGTTGGTTGACTGTGAATGCCTCTGAAATCCCCAGCGCCTGGTAATTCTCGACATCCATCCCGGCTGGATTGAGGGTTGTAAAAACTCGGACTTTCCCGCTGCCCGCCGCCATCTCGGCAAGCCATTCAAGACCTGCTTCGCCAAGGTTGTCATAACTGACACCTGAAATCTGCACCGAGGTGACGGGGATCATCCGGTCAGCACCGTAGATCCGTCCGAGGGCTTCCAGGATTTGCATCGCCTTTTGGGCAGCAGGTCCGGCTTTGCCTTCAAGAAGGGCTTTTTCTTCAGAGGTTAGATACATCATTACATTATATTAAAAGATAACAGTAAAAATGAATTGGCATCCTCATCATGATTGATCCAGAAATTCGCTTAAATCAACCTTGGGGAAATCAACTTTTGCGAAATGCTTGCCGGCTGTTTCCAGAGGTGCTGTAAGGTCAAAGCCGACCTTACAGGTTTCATATGTGCCTGCTTCTGCGCTTGGGTCAAGTGAGGAGCCGCGTTTACGCCCAAGCATGACCATGTCCCGATCTGCCTGGAAGCGGGTTGCCATCGCCCATTCCACCGAAAGGGGGTCATAGATATCGATATCTTCATCGACCACAAAGATGTGTTTACACGAACTGTGTCCTCTGGCAGCCGCATCAATGGCTTTACGACCGTCATCTTCATGTTCTTTTTTAATCTGGACGATGGCATGCAGCCATGAACATCCACCCGGGTTGATGTTGACATCAAGGCATTTCACGACCTTATTTACTTCACGAAAAATGGTGGGTTCACGCGGCATGCCCATCAGGAGTCTGTGTTCCAAAGCACCAGGGAGCAGGGCATGCCAGATGGCATCCTTGCGGTGGGTGATGCATTTCACTTCAAGGACGGGTTCCAGACGGATGATATCCTGTGTTTCTGTCAGATCCACAAAGGGACCTTCAGCGTGTTTTAGATCCCTGAAGATTGTGCCTTCAATCACAAATTCTGATTCAGCCGGGATCATCAAATTGGATGTATGAGCTTTGACGACGCGTAAGGGCTGCAAGGAATTGGCAATTTCAAGCTCATCCTGCCCGATCTCAACGGAGGTGGCCGCTGCAACGAGGATATTGGGAGCAACGCCGACGCAGATGGCAACGTCGACTGCCCCCATCTCCTGTAGGAAGGCATCAAAGTTGCGCGTCTTCACGACGCGGACAGCCATTTCTGTTGTTGAAAACTGCATACAGCGGTGGAAATCCATATTCTGCCCATACCTCGGGTGACGGGCGATCATGATGCCTGAACTGATGTAATTGCCGCCGTCTCCGCCGCAATGGAACAGGATCGGCAAATCATCTAAGCTCGGCTGATCGATGATCACTTCCTGGCAGGGTGCCCGCCCAATCGCCTGGGGCGGGGTGGGTTTATCGATTGCCCTGGTGAGTGTTGGGATGATTTCAGGGACAGTGATCCCAAGATAGCTGGCAAAGACTTCCTTTGTGCATAAAAGATTGCCAATGACCGGGAATTTTGATTCGGCGATGTTGTGGCAAAAAACGGGTTGGGGTTCCAGCGCTTTGAGGATCCCTGCCAGTTGGAGATGTTTGGAGACCGGTTTATGGATGTGTTGAACCGCGCCGTTTTGCTCGAGTTGTTGAATGAATTTTCTAAAGGACATTGGGTCACCTTTGTGCAGATCTTGGTTACATTATAGCAGGAAACCCTTCTGCCACGAGCTGACCCGCGCATATATGGCGATGTTTTCAGCTTTCATCGGTATAATCAAACTGATGTGGTCCGATAAACTTTATTCTGTAGTTACGCTATATGAGTGCATGCAAGACCCGGCAACCGTTGCTTGGCTGATGCAAATGGATATACCGCTTCCGGGAACGATCCCACCTGGGCGGTATCCGGCACCGAACAAGGTCAAGCGGATCCTGAATGCACTTTCCGGAGTTCGCATAGATTATCTCATTGGGAAAACCACCTGGCAGGTGACAGTGAGGAGCCGGAAGGATGTATCCTGGGCAACCTTAGCGGTTAGAGATTACTCGGGCGATCCCACGGCATCCCACAAGTTCATTTTTACAGGTGGATGGGATGAGATGATCCTTCAGGTGACTGCAGCACTGGTGAAGTTTTGTGGTCCGCTGGTGCTGTTGCATGAATCAGGTGCACCGCCACAGATCGTAATGTAAAACAGGGGGGATGTGGGGATATTTTCGAATAATTTCTGCAGAAAGCCGAAATTCTTACAAGTTTCGAGCAAATTGATAGGCATCCAGCGTGCGTTGGCGGGCAAAGTCGTGGTCCACAATACGCTGGGGATAGGTTTCACCCAATCGAAAGCCGTATTCATGCGCATCTGCGTTGCTTAGGAGCCACGGTTCATGGCGGAATTCAACGGGCAGTTGACTCAGTTCTGGTACCCATTGGGCAATATAAGCGCCCTCAGGATCGAACTTTTTACCCTGCAAGACCGGATTGAAGATCCGGAAGTAAGGTGCTGCATCGGTGCCGGTGCCGGCAGACCACTGCCAGCCGCCGTTGTTAGCAGCCGGGTCGCCATCGACCAGGTTATTCATGAACCAATCCTCACCCAGTTGCCAGTTGATCAGCAGGTCTTTGGTGAGGAAGGAGGCGGCAATCATCCGTCCGCGGTTGTGCATCCACCCAGTCTCTTTGAGCTGGCGCATACAGGCGTCGACGATCGGATATCCTGTTTGCCCTTCCTGCCACGCGTGAAGGTCCTCGGTTGATTCGCGCCAGGGAATGTTTTGATAATCCTCGCGAAAAGGACCACCCATGACTTTCGGGAAATGATAAAGGATGGCGGTGTAGAACTCACGCCAGACCAATTCATCCATCCAGGTGCGGATCTCGGCGCGTTCCTGGCTGTTTTTAGATTGGAGCCATACTATTTGAGCCTGTGTGAATGCTTCGCGAGCGGAGAGCAATCCAAATCTGAAATATGGGGAAAGACGTGAGGTGCCGTCAAGGTCCATTCGATCCCGCTGACTTTTATAATAGCGGAGGGCGTCGCTTAAAAATTCATCAAGGCGAGTTTGGGCTTCTTGCTCAGATGCCGGGAATCCAGTAACCTGGGGCGAATTTGGAAGCGTAATGCTTTCGATGGAATCTGGCAGGGGGGGTAGTTTTTCTGGTATGGGGAGGATATCACCTGGCGTGGGAATGGGTTCGATGTACCATTTGTTTTTATAAGGCGAGTACACCACGTATGGGTCCCCGTCCCCTTTGAGGATCTCGTTAGGGTCCCTGATGGTGAGACCAGAGAAAGATTTGAAGGGCAAGACCGACTTGATTTGGGCATCGCGTTGGCGGGCAAAGGGACTGAAATCCTTGTGTGCATAGACAGAGACCTCGGGTAAGGTTTCTTTGATCGCTTGCATAGCGGCTTGCGCTGGACCCTGGCGCACGACCAGACGGCTGCCCAGCTTATTCAACTGTTGATCAAGGTCAGCCAGCGCATTCAGGAGGAAAGATCGCCGCTTGGGCGCTGCGTTTTCCATCAGTTCCGGTTCAAGGATGAACAGGGGAATGAGTTGGTCCGCATTTTCAGCGGCTGCAGTCAATGCCGGATTGTCACTCAGGCGGATATCACGCCGGATCCACCAGATCGCTGTCTTACCCATAAGACCTCCATCACAGAATTGTTTCCATGATTTGCTCTAATTTACAAAGAAAGCCGCCCGGGTTACGAGCGGCTGTCTTTCTTTGGCTGTAGCACCCTTATCGAACGAGCCTAAGGAGGGGTGCCACAGCCGTTGTTAAGTAACTACTACTGTCTATCATGTACACCACCTCCTCTTTTCGTGGGATTGCGAAGGAAGAGGAATCTTGCATTTCTTCTTTATAAATCAAGTATCACATATCCAGGATGGAATGTCAATATATCTTGTATAAGGTAAATATCCCTCCGAAAATTTTAAAGCGATCGCCTTTTTCTTGAAACCAATTATCTGTGGGTAATAATCCGATAAAACCTTTGATCAACTTGGTTAAGGAGTAAACCAAAATTGTTTTAAATTGTTGACTCAATGCCTCAATGCGGCACAACAACGCACAGAAAACCTAAAGGTTCATCTCCCAGGGCTGTAAACTGATGTAAGTCATTAGAGGAAATGAATACAGCATCCTTTGGGTTGAGTTCATAGAAATCCTGATTTATTTGGACACGTGCTCGCCCGTGCATAATAATGACGCCATGTTCATGAGGATGTGCTTCTTTATTGCTTTTCTTACTTGGCTCCACTCGAAAATAGCGGATATAAAAATGGTTCGAATTTTCTTCTGGGCCAATCGGGATTTGTTTTGTAACACCTTCAACCGGTCCTTCATAGGTTTTGATCGCTACGTTTTCCCATGTGTAGTTGGTTTCTGAACCATTGAAACGATGAATGACACTCATTAAGTCCTCCAGGAAACTTCTAATTTAATAATATCGGAATTATAGAACAAAGATTATGAAAACAGAGGTAAATGATCAATTGACCGTACACATTTGCCTGAATCAAATTTTTTTGGTTGAACAAATCAAGTGGACTCGATGGTCAGTTTGATTAAAAAATGATCCGGGTATAATTACTCGAGATCTTTTAAGTTGAGCAGGAGGAATGCATGCAATATCGAAAATTTGGATCTTTAGATTGGGAAGTTTCAGCTTTGGGTTTTGGCGCGATGCGGCTGCCAGTTCTCGATGGCGACAGCAGCAAGATCGATGAAGAACTGGCTTTTGCCATGATACGTACGGCGATTGATGCTGGCGTGAATTACGTGGATACGGCCTACCCTTATCATCATGGGCAGAGTGAGCCTTTTATCGGGAGAGTGCTCAAAGAGGGGTATCGAGAGAAAGTCCGATTGGCAACCAAAATGCCCTGTTGGTTAATCGAAAAAGAAGCTGATTTTGACCATTATCTGGAAGAGCAATTGAAGCGGCTTGATGTGGACAAGATCGATTTTTACCTTTTACACGCTTTAGACAGTCGCAGTTGGGATAAGGTGAAAGACCTGGGTGTTCTTGATTGGGCGGAGAGAAAAATGGCGGAAGGTCTTTTTGATTACTTTGGTTTTTCGTTTCATGATGCATACACGGTGTTTGAAAGGATCATTAATGCCTACGATAACTGGACCTTCGCTCAAATCCAATACAATTTTATGGATATTGACTACCAGGCCGGCACCAAGGGATTGAAATTGGCTGCTGATAAAGGCCTGGCTGTGGTTGTGATGGAACCCTTGCGGGGCGGCATGATCGCCAAGAATCCCCCGCCAAAACCTGTTGCGGACGTTTGGGCGGAAAGCGGCCGCAATTGGACACCCGCGCAGTGGGCGCTGCATTGGGTCTGGAACCAACCCGAAGTCTCTGTGGCGTTGAGCGGTATGTCATTGATGCCTCAGGTGGAAGAGAACCTGGTGACAGCATCTGAATCAGGTGTTGGAAAATTACAGGATGAAGATCAGACCATAGTTGAGCGGGTTCGCCAGGCTTATGCTACATTGGAGCCGATCCCGTGTACAGCGTGTGAGTACTGCCTGCCGTGCCCGAATGGCGTGGCCATCCCCAGAATATTTGAAATTTATAATGAAGCTGCAGCATATGACGCATGGGGCCATGGGCGTTGGGCATACAAAAACAACATTGATGCTGACGCCCGTGCTGATTGCTGCATTGAATGCGGTGAATGCGAAGCGGTTTGCCCCCAGCATATCGAGATCATTGATTGGTTAGCCCGGGTACATGAAGTATTAGCTCCGTCTGATCACTAAACCACACGCTCAAGGAAATTTAAAAGGCTGTCTCTCTGAATATTGAGACAGCCTTTTTCATGAATTGGCTCATTTATCTTGAAATTGCTTCTTCTAATAAGCCTACTTACCAGATGTCAGGGTTCTTAATATCTGCAACTTATCTGTGCTAATACCGTATATTAAGGAAGAGGGTAAATGCCTTGCGCCATAATCGTGAACCTTCTATAATCAAATGAACATGGAAACACTCCCCGAAACATCATCAAAAAAGCCCATATGGGTTTGGATTCTATTGGGATTTGCCCTGATCATCACGATTGTTTGGCTTGTTCTGACGCCTTCGGGTTTGCTGGGCAGAGCCAATGCCGTTGGTTACGCGGTCTGCCACCAAATTGAGGAGCGATCCTTCAAGATCGGAGAGCGGACTTTCCCGATGTGTGTGCGCTGTTCGGGTTTGTTTCTGGGCGCCATGCTTGGATTAGCCTACCAGGTTTTTTCTGGGCGGAAGGGCAAAATGCCCCCGCTTGCCGCAATGATTATTTTTGGATTGCTGGCACTGGCATGGGTTTTGGATGGCCTTAATTCCTTTTTGATGATGGTTCCGGGGTTTCCCTCGCCATATGCTACCCAGAACTGGACACGGCTTGTCACAGGCACCGGGATGGGACTGGCTGTCTCTGCGATTTTGCTGCCTTCATTTATCCAAACAATGTTTCGAACATGGGAGGATATTTCTGTATTCAAGATCTGGTGGCGTCTTCCACTCCTTTTAATCCTCGCCGCTGGGTTGGATTTTTTGCTTTTACTTGAGATTCCCTGGCTTATGTATGTACTGGCAGTTTTCAGCGCCTTGGGTGTTCTGGCTCTCTTGACCATGGTTTACAGCATGGTGTTTGTGATGATTACTAAAAAGGAGAACACCTATGACCGCTTCAGGCAATTGTGGGTACCATTAATTGCCGGTTATACGGTTGCGCTTTTACAAATTGGCATTATTGACCTTCTGAGGTATCTCTGGACGGGTACCTGGGGTGGATTTAATTTACTTTAGTTTTCCGATATAATTATTGAAAAAGGAATTGAAAGGAAGAAATGGATATTTTAGCGGCTTTTGGATTATCTGCCAGTGCGGGATTGAATGCTTATATTCCGCTCTTGATCGTATCCATTGTAGCGAAATTTACAGATTTAATTACACTCTCTGAGCCATGGTCGGCTTTGGAGAGCTGGTGGATCATTGGATTGTTGGCTGTCTTATCGGTTGTGGAATTTTTTGCCGATAAGGTTCCAGCGGTCAATCATGTCAATGATGCCATCCAGACCTTCATCCGGCCAGCTGCGGGAGCGATTTTATTTGCGGCGAGTGCCAAGGTGATCACTGATATTCATCCGATCATCTCAATCGCGGCAGGATTATTGGTGGCAGGAACCGTTCACGTGATCAAAGCTGCAGCCGTTAGGCCAGCCATTACCGCAACAACGGCAGGATTGGGTGATGTGCCGGTAAGTATTGCCGAGGATGTGGTTTCGACCGCGCTTTCGATCCTTTCGGTCTTGCTGCCGGTTTTGGTAGGGATTGTTTTGATCCTGCTGGCTGTTTGGATCATCTGGTGGTTGTCACGGCGCAGTATGAAGCCGAATACCCGAACATAATCGGTTCAGGAAATCCACGAATAAATTCAGTGTTAAGGAGTTTCAATGTCAGACCAATCTTACCCAAAAATTCCCCCACCGAGCTACGGTCAGCAAACATCTTCATTGGCAGTCATCAGCCTGATCTCGGGAATTGCAAGTTATTTTATAGTCCCACTCCTAGGCGCCATTGCCGCGATTATCACTGGCAATATGGCTAAGAAAGAAATTCACGAAAATCCCGGTGTGTATACAGGCCTTGGTATGGCGAATTGGGGCGTCATCCTGGGATGGGTGAATATTGCCTTCAGCGTGATTGGCTTATGCTTTCTTGCTCTCGCCATTTCGGGTGTCATTGCAATCCCCCTCTGCCTCATTCCCTTTTCAAGCGGCGAACTGCAACTGCCCTAAACGCTACTGCAACAGGCTGATCCATGATCGTTTGATCAACAAAGAACCTGTGAGGGATTTGATTTAATTTCAATAAATCAATTCCAGGTGGTTGATAATTATTTTAAAAGGCCGCAGTTTATATTTTCTGCGTCCCTTTTTAATGCCATCTCTATTTAGATAAGTTCACCCGCCAATTCCCCGTGATCGATCAATTCGATCAGGGATTGCAATGCTTGCAGAGCGTTCTTGCGCGTATGTCGATCGAGTTCCAGGTTTTCGAATTCATCCTCATCCAGGACGAGGTATTTCCCATCAGGATAAACCAGCACATCTAATGCCAGATCCCGATAGGTGATCCTATCGGTTGTAAAATCTGCGGGATAGGTGACATTGCAGTACCAGGCTTTCAACCGATCATCATCGCGATCATAGATTTCAAAAATGTTGTACCAACGATCGGTGTAATAGCGTTCGATCGATCGGTCATTTGTACGGAGTGTAATGCCGTGGAAGGGACGATCGCTGATGTTGAAATAGGCTTCCACCAGCACGCCTTTTTCATCTTTTTTGATGATCTCCCCTGGATAGCGCCAAACTTCCTGTCCTTGATGATCTAATTTGATGATATCAACACGATGATTAAGCACTGTCATAGTCTGTCCGTTCCATTTTCAAGGCAAAGAACATCTTCAGGGTGGTAGCCAATCGTCAGGGATTGTCCAATTTCGAAGGGTTCTGAAAGTAATATTTCGAAGGATGGCACTGCCTGGTTACAGGAAAGCGTCAATCTAAAGTTTTCTCCCTGGAATACCTGGTCAGATACGGTCCCTGTGATCCGATTGGTATGGTCCGTTCCTCTTGCAATTGCCTGTGAAGGGCGGAACAGCAATGTGGTAGGTTGACCAACGGCGGGGGGTTCGCGGTCACACCTGGCTTGAGTGATCCCCAGCGGTGTTCTCACCTTGAGCGGGAACCGTTCGATTACTTCCCCAGGGATCAAATTCCCCAGGCCGAAGAAATTTGCTACCCACACGTTGCGGGGGTGATGGTAAAATTCTTCCGGTTTTCCACTTTGCAGGATGACCCCATCATGCAGCAGCAACAGGCGGTCAGCGATGGCGTAAGCCTCTTCCTGGTCATGGGTGACGTAGATCGCCGGCACTTTGGTTTCACGCAGGATCCGGCGCAATTCATGGCTAAGCTGTTCACGCAGGGAGCGGTCGAGGGCGCCGAGGGGTTCATCGAGCATTAGGAGGCGCGGTTGGGGCGCCAGTGCCCGTGCCAGGGCGACGCGCTGCTGTTCGCCGCCGGAAAGTTCTGTCACTTTTCGGTTGGCAAAGCCGGGCATATTGATGGTCTCCAAAGCAGCCTGGACACGGCCTTGTATCTCCTCTTTGGGTTGATTTTGCATACGCAATCCAAAGGCAATATTTTCAGCAACGTTCCGATGTGGAAAGAGGGCATAATCCTGGAACATTAACCCGAAATGGCGTTCATGGGTGGGGATATTGGCAAGCGATTCCCCATCCCAGAGCACATCACCGCCCTCCGGTTCTTCAAGACCGGCAATGATGCGGAGTAGGGTGCTTTTCCCGCTGCCGGATGCCCCCAAAAGGCAGACTGTTTCATCCTTATCAACGCTGAAGGAAACACCTCGCAGTAAGGGTTCACCTTCATAAGACATATCAATGTTCTTCACTGTCAGCATCAAACAATATCCTTGTTCTTCCTTTGAATGCGCTCAATAATAAAGATACCACTGGCACATACCACCATCAACAGGGTGGACATGGCCAAAGCTTGGCCGTAATTAAGTGCGCCCGGTTGGGAAATATAGCGATAAATTGCGACCGGCAGCGTGGGGTAGGCTGGACGAGATAAAAATGTGCTGGCCCCAAATTCACCCAATGAGATTGTCAAGGCGAAGATCGTGCTGACAATCAGGGCGGGAAGTAATAGGGGAATATCAACTTCCAGCCAAACCCGGAAGGGACTGGCACCCAAAGCCCTAGCCGCACTTCTCAGAGAAGCGGGAATGCTTTGCAATGTGGGGCTGAGTGTTCTGACAACGAACGGAAGCGCGACAAGGCTGTGTGCAATCGGTAAAAGAATGGGGAAGGTGAGGTTGCTGAAGGGCGGGCGATTGAAGACGATGATAAAGCCCAATCCCAGGGTGATGGCAGAGGCACCTAAAGGCAGCATGAGCAGGGGATCCAGGATCGCGTTGATTGGGGTGCGCTTTTGAAGGGCATAGGCCACCAGGATGCCCAAGCTGGAGGTGATCAGGATCGTGATCAGGGCGAAAATGAAGGAATTCCGGGCAGCCTCAATCGGTGGGACATAAAACAGCGAGCCCTGCCGATTAATCCCCAGTTCGCGATAAAACTGCAGCGTGAATCCTTGCTGAATGTCGCCGCGTTCCCCTCGGCTGGGTTCCAGCTTGACAAACGATCTCAGGGCAAGCGACGCAAGCGGTGCGACCAGCAGGGTGAAGAGTGAGATGATCAGAATCCACACGATGATCGTTTCCAAGCCTTTGCGTGGCTTGTGGACAGCGATCGTTTGCGAGCGGGGAGAGATGACCATTTCCTGCTGTCCCGCCAGCCGGTTATGACTGATGGTGATCAAAAGGGTGCAGAACAGTTGCAGGATGGAGAGCACGCTTGCCAGTGGCAAGTTGAGAAGGTGGAGTGCCTGGATGTAGATCTCGACTTCAAGAGTTGGAAATTGCGGTCCGCCCAGCATCAGCACCACGCCGAAGCTGGTGAAATTAAACAGGAACACCAGCAGCGTCGCCGCCAATATAGAGGGACGCAGTAAGGGCAGCGTGACTTCACGGAAAGTGCGCCAGGGGTTTGCCCCCAGGACTCGGGCAGCATGCTGAAGGCGGATATTCTGCTGTGACCAGGCGTTGCTGACCACCCGGATGATGATGGTGGTGTTGTAGAAGATATGGGCGGTCAGGATGGCACCAAAAGTATTCAGAAACTGGACCGGCGGGGTATCGAGGTTAAGAAGTGCTTGTAGGCCAAGATTTAACCAGCCGCGTGGTCCTAAAAGGGCGTTGAAGCCTGCAGCAACTACAACAGTAGGCAGGATGAAGGGCAGGGTGGTCAGAACGCGCAGGATTTTCTTGCCAGGAAAGGTGAATTTAGCGAACAGCCAAGCGCCAGGAAGGCCAAGGATCAAGGTAAGCAGGGTTGAAAGCGCCGCCTGGGCGATAGTGAACCCAAGGGTATCCCAGATTTGACTGATATTGAGATCGGCCAGGCTGAACCCCCATTTTGGTGAGATCATCAGCTCAAACAGCGCCAGCAAAGGTTGATAAAAGAAGAAACCCAGGAAAGCTGCCGGCACAAGCCATAAAAGCAGGGCGCGAAAGGTGGGATTTTTAGCCCATTTCCGGAAAGTTGTTGCAGTGTTCAATCTTGCACAGTCTCCAGCCATGCCCTGATCCAGGCTTCACGATACTGGTGGATCAGGTCCGAGGGTAAGGTGGCAGGCTGATCAGGGATCTGGACGTGTTCAACGAATGCCTCAGGCAGGTTGGCATTTTGGTTGACGGGGAAGACAAACATTTGCAAAGGAATGTCTTCCTGGAAGGGCACGCTGAGCATGTAATCAACGAATGCCTCTGCCAAATCCCGGTTGGGGGTTCCACTCAGGATGCCAACGAATTCAATTTGGCGGTAGCAGGTGTTGGGACCAATGATAGATGCGGTTGGGGCTTCTGCCAGTTCGGTTTCCGCATAGATAACCTCAGCTGCAGGACTGGATCCGTAAGAAACAACCATTGGCTGTGACCCCTGTCCGGTTGAACCGCTGAAGTTCGAATAGTAAGCTGTTTCCCAGTCACTGACCACCACCAGGCCGTTGGCAGCCAAAGCTTGCCAATAAGCTAGGAAGTCTTCTTCACCAAAGTTGGCGATGGTCGCCATCATGAATGCCAACCCGGGGGAAGATGTGGCTGGGCTTTCTGTGACCAGCAGACCCTGGTACTCCGGTTTGACTAGATCCTCGAGGGATGCGGGTACTGCGAGATCCTTATCTTCAAAATAGGATTTATCGTAGTTGATGCACACATCCCCATAATCTACTGGCAGGGCATAATTGTCAGGATCCAACTTAAACGCATCAGGGATCTCTTCAAGTAAAGCCGATGGATAAGGTTCGAAGATGCCCTCTTCCAATGCCCTTGTCAGAAAGGTGCTGTCCACACCATAGAAGACATCCGCCAGGGGGTTTTCTTTGGACAGCACCGCCTGGTTCAGCGCAGACCCCGTATCACCCGAGCGGATGAAACTGACCTTGACTTGATGCTCATTTTCAAAGGACCTGATGATCTCTTCGCTGATCGCGAAGGAATCGTGGGTCATCACGGTCAGAGTGCGGGTGCCTGCCGGGGAAGGCACAGCTGTGCAGGCAGCGGTCAGGCTTGCTAAAATTAACAAGACCATAAGAAACATCAATATGGATGAACTTTTCTTATCAAACATCATGTTCAATCCTTTCGATTGACTTTAGTGTTTCATGAATACATAATAGCTTCCCCGAATGAAGGGTAACATGTGCTGAGTAAGCCGTCATTTCATTGCTGACCCCACGCGTCTGTTCGGGATAGAGTGTTTCGTTTTTTAATGGATATTTCAAACCTTCAGTCCAGATGCCTTCTACCGGACCATTAAGTGGAAGCAGTGAAATGCGCTGACCTGTCTCACCGGAGATTTTCTTTGAGCCATGGATCAGGAAGACTTCACGTTCTCCATCGACCAGGCGGATATCAACAGTTTCAAGTTGGGATTTGGTGAGAAGGAAGATATTTGCCAGGGTCTGATCCAAACGATTTCCGAGCGCGGCAACAACCCAGATAGGTTCGATTTGTTTTTCAAGCGCAAAATCTAAGGCGATTTCAAGATCGGTCTGGTCTTTTTCTCGGGGAAATTGGTATACAGCTACTCCCTGGGATTGAAGAATGTGAAGTGCTTCCTCGTTGATCGAATCAAGGTCGCCAATGATCATTGTTGGCGTTAGCCCAAGGCGCGTAATGTGATGTAGTCCGCCATCCACAGCGATCAGGATGTCTTCGGGATTGATGCGTGGGATCAGGAATTCTGGCTCAGGCAGTTCGCCATTTGCAAAAAGGATGATTTTTTGTTTGTTTGTTGACATATCAAAACACCCTTCCTTTGTCGGGGAGGGTGTTGGTTTCCAATCAATCTCATCCCTCCGCCGGCATTACCCGGATCAGGTCTTGCGGGTCGAGGACAGTGTCCTCCTCTCAGCCTGTGGGACAGGCTCCCCGTTCAACTGTTTTATTTATTTTCGCCAACTAAATGATACCATAATCGATCGGTTAAGGTCAATTGGAACGCCGTAATTTTGGAATCGCCGGATATAACATTGAAGATATTAAGAACGGCAGAAAGAATTTTATGATTTGCTTTACCTTAAAGTAGGGATATAATTAGAAGGACAACAGGCTTAGGGATTGAGAAAATTCATTTTTAGGTCGAAAAAACTTGACTCTTCACCTCCAAATTGATATAATTACAATTTGCGCTTTTCGCGTGAAAATGTATTTAATAGAGAATAATTTTAATATATCCCGGCAAATTCAGCTTTCCAGGAGTGATTAATGGCAGATTTAATGCCCATCAAATCTTACCGACGTATTCCCGTGGGACTAGAACTCCCCAAATTAATTCAAGTCCAAATTGATTCCTTTGAGCGGCTCAAGCGAGAAGGATTTTATGGTTTATTTGCAGAAATTTCCCCCATTGAATCGTACAACAAGGGTATGCAGCTTTACTTCCCGACCGGTGATGCTTTATCAGAGGAATGGGATTTGAAGTATTGGTATGAAGAGCCAAAAAACTCGATCGAGGAATGCCTTGAACGTGATTTGACTTATGCTTCATCTCTCTATGTGCGGGTGCTGCTTCAGGGTAAAGAAGTTCCAGAACCGATCACCCAGGATCTGTTCATGGGTGATTTTCCAGAGATGACGCCTAAAGGGACGTTTATCATCAATGGGACTGAGCGGGTGGTTGTTAACCAGCTGATCCGTTCCCCTGGTGTTTATTTTGAGCGAGAACTTGACCGGGCAACGGGAAGGTACCTGTCCACAGCAAAGATGATCCCTGATCGCGGTGCATGGATGGAATTTGAGACTCGTAAGCATGACTATATCATCATTAAATTCAACCGAAAGCGAACAACGCCAATCACAGTCTTCCTTCGTGCGTTAGCCGAAGTCGATGATGGAATGGATGAAGAGTCAAGCCCGATCAAGACAGGATCGGATCAAGAATTAATGGAGCTCTTTAAAGATGTGGATACGAATCCTGACCGCCTGTTCATCCCCACCTCCATCAGCCAGGAACCCAATTGGGAGTTGAAAGAAGGCGAATCTGTTGCTCAGGCGGCTTTGATTGAATTCTTCAAACGTCTCCGCCCCGGTGATCCACCCACATTGGATAACGCCAAGGCTTTCCTTGAAGAACAGCTTTTTGATATGCGACGTTATGACCTTGAGAAGGTTGGACGTTATAAGCTGAATCAGAAACTTGATCAGGAAATTTCCATTAACCATCGTACGATCACAAAGTCTGATATTGTGCTCATCATCAAACGCATGATCCAGATCAATAATGGGGTAGAACCTGGTGATGATATTGACCATCTCGGTAACCGCAGGGTGAAAACGGTTGGCGAACTGATCCAGAACAAACTCCGTGTCGGTCTGCGCCGGATGGAGCGGGTGATCCGTGAGAGAATGTCGATCCGTGACCAGGAACAAATTTCCCCCACGAATCTTGTCAACATTCGGCCGGTAGTGGCTTCTTTACGAGAATTCTTTGGCTCAAGCCAGTTATCACAATTTATGGAAGAAACCAACCCGCTAGCCGAGCTGCGCCATAAACGCACCTTGTCTGCGTTGGGTCCGGGCGGCTTGCGACGCGAGCGTGCAGGCTTTGATGTGCGTGATGTTCATCACACACATTACGGCCGGATTTGCCCGATTGAAACCCCTGAAGGTCCAAACATCGGTCTAATCGGGCGAATGGCAACCTATGCCTCGGTCAATGAATACGGTTTCATTGAGACACCCTATCGAAAGGTGATCAAGACCTTGAAACCGACAGATGACCTGGTTGATCGTCAGCTGCGCGAGGATATCAAAGATCCAAAGACCGATGAATTGATTGCGACGAGCGGCGAGCGGATCACAAAGGAACTTGCCAAGAAATTGGCCAAACTCGATCGTGATGTGATCCTGGTCAAGCCCTTTGTTTCAGAAAATTATGATTACCTTTCGGCTGATCGGGAAGACAAATTTGTGATCGCCCAGGCAAATGCACCTTTAAATGAATACAACGAATTCACTCGGCGTGTGTCTTGTCGCTACCATTCCGGCTTTATCACCAGCACCGAAGAGCAAATTGATTATATGGATGTTGCACCCCAACAAATTGTGGGTGTCAGCGCGGCATTGATCCCCTTCCTAGAGCACGATGATGCCAACCGTGCCCTGATGGGTTCAAATATGATGGCGCAAGCTGTGCCGTTGGTTCGTCCTGAGATCCCAATTGTCTCCACAGGGATGGAACCTTATTCTGCCATCGACTCCGGTCAACTGGTCGTTGCTGAAGAGGATGGTGAAGTCATCTCCGTTACTGGACGAATGATCCAGGTACGTGAAAAGAATGGAAACATTCGTACTTATCTTCTGCACAAGTATCGCCGTTCCAACCAATCGACCTGTATTGATCAGCGACCTGCTGTGATCAAGGGTCAGCAAATTACCAAAGGCCAGATCATTGGTGATTCCTCATCTTCTGTGGATGGACATCTCGCGCTGGGTCAGAATGTATTGATCGCTTTCCTCTCCTGGGAAGGCGGTAATTTTGAAGACGCGATCTTGATCTCAGAAAAATTGGTTCAGGAAGATCGCTATACCTCTGTCCATATTGAAAAACACGAGGTAGAAGCCAGGGACACCAAGCTTGGTCCTGAAGAAATCACGCGGGATATCCCCAATGTCGGTGAAGACGCAATCCGCAATCTTGATGAGCACGGAATCGTGCGCATCGGGGCTGAAGTTGGTCCGAATGACATCCTGGTTGGGAAAATCACACCCAAGGGTGAAAAAGAACTGACCCCTGAAGAACGTTTACTGCGTGCCATTTTTGGTGAAAAATCACGCGATGTCAAAGATACTTCCCTAAGAATGCCGCATGGTGAAAAGGGTACTGTCGTTGATGTCAAGGTTTTCACACGTGAGGAGAATTCAGACCTGAAGGCTGGTGTGGATGTGATGGTGCGAATTGCTGTTGCGCAGCGTCGGAAGGTCACTGAAGGTGACAAGATGGCAGGGCGTCACGGTAATAAGGGTGTGATCTCGATGGTTGTTCCTGTTGAGGATATGCCTTTCCTCGATAATGGGCGTTCGATCGAAATCATTTTAAATCCGTTGAGCGTACCCGGGCGTATGAACCTCGGGCAGTTATTGGAGGTTCACCTCGGTTGGGCAGCTGAACGTTTGGGCTTCAGGGCACTGACGCCTGTTTTTGACGGCGCCACAGAATATGAGATTGAAGCCGAATTGGCACGTGCCTGGATGATCGATCGGGCATGGGATGAAGCGGTAAAACGATCCTGGGAATGGGCGAAAGACCAGGATTTTGATCCTGAAATGATTCGGGATGATGACGATATCCGCCTGCTTTATTTGGAAAATTGGCTTGGCGAGCGAGGTTATGATGTTTATGAACTAACATCAGATCAGTACTATGCCAGGCGTTCAACACTGAAGGAATGGCTGCGTGATGAGGGCTATGATCCTGAACAAATCACCTTCTTCGCATCGGATGAGGTCTCCATCGTTGAACGTGATGACCAGGATGCTGCTGCGATTGACGCCTGTCTTCGCTTATGGATGCGCGATATGGGAAGTCCTGTTAAGATGAGCCAGAAAGGTAAAGAACTGCATGAAAAAGCCCGCCAGGTGATGAATGAAGTGGATAAGCCCATGCCCACACTCGGTAAGCAAAAGCTCCGGGATGGAAAGACGGGTGAATATTATGATCATCCTGTCACAGTTGGCTTGATGACCGTATTAAAACTGCATCACCTTGTTGAGGACAAGGTACATGCACGCTCTACCGGCCCTTACAGCCTGGTGACCCAACAACCATTGGGCGGTAAAGCCCAATTTGGTGGACAGCGCTTTGGAGAAATGGAAGTTTGGGCACTGGAAGCCTACGGTGCGGCATTTACATTGCAGGAAATGCTGACGGTGAAATCGGATGATGTGGCAGGACGCGTCAGCACCTATGAGTCAATTGTAAAAGGTGAACAAATTGAGGATCCTGGCATTCCTGCTGCTTTCAAAGTCCTGGTGAAGGAAATGCAGAGCCTTGGCCTGGCGATCGAGGCAGTTATGGAAAATGGTGAGGTCAACACCTTTGGTAAGGATGAAGATAAAGCAAAAATTCCCAACACGCCGACTGGCTTGATCAGCATCGGCAGGGATATATAAAAGGTGTTGTAAGAGCAATCATTTATCTTGACGCACCTATTTACACGTGGTAGAATCATCCCTCGTTACCTTCAAGCCAGCCCTATAATCCCGGTTGGTTTTCGGAGGAAAAATTGGATAGTCGCGAGGCCATCTTGAAAGATGATGATGGCCTCCATTATTGGAATAAGACATTATTTTAGTTAAGGATTTGGAGGCAAATGTGCCAACGATCAATCAATTGATACGCAAAGGTCGTTCATCAAGACGGAATAAGAGCAAGTCACCTGCGCTGCAGTATACGTATAATTCCCAAAAGCAAAAACGTGTCAGGCAGCCCAAAGGTGCCCCGCAAAAACGTGGCGTTTGCACGGCTGTGCGTACAATGACCCCTAAAAAACCGAACTCTGCGTTGCGGAAGATCGCCCGTGTGCGTCTGACGAATCACATGGAAGTGACGGCATACATCCCTGGTGAAGGTCACCAACTGCAGGAGCACTCCGTTGTGCTGGTGCGCGGTGGTCGTGTTAAAGATTTGCCAGGCGTCCGTTATCATGTTGTTCGCGGCACATTGGATTCGACCGGCGTTGAAGACCGGGCACGCGGACGTTCAAAATACGGTGCCAAAAAGCCTAAATAACAATCATTTAGATTAGCATTTAAGTTAGGGCGAAGTATTTTAATCGGTCTTTTAGGGAAGATTTAGATACTTTGCCCTATTTTAATTTTTGAAGTTTTTGTAAGGAGAAAGCATGGCGCGAAGATATACACCCGAAGAACGAGAGATCACACCTGACATTCGATATCAAAGGATTGATGTTCAGGAAATGATCAATCGAATCATGATCAAGGGCAAGAAAAGTACAGCTGCAAGTTTGATGTATGATGCCCTCGATTTGATCGAGGAAAGAACCGGTAAGGATCCCATTGAAACATTTGAGGCCGCGTTGAAGAACGTTTCACCGATGATGGAAGTTCGCCCACGCCGTGTGGGCGGTGCGACCTATCAGGTGCCAATGGAAGTGGATCCGAGGCGCAGGAAGACTCTTGCAATG
>DAINBD010000002.1:0-49102 GCA_036733105.1 Candidatus Brevefilum sp. | reverse complement strand
AAATGTACTCGGAGCCTTATACCATTCCCAATCCCCCACATTGGGACAACCTCATCAGCATTATCACTACGCCCACGTTTTGGAACCTGATGAAGAACAGCGTCTTTGTAATGATCATTACCACATCAGGCACCGTTCTGATAAGCGCCATGGTCTCCTTTGTCCTCGCCCGATTGCAGTTCCGCGGGAAGAATTTTGTTTTCAACCTGTTCACCATTGGGATGATGTTCCCGATCAATGTCGCCATCCTTCCGGTTTATCTTGTTTTGATTCAACTTGATAAATTGGGTTTTAACTTAGTTGACAGCTTGATGGGTGTGATCATGGTACAGATTGCTTTTCAGTTGTCCGGCAATATCATGATCCTGAGCAGCTTCTTCACTTCCGTGCCAACCGAGATTCAAGACGCCGCCTATATTGACGGCTGTACGAACTTTGATTTCTTCAGGCGCATCATGCTCCCATTGGTAAAGCCAGCTCTGGCTGCCGTCGCCTCTCTGATTGTCATCGCCAGTTGGAATGATCTGCTTGTTCCACTTATTGTACTGAGATCCAATGAACTTTGGACGCTTCCCTTGGGAACGATGCAATTCCAGGGACAATGGAGCCAGGACCTGGCATTGATCTCCGCCTTTGTGGTCCTATCCGCAGCCCCAACAGTCATTTTTTATTTCTTCGCAGAGAAACAAATTGTCTCAGGCATAACCGCAGGCTCAGTCAAGGGATAAACATCATTGTTATGTATTTTAAAGGAATTATTCTCAGTAATTTTTATTTGTAAATTAGAATAGTTCCATGACATTCGATCCATCTCTATTAACTATTGAAAAGGAAATTAAAATGGACAACTATACTCCTCGCCCCGAACATAAATTTACTTTTGGACTGTGGACTGTTGGCAGCCTTGGACGCGATCCTTTTGGGGCACCCGTCAGGGAACCCATGTCTCCGGCTGAGTTGGTCTATCTTTTGGCTGAGGTTGGTGCGTATGGGGTCAATTTTCACGATAATGATCTGATCCCGATTGATGCCACACCAGAAGAAGCACAGGAAATCAAGAAAAGCTTTCGCAAAGCGCTTGATGAAACTGGACTGAAAGTACCGATGGCAACCACCAATTTGTTTTATGATCCCGCTTTTAAAGATGGTGCTTTTACTGCCAACGATCCGAAAGTGCGCGCCTATGCCATGCAAAAGACATTGAAAGCAATTGATTTGGGGGTTGAATTCGGTGCAAAAGTTTATGTCTTTTGGGGTGGACGCGAGGGAACAGAGACGGATTCCAGCAAAAGTGCCGTCGATGCGATCAAACGAAACCGGGAGGCAATGAATTTCTTCTGTGAATATGCCCTTGACCAGGGCTACGATCTGAAATTTGCTTTGGAGGCGAAACCCAATGAACCGCGCGGTGACCTGTATAATCCGACAACAGGACACATGCTGGCCTTCATTGAAACCCTCGATCACCCGGAAATGGTCGGCGTTAACCCTGAAGTCGCCCACGAACATATGGCGGGCATCAACTTTATGCACGGCGTAGCCCAGGCATGGGAAGCGGGCAAGCTGTTCCACATTGATCTGAATGACCAGTATCCGGGGCGTTATGATCAGGATTTACGCTTTGGTTCACGCGATATCAAGGCAGCATTCTACTTAGTCAAATTCCTGGAGGATGTGAACTATCAGGGGATGCGGCATTATGATGCCCACGCCTACCGAACTGAAGATTATGAAGGCGTAAAAGACTTTGCCAAAGGTTGTATGCGCACCTACTTGATCCTCAAAGAAAAAGCTGAAAAATGGAACGAGGACAAAGAAATCCAGGCGCTGCTGGCAGAAATTCATGCAGATGATGGATCAATGCGCCCGTATTTCGGAAAATATTCTTCAGAAAAAGCCAACGCGTTGAAGGATGCTGAATTCGATCGGATTGCGTTGGGGAGACGCGGACTAAAGTATGAACGGTTGGACCAGCTAACCATTGAATTGTTGTTAGGTTTACGCTAAAGAATCTCTGGCAGGCTCGACTATTCATAAAAAATAAAATTAAGTGCTCTCAATGAAGGGATAAGGGAAATAGATGTCTGATAAAAGCCAAAAACGCGCAGAAGCGTTGGTCTCAATAATGACATTGGATGAGAAGATCGCTCAGATTGAATCGCTGTGGATTTATGAGCTTCAAACCGATGGCGTCCTGGATTGGGGAAAAGTGCAACATAAGCTTAATAATGGGATTGGGCAGATCACTCGTTTGGGTGGAGCCTCAACGCTGGACCCTAAACGAGCTGCCCAAACAGCCAATCAACTCCAGAAGAAATTAATCGATGAGACCCGTCTGAAGATCCCTGCTTTGATCCATGAGGAATGCTGTTTGGGGGCGATGGTTTTGGGCGGAACCATGTATCCTCAGATGCTCGGCTTGGCAAGCACCTTTCAGCCTGAATTGGCCAATAAAATGGCAGCGGAAATTCGGCATCAGTTTATGGCAATTGGTGCAAGGCAGGGTTTGGGTCCTGTTCTTGATGTTGCTGCTGATCCCCGTTGGGGTCGTATTGAGGAAACCTTTGGGGAAGACCCGGTTTTGGTAAGTCATTTCGGTACAGCCTACATACGAGGGTTACAATCATCAAATTTATCCAAGGGTGTGGTTGCAACAGGCAAACATTTCTTCGGGCACAGTCTTTCACAAGGAGGATTGAACTGTGCCCCTGTTCATATTGGCATGGGAGAAATTTATAATATTTACCTCATGCCGTTTCAGGCAGCAATTCGCGAGGCTGACCTGGCATCTGTCATGAACGCCTATCCTGAAATTGATGGTGAGGTTGTTGGTGCCTCCAGGCGCATTCTTAAAGATATTCTGCGTGATGAGCTTGGTTTTGAAGGGCTTATTGTTTCTGATTATGAAACATTGACCATGCTGACCGATTTCCATTGTATTGCGCAAAATTATACGGATGCAGCCGCCATGGGGTTATCTGCAGGGATTGATGTTGAACTTCCTACCAGTGTCTGCTATGCTGATCCGCTTAAAAATGCCCTAGAGCAAGGCAAAGTTGGCATTGAAGATATCGATCGCGCGGTGAGCAACCATCTCAAAACAAAATTTGACCTCGGATTGTTTGATGATCCGTTTGTGGATGAAAAAACCGTACTGGAGGTTTTTGAAACACCAGATCAGCGCCAGTTGGCGCGTGAAATCGCTGCAAAGAGCATGGTATTGCTCAAAAATGATGCCATTCTGCCCCTAAATAAGGCAATCAAGAAGATTGCGGTGATTGGACCGAATGCTGATTCTGGTCGCTGCCAGCTGGGAGATTATTCCTATCAAGCAATGCGTGAATTGGTGATGCTCCAGGCTCCATCAAACCATTCTTTTACACAAAATTTTCTCGATGGGTTATCTGATCATGAAATTCGAATTGTAACCATTTTGGAAGGGATTAAAAGGGCTGTATCTTCACAAACCAATATTTTATATGCACAGGGATGCAACCATCAGGATGAGGATCAGACTCTAATCAAAGAAGCAGTCGATGCAGCTTTGGAATCGGATGTTGTTGTATTGGTTTTGGGCGATCGTTCGGGTTTGGTGCCACAGTGTACCACAGGTGAAACACGTGACAGTTGTGATCTGAAACTGCCAGGTGGGCAAGAGCCATTGGCAAAAGCCATTCTCGACACACAGAAACCCGTGGTGTTGGTGCTGGTCAATGGGCGTCCTTATGCCATCCCATGGCTGGCAGAGCGGGTTGACGCCATCGTGGAAGCCTGGCTACCCGGCGAGGAGGGGGGAAATGCGGTCGCTGATGTGATCTTTGGTACTGTTAATCCAGGGGGAAAATTACCAATCACATTTCCGCGATCAGTCGGTCAGCTGCCGCTTGTTTATCATGCAAAGCCAGCCGGCAAAAGATCACACTGGTATGGTGAATATGTCGATAGTGATGTGGCACCTCTGTTTCCCTTTGGACATGGTTTGAGCTATACATCCTTTGAATATAAAGATCTTGAAATTTCACCGGGTAAAGGGACCCTTGGTGAGACAATTGAGATCTCCTTCACATTGAAGAACACGGGTGATTTTGCAGGCGAGGAAGTTGTGCAACTGTACATCCATGATCCATTTGCATCCTCACCTCGTCCTTCAAAGGAGCTCAAGGGATATCATCGATTGGGGCTGGCACCAGGAGAATCTAAGCGGGTGACCTTCCAAATGAAGGTAGATCAATGTGCTTTTTACAATCGGGATCTAAATTTGGTTCTCGAAGCAGGTACCATTAAGGTAATGGTTGGAAGCTCTTCAGAAGACATTCAATTGGATGGAGAATTTGAAGTTATAGGTCCAAGTGAGATGAAAGTCACCGAACGTGTTTTCAACTGCCCGGTGATCATAAAATAGATATTTAAAATAAGAGAGGTCACGATGTATTTTCTTGGCATTGATGTTTCAACGACCAGCAGCAAAGCCCTGTTGATCAATGAAAAGGGTGAGATTGTTGGCGTTGCATCTTCACCGCATACCTTGCAATCACCCAAACCACTGTGGTCAGAACAAGATCCGCGTGAATGGTGGGACGCCACTTCAAAAAGCATTCAAGCTGTGATCCTAAAGGCAGGTATTGACAATGCATCCATCGGAGCTGTTGGCCTTACAGGTCAGATGCATGGGCTGGTTTTATTGGATGAAGCCGGTCAAGTTTTACGCCCCGCAATTTTATGGAATGATCAACGCACTCAGGCGCAGTGCGATGAGATTCACCGAAAGATTGGAAAAGAGAACTTTATCAAAACGACCGGCAATGTCAGCCTGACAGGTTTCACTGCCTCCAAGATCCTGTGGGTTAAGGAGAACGAGCCGGAAGTCTATAAAAAGATCAGACATATTCTTCTGCCCAAGGATTACATCCGTTATCGGCTCTCCGGAGGCTTTGCAATGGATAAAGCCGGGGGATCGGGCACCGTTTTATTCGATTTGAAATCCCGAGACTGGTCAACATCCTTGGTTAGAGCATTAGAAATCAATCCCGATTGGCTGCCGCCTACATTTGAAGGACCAGAATTTACGGGGACACTCACCCAGGAGGCTGCTGAAAAAACGGGTTTGAAGGCGGGCACACCCATCACGGCAGGCGGCGGTGACCAGGCAGCCCAGGCGGTTGGTATGGGTGCTGTGGAGTCCGGGATAATTGGGCTTACCGTTGGCACAAGCGGTGTTGTGTTTGCGCCGACACCGTCAGGACTGATTGAACCAGAGGGGCGGCTGCATGCGTTTTGCCATGCTGTGCCGGGATTGTGGCACTTTATGGGCGTGATGCTCTCTGCGGCAGGCAGTTTGCAGTGGTACCGGGATAAACTGGCACCTGAATTGGATTTTGATACATTGGTTCAGGAAGCAGAATCAGCCCCGGTTGGGTGCGAGGGTTTGCAATTCCTGCCCTATTTGAGTGGGGAACGCACACCGCATCCTGATCCCCTGGCTCGCGCCGGCTGGATTGGCTTATCTGTCCGCCACGAAAGAGCCCATATGACCCGGGCACTCTTGGAAGGTGTTTCCTATGCCTTCAAGGACATCTTCTTTCTGATTCAGTCCTCAGGATTAGAAGAGATCAAAGAAGTTCGTGTTTCAGGTGGCGGTATGAAGAATCAGATTTGGCGCGAAATCATGGCTTCTGTTTTGAATACTGAGCTTGTCACCGTCAACACCACTGAAGGTGCTGCCTTTGGTGCCGCGCTCCTGGCGGGCGTTGGCAGCGGAAATTGGAAGGATGTTCCGACTGCATGCCAGATGACCATTTCCAGAACAGGCTTGACGGTACCTGATGCAAGGGCATCGGCGGTTTATGAACAGGCCTATCCGCTTTTCCGCGGGTTATATCCTGTTCTGGCGCCCAGTTTTGTAAAAATGAACGATCTTGCGGAGGAAAGCGATTAATCCAACCCGCTGTTATGTGGGGGAATTAGCGTAATTTGTCTCGCAGGGTTTGAGCTAACCGACTGAAATCGGGTGAATAACGCATCTCGGGGGTACGGGGGCGCGGGAGGTCGACCGGCAGCTCCAGCTCGATTTTCCCTGGACGCTGAGAGAGCACCATGACTTTATCGGATAGGTAAATCGCTTCTGATATCGAGTGCGTCACCATCAAAACAGTTTTACGGCGCGCTTGCCAGATCTGTAATAGCTCTTCTCCCATGTCTTCCCGAGTCAACGCATCAAGGGAGCCAAAGGGTTCATCCAGCAGCAGGATGTCAGGATCCTGGATCAATGACCGGGCAATCGCCACACGCTGTGCCATCCCACCTGAAAGATCGCGAGGATAAGCGTTCTCAAACCCTTCCAATCTGACCAGTTTGATCAGTTCCATCGCCCTCTGCCTGATTTCATCCTCGGATGTCCCGTTCAGCTCAAGCGGCAGGGCGATATTCTCAATCACACGCCGCCATGGCATCAAGTTAGGTTTCTGAAAAACCAAACCAACACGGTCGCGATGATCATGGTAATGGTATGAACCATGGGTGGGATTGACCAGGCCAGCCAACACGCGGAGCAATGTGCTTTTACCGCTGCCGGAAGGGCCGATCAGGCAGGCAAATTCGTTTTCTGTAATATTGAAAGAGAGATCCCCCAGCGCGTGGACTGTTCCGCTGGCATCACTGAAAATAACGCCCAGGTTGCTAACGCTCAGGATGGGCTCAGGGGAGGAGCTCATTGGTGTATACCTCTTCAAGGTTGAGGGGCTCTTCCATCAATCCCATCTCCAGAAGCACCTGCTGCATATTTTCCCATCCAGCCGTTTCGCTGAAGCCAGGGAATTCTTGTTGGTAGAGCTTGATGGATTCCTTTAATATCTCTTTCTGTAAGGCGCTGTCTGCGTCAGCCAGATTTTCGACATATTTCTTGCTGATCTCATAAGCGTCTTCAGGATCCGCTATGGTGTCATTGATGCCTTTTAGAAGCGCGTCAACAAAGGCAGTCACCATTTCGGGCTCATTCTCAATTGTTTCTTGGTTAGTGATCAGGCCATTTCCCACCAACTGCAAATAATCTGCGACTTTGATCAAAGACACATCATAACCCATGGATCGGAGGACAGCCGGCTCATTGGCAATGTAGATCACACTGGCTTCCACCTGTTCCGAGACCAGCGCTTCCACCTGGTTAAAACCAATTGAAAGCAGGTTGATATCCTCTTCGGTGAGCCCGCTTTTGTTGAGCAGCGCTTTGAAACCAATATAACTGGCACCGTACAGACCTGGAATGCCAATCGTCTTTCCCCTCATCGCTTCAGGTTCCGTGATCTGTGCCCCTTCCATGGCAACGACACCGACAGGATAGTCACGGTACCAGGCTGCAACATAAGTGATGGGTAAGCCCTGAGCACGTGCCAGCAAGACCTGTTCGCCGCTGGCAATGGCAAAGGTTTGCTCGCCCGCGCCGATCAATGCCACGGCATCTGCCTCATTACCATACTCAAGATCCAATTCAAATCCTGATTCCCTGAAATAACCCCTTTCGATCGCAACATAAATGGGTGCAAATTGTATATTGGGAATATAACCCATTGTCAAGCGAGTGGTTCGAACTTCTTGTTCCTCTTTGTTCCCTGCCACCTGGCAGCTGCCGAGTATGACGCTGATAATGATCAACACCACAAAAAATGATCCCCAATATTTCTTAAACATACGAACATCCTCCATAAATGAATACTTAACCTGACTTTTGGCGCCAGGATTGCCATGATAAAAGCCGAGTCTCAATCAATAACACCAGTCCGTAAAGGCAAATTGCCATGAGCATTAATGTCAGGATTGCCACAAACACCAAAGCGGTATCATACTGACCGCGCCCAACATTGATCAGAAAACCCAAACCGCGGTCTGCGCCAACCAGTTCACCAACGACTGCCCCAATCACGGACAGGGTCGCGCCAACCCTGAGACCGCCTAAAAAGATTGGCAGCGCAGCAGGGACTTCAAGTTTCCAGAAGGTCTGTGCCCAACCTGCGCGTAACGAACGCATCAGATCACGAAGATCCTGAGGGACTTCTCGCAACCCAACAACAGTATTGATCAAAACAGGAAAGAACACGGTCAAACTGCAAATTAAGATTTTTGAGAAGGTTCCTGGGCCAAACCAGATGATCAATAAGGGTGCGATGGCGACGATCGGCAGGGATTGGCTGGCAACCAGGTAAGGCGAGATCATTTTTTCGAAAGCCGGTGATTTTGAGAGGAGATAGCCGAGAATGGTCGCCGCTATCCCTCCGAGGGACAATCCCGCTAACACTTCAACAAGAGTCACCGAGGTGTGATACAGGAGCTGACCTTGCAAAAGGGAGACTTTAAAGCGCTGCCATACCAGAATTGGACCGGGCAGAATAAAGGCAGGCAGATCCAGCAGACTCGCCAGCATGTGCCAAATCAGGAGACCTATCACCAGCGAGATCACCAGTAAAAGGTCGCGATTAACTGGGGGCGTTTTGGGTTTGGGTATCAAATTTTCATCTTCGGTCATAAAAAATACCCCGAGCAAAAATTCGGGGCATGTTCGTTTCCTGGATAGGCTAACCTTCTCTCATTCGGACTGTAACCGCCGGCACCGGAATCTCACCGGTTCATGCACGCTTTTGTGCTCGTGGGCTCTCCCAGAAACTGGGACTACCACCGGTCGGGAATTGGGTCTGCGACCCGCACCCTGCCCCGAAGGTTGTATTTATTAGTCATAAGTATATCTATGATGGCGTGGGCTGTCAATTGAGAGTGACGAGTAGGGAGTAGGAAATAGGGAGTAGGGAATAGGAGATGATTTATTCGGGATTATATGCGAGCGTGATTGGAATAATCCTCTTAAAATTATTTTCTTTCCGTGTTATGAGTTTCGTCTTGTAAAATTTACAATGTCAACATTTATTCGTCCGGATAATGTCCGTTATAATCAGTTTGTGCCTTGCCAGTAAAGGCAAAACCTTGTAAAATAATAAAACATATGTTCGAATCTTTCAGAGGGAATCATGCCCGTCAACCTGCTTGATATCCAACGCAAACTCAAAGACTTCAGCGCCCAGGCAAATGCCCGTCAGCAAGTGATCACCCACCGCCAGCAAGAGCTCTTCAATTTGATGGAGGGTTATGCCGCTCGCCTGGATGAATTGCGTGAAGGTGTTGATCGGGCTGCATCGCGTGTGCCGAATCTGCGGTGTGCAGTGCCCCAGGATGAAAGCCTTGATTTCGTCGGACCCAAGCCCGACCTGCCCCAAAGAGTTACGGTTTTGGCAGCGGATGGCTCACAAATTAACCCCAGTCGGCATGCCCGGGTGGCGTTTTGCGTGATTAATGTCGGCGTGGTCAAGATGGTGTGTGGATCGGGTAAGGTACCTGAGATTTATACCCAAAGCCATCTTCTGGATTATGATTCGCTTTTTCAGCCCAGTGGATGGATGATCTCCGAAGGGATGGTCGCCCTCAAGCGCGATTTGCGTGAGCGTGAAGCGCTTGCGGAATTTGCCGGTGCGTTTGAGCTTCCAGCCATTTCGATGACAGATGGTCCTTTGGAACTTTTCCAGGAACCACAGGAATCTGTGGAATTTGCGCGCACATTGGATCATTACCTCGAGGTGTTGGGAAGCTTGCGAGATCTCGGTTTGATGACGATTGGCTATGTCGATAAACCCGGCAGCGATCTGATCGGCAGACTGCTGGAACTGGTTCAGCTTTCTGATGATGACCTGCGGGAATACAACCATGGTGGTCGGCGTTTTTCCGGGGTGAGTGATGTCTCATTGGTGCAGGATTTGCTCAAAGCCCCCGGTGATCGCTCAGCGATCTTCATGATTTACTCACGGAATGCGTTGCGTTTTGGTAAAGACCTGATGCCGCATTTCTTTTATTTGAACGTAGGCAAACCTGGGAAACCGCATCTCGCCAGGGTTGAGATACCCGGGTGGGTAGCATGGGATCGAGAAAAAGTTGGTTTGCTGCAAGCTGTGCTTACTGAGCAGGCCGCCATCCTGGGTACACGACCTTATCCCTATATCCTGCATCGAGCCCATGAAGTGGCGGTGGTGACCATGCCAGAGCACCAGCATGTGGAGGAGATGATTGTAGCAGAATTCAACCGGAGGGGCATACCGGTGGATGAGAAATCTTATAAACAATATCATAAGGACTTAGATACCAAGAAAACGAGGTACCAGTGATACAAGCAATTCAAATTGGGCGGTTATTGCGATCCGGGACGGCTGGTTTTGTGGTCGGATGCCGGGTAAATCAACTCAATGAACCCCATTTCGGTGCAATGGTCAGGGTGCCTTTGGTACCAGATCACCAGGTGTTTGGATTGATCTACGACATTCACATCGAAGATGATGGGCTGGTCCGACAATTGATCACAGCGCAGGACGTCCCCGAAGAGGTTTTGCAGGACAACCGGGAGAACCGCAATGTACCGGTTGAGATTGCGGTTCTGGCATTGGGATATGAACAGGGCGGAAGAGTATTTCACCTTCTGCCCCCACGACCACCGCTGAGCCTGGATGCCATTTATTTATGCACGCTGGAGGAGGTTGTGCACTTCACGGGTGCCGGCCGGTTCGGATATCTCCGTCATATCCTGCGGGTGATGGATAAACCCATCGAAGAACTTCTGGCAGCACATTTGATGTCCGCCCGTGAAGCCCATAATGCTGTTGGGAACAGGGATTGGTATCAGAACGCCCTCCAAGAATTGATCATCTTAATGCGCGATGATTACCAGCAGCTCAACCGTGTTTTGAGTGCGGTCAGTGATATTTAATATACAAAATGAGAAATGATGAGTGAAAATATGGAAATGGAACCAGAGATCAAAACCGGTCCAATTGGCTATATCATTGGCGGCGGGTTGAAAGCCAACCTCCAGGTGCGGTTGAACGTGCCTGCGCAAACGGTTCAGGAGGGGGCGTTTATGGTGGTTGAAAGCGGCGGCTGGTTGTTTTATGGTCTGGTCACCGATTTGCTGTTGGGGTCAACCGATCCGCGCTTTGCAGATGAATCATCGGAAACCCGGCTCCCTGCTGAATTGGCAAAGCTGCTCCACGGTCAAACCCTTTTTACCAACCTGGAGTTGATGCCTGCATTGATGATGGAACAGGGGCCTGCACCCGATGATCCAGGATATGATGCCTGGTTTCAAAAGGTGTTGGATAAACAAATCCGTCCGGAACCGGTGAAGACTGTTCCACAGCATCATGCCCAGGTACGGCTGGCACGTGCAGAGGACATCGCCGAGATCTTTGGCAAGGAAGGTAAAGAAGGATTCTTTCGGATTGGGGATACCATCGAAGGCGGACATCCTGTGTGTGTAGACCTTGATAATCTAGTGCAGCGTTCTGCGGGGATATTTGGCGCGACCGGCACCGGTAAATCTTTCTTGACCCGCGTGATTCTGGCAGGGCTGATCAAACGGGATAAGACCTCTGTGCTGATCTTTGATATGCACAACGAATACGGTCCCGATGATACGGCTTCGGATACGGGCTTGCGTGTGCCGGGCTTGCGCGGTAAATTTCCCACCAAGGTGCGCATGGTGGGGCTGGGGAGAGGCGCAAGCATTCGCGGGATGAACCCGGACTATAACCTTGAGATTGCAGAATCGGATATTCGACCGGAAGATATCTTGATGCTTTCCCAGGAACTGAACTTACGTGAGACCACACCTGCCACGCTTGAAGCGCTCCGGGTTAGCTTTGGTTATGATCGCTGGTTCCATGAATTTAAACATATGCGGGTGAATGCGTATGAGACAGATGAAGAATCAAACAAGCGAGTCCCGGCACCCGATAGCGTGGCTGCCTGGGCGGAAGGGGCTGGTGTGCACCCGGGGGCAGCAGAGGCTTTACATTCCAAGCTAGGGCGTTTATTCAATGCACCTTACATCGTGGAAAACCCACCTGCAGATGCACTTACCCAGGTTATTTCCAACCTGGATAGTGGGCAGCATGTTGTCCTGTCCTTTGGGAACCATGAAACCGATCTAGATTATTTATTTGTCTCCAACCTGCTCACACGCCGAATCCGGGGTGAGTGGGAGGAGCGCACCAATCGATTCCGCAGCGGGCACGCTGGTGCAGCAGAGCCGCGTCAATTGGTAATTGTTGTGGAAGAAGCGCATAAACTCCTCAACCGGGAAATGGCATCGCAGACCACCTTCAGCACCATCGCCCGTGAGATGCGCAAGTATTATGTGACCCTGTTGATCATTGACCAGCGCCCCTCACAAATTTATGACGAGGTCATGTCCCAGCTGGGGACCCGGATCACAGGCTGGCTGGGCGATGCGGATGATATCCAGGCTGTATTGACGGGGTTGGCGGGACGGGAGGCTTTGAGGGGGATGCTTGCCCGCCTGCAGCCCAAAGAAGAGGTGCTGATGTTGGGTTGGGGCGTTCCCATGCCGATTTTGGTGCGCTCACGGCGTTATGATGATGCCTTTTGGGATGAGCTCCTGGAAAAGAAATCCCGGCGCAGTACGGAATCGATTATGAAAGATTTAGGTTTCTAAGATGATCCCTGTAAAATTGAGAATTGAAGGTTTTCTTTCTTATCGTCAACCGGTTGAATTGGATTTTACCGGTATCAATTTAGCCTGCATTTCTGGGCAGAATGGTGCTGGTAAAAGTTCGCTGCTGGACGCCATCACCTGGGCTTTGTTTGGTCAGGCGCGCAAACGGGATGAATCGGTGATCAATACCCATCCTTCGGTGAAGGCTGCGGAGGTGACCCTTGATTTTGATTATGAAGGCAATCGTTACCGGGTTCAACGCAGCAATCCACACGGGAAAACTTCCTCTGTGGAGCTGTTTATTCGTTCAGAAGACGAAGGCGAACAGCCGCATTGGAACCCCTTGACCGAGCGTACACTGAGGGAAACGGATCAAAAAATCGTGGATATCCTGCAGATGGATTATGAAACCTTCACTAATGCGTCCTTTTTCCTGCAGGGTAAGGCTGACCAATTTGCTATGGCACGACCGGCGGAACGGAAACGGATCCTCGGCAACATATTGGGTCTGGAAGTGTGGGAAGCTTATCGGGAAGCTGCCAGTTTGCGCAGGCGGGATGTCGAAAGAGAAGTCAGGGAGTTAGACGGACGCCTGAGTGAGATCCAGGGTGAACTGGATGAGGGTCCTGAGCGAAAAGCCAGGCTGGAGGAGTTGCAAATACGGCTGGCAAATCTGACCGAGCAGCGAAAATCGCAGGCAAAAATCTGTGAAAATGTTCAACGATTGCATGCTTCCCTGCAAGAGCAGCGTAAGATGGTGGAATCTTTGCGATCTCAGCTGGAAAGTACCCAGCGTGATAATGACCGGATCATCACAACGCTCAATGACCGCCTTGAAGAAAAGGCGGACTATGTGGCGATCATGGAAGAGGCTGAAACGATTGAAAAAGCCTATCGTGACTGGCAAACCGATCGTGCTGAGCTAGGCGCGATGGATGAAATGGCTGAAACCTACCGACAGCATGAGATTCTGAGGCAGGAGCCTTTAAAGATCATTCATGCAGAAGAAGCGCGCCTTGAACAGGAAAAACTTACCCTGGTAGGGCAAAAGGCGGAAATAGAGCGAAGTCTTCTTGAAATGGAAGCCAATGAAAAACAGCTGATTACTGCCCGGGAGGCAATTGAAAAAGCCCAAGCAAAAATTGATCGTCGAGCAGAGTTAAACGATACCCTTTTGCGATTGCAAACAGAATTTGCGGATGCCAAAGCTGAAAATCCACGTCTTGCTGAGGAAGGGAAAAAACTGGGCACCCGGATTGATCAGCTAAAAGATGCTGACACTGCGGCATGCCCGGTCTGCGGTAAACCTCTGAGCAAAACGGACCGCGATGCGATGGTTGAGGAATTGAGCAAAGAACTTGAAACCATGCGGGAGCGGTATCGTGTGAACAGCGAACTTGTGAGGAATTTTGAGTCTGAACTGAACAAAATCGGTGCAGCGCTGGCAGACCTTAAGAACGCAGAAAATGAGCTTCGTGAAGCGAATCGAATGGTTGACCAACTCCAGAATCGAACAACAGCCATGAAAGAGCAGCATAAAGCTTGGGAAGCAAAAAGAGCACCGCGCTTGGATGAAATTACGAGCATTCTATCGGAAGGCACCTATGCCCTTGAAGCCCGTCAGCAGCTGGACGCGATCAAGAAAGAACTTGAGAAATTGGGTTACGATTTGGAAGCCCATGAGAAATTGCGTCAGGCTGAAAAGGCAGGTCGAAAAACAGAAGAAGCCCTGATGAAGGTCAACCAGGCTCGGGCATCGCTTGTGCAAATGGATCGTGAAATTGGTGAACTTGAAAAACAGAAAATAGAAAAGGGCAAAGAACTGGACACGATCAGCTCTGTATTTACTGAGACAGTTGCGAAATTGGCTGCATCAGAATCGGGATTGCCTGATCTTGCACAAGCAGAATCGGACCTATATGATATTCAGGAACAGGAAAATTCGCTCAGCAAAGAGGTTGGCTATGCTGAGGCGAGAGTCAGGGTGCTGACGCAACAGGAGGAGAGGAAAGCGGGTTTACTTGAAGAGCGTGAACAGCAAACGCACCGCATTGCTGACTTGAAGCAGCTCGAGCGCGCCTTTGGTAAGGATGGTGTGCCTGCGTTGTTAATCGAGCAAGCCTTGCCGGAAATTGAAGAAACCACCAATGACCTTCTGGACCGCCTGACCAATGGCAGGATGTCGTTTCACTTTATGACCCAGCGAGAATATAAGGATGCCAATCGCGAAGATAAAAAGGAAACCCTGGATATCGTCATCAGCGACAGTGATGGAATCAGGGATTATGAAATGTACTCGGGAGGTGAAGCCTTCAGAATCAACTTTTCGATTCGGCTGGCGCTTTCACAGGTTTTAGCCCGAAGGGCGGGCGCTCGTTTGCAGACCCTGGTCATTGATGAAGGTTTTGGCAGCCAGGATGCGCAGGGCAGGCAGCGCTTGGTGGAAGCGATCAACCTGGTTCAGGGTGATTTTGAGAAGATATTGGTGATCACCCACCTGGAGGAATTAAAGGATGTTTTTCCAACGCGAATTGAGGTGGAAAAAACTGTAGAGGGGTCACAGTTAAGCGTAATCCAGATGTAAATTGTAAATGGTTGATTGAGGCTTACTTGATATTCCTCAATGCTAATTTACATCGTCCCTCATCCCTCACGTCGTGCCTCCTCAGGGCAGGCTGTCAAGCCTTTGGCGTGCCACCTTCCCGATTGCAAGCAGGTTGGGAGTAGGCTTTTGAATATTGGTTGAAAGAAAGTTGCGGTAGTTTACCTGCAATGCGACCGAAGGGCGTAGTTGATGCCCTATACCTAAGCGCTAGTAACGATTACCTAACACAAAAAGAGATTCCCGCTTCCACCTGGGTCGGGAATCTCTTTTGGGGAATTGGTCCGCCTGTTAAGTCAATTTTAGCAAAATTTCGATCAAATGTGAATAGCTTCGCCGCCAGCCGATTCCGCCGCTTCCATGATCGCTTCTGATAACGTGGGGTGGGTGTGCACATTGCGGGCAATCTCATGTGCTGTCAGCTCCCATCGCTGTGCCAGGGTCAGTTCGGGGAGCAATTCAGATACATCCGGCCCCACCATTTGTGCACCAAGAACTTCGCCGTACTTCTTATCGGTGACGATCTTCACAAAGCCCTGATAATCACCCAAGCCCAATGCTTTACCATTGGGCTGGAAGGGGAATTCTCCCACGGAAACCTCATAACCCATTTCTTTAGCCTGTGCTTCGGTATAACCGAAGGAGGCTGTTTGCGGGTGACAATAGGTTGCCCGGGGCATCATATCGTAATTCAATTTGACCGTGTCAACGCCGGCTATATTTTCTGCAGCCACGATTCCCATGGCAGATGCGACATGTGCTAGCAGTAACTTGCCGGTCACATCACCGATTGCCCAAATTCCATCCACACTGGTTGCCATTCGGTCATCGACCTCAACAAACCCGCGCTTGTCGATTTTCACGCCGACCTCTTCCAGTCCCAAACCTTTGCTGTTTGGTCGGAAGCCAATTGACATCAAGGTTAGTCCAGCTTCAACTTCCTTTTCACCATCTCCTGTTTCAACGGTGACTTTGGTGCCCGCTTCGGTTGTTTCTACACCTTTGACCTTGGATTGGGTCATGATCTTGATACCGCGCTTTTGATAGGCTTTTTCAATCTCTTTGCTGATGGCTTCATCTTCCACCGGCAGCAAGTGATCGAGCATCTCCACAATGGTCACATCCACGCCGTAAGCATTCCAGATGGTGGCAAATTCAACGCCGATCGCGCCGCCGCCAATGATCACAGCAGATTTGGGCAATTCCTTTCGGAGGATGGCACCTTCATAGTCAACCACTTTTTCGCCGTCCAGCTCCACACCGGGGACCGTGAAGGGATGCGAGCCGGTCGCGATGATGATGTTTTTCGCCTTGAGATTTTCTGCTTCACCCTCATCAGGGGTCACTTCAATTGTGTCTTTGGCGGTCAGTTTGGCTGCGCCCATATGGACATCAATCTTGTGCTTTTTCATCAAAAAGCCGACGCCACGCACCAAGCGCTCTGAAATTTTCCGACTGCGGTCGTAAGCCACGCTGTAATCCAGTTCAAGGTTATCAAATGAAAAACCGAATTCCTTGCCTCTTTCGCGCAGGGTGTGTGCCACATCCGCGTTCTTGATCAGGGCTTTTGAAGGGATGCAGCCGATATTTAAACAAACGCCACCGAGAAAACGCTTTTCGACAATGGCGGTTTTCAAACCCAACTGGGCGCTGCGGATCGCTGAAACATATCCACCGGGGCCTGCACCAATCACAATGACATCATATTCTTTCATTTACTCAACTGCCTTTCGTTAATTATTATTTTAGATGTTCTTTATTCTATAAAGGTAACAATACCACACTCCATTATACCGAAGGTTGAACCATCTAGGCTAATAACAGGCACGTTTTTAACCGATGAGTCTATCTCATTGTGCTTTTTTACATGGATTAGTTTAGAATCATAATCCTGTATAATAAAGATGCAGGCGCAATCTCATCTTTTTTAGGTTCAGTTTACGTATTGAAGAATGAAAGGTGAACTACGCCTTACCAGTAATCCATTAGCAGAATACTGTAAGACATTGCTATGACCCACACAAGTGTCAAACTGCCCATTCAAAAAGTTCATCACTTCTTCTCCCGATCCAGTGCCTCTGCTTTGATCATGACCCAGGGCGCAGATCGTAAGGTGATATTGCAAGCAGGCAGTCTGAGTGAGCATGCTTTTCAATCTGCAGCGCAGTCACTGAGCCGATATTGGAAGCCTTCATTGCGCGATATCAATCGATATGTGGGTTTATTTCTGGATAATTCCTTTTACATTCTGTATGCCAAGTACCTGTCTCAAGGAGGATGCATTTTAGGCCTGGTATTCCGATCAAAAATCCCTCTGGTTCGCATTCGCCAGGATATGACGGTTCTAGTCCGGATGATCCTTGATGACCAGCCAAATCTGGATGAAACTGAAAAGCCACTGGAACGTTCCTTGCAATCTAATCATCATACACAGCATGAGGAACACAAGGATCGAGAAGTCATGGCAGATTGGATTCATTCCTATAAGCAAACTATTGAAGAGAGTGTTGAACTGAGGGAGGACGGTTTAGATTTCTTCAAGCCTTCAAAGGATTTGGGGCTTGAGATTTCATCACCACAAGACCGGGCTGAGTCAGATGGATTTGCCGGAGATGTCCCATGGCAGTTGATTAATTTAGAGCAAAGAGGTCAAGCAGAATCGCAACCGAAAGGTCGAACCGAAACGAAAAAGGGAAATGCCTGGCAGCCTCTCAATGATTTAACCTCCCAAGGAGAAGACCTGGCATCAATCCTTCATGGAGATTTTGATTTGAGAGATCCTTCTTCGGGGCTAAATGCGTGGATGATTTCTGAAGATGCTCCAAAGAATGTTTTTCCCGAGGAAGATAGTGTTCAGCCAGAGATCACGTTGATTTCTGACAAGGTTGAAGCTGAAGCGTCTCCAGAGCTGATCAAGGTCTCTGATATCACGATTTACCTCGCACCGCGCCGCAATGATCACAACTTGGTGGGTGACCTTGACTGGCAATTGCGCAGCTGGCTGCCAGAAATCTGCACCTATTATGGCTGGGGATTGGGTTCAATCACCGTTCGGGCAGATTATCTCCGATGGACATTGAAGGATTTTCCGGAGGTTCTTATCCAGGATATGCTGCAATTAATCCGAAAACAAACTTCGGGCAGGATTTTCAGCACATTTCCAGAGTATCAGAAAGGATCAGTGAGTGAAGATTTTTGGGCGCCAGGCTATCTTGTGGATACCCAGAACAAAGCATATTCCACAAGCGAATTGCTGGTGATCATCGCTCCAAATCGGTTAAATCGTTAAAAATCAGAGAAATTACGGGGAATTGGCTATGGCAATAATCTAATATTAACATTTTCCCTCTTGCAAACCCTTGTAGATTATGATATATTTATCAATGTCAAACGTCTGGGTGCCCCCCTCACCCAGGCGTTTGGCTTTTAAATGGTTGAGGCCATGGAATCTGGGGGGATTGCACCGAAAGAATACCTATTTTCGAAATCATATGACATGATAAAATGGATGCGTTTCAGTAGAAGATATTTTGGAGTTTTCCATGACAATGTTTGAGGTCCGTGAGTGCAGTAATAAGGATTGTCGTTTAAGGCTTCCAATGAACCCCTCGGAATTTAGCGGGGCATATTGCCCGCGTTGTGGTGAACCGATGGTAAGGGTCTTGGGACCTTATCAGAATTCCAAGTGCTCCACTGTGGATATCCAACCTAAACGAAAAGTTTCGGCATTGCTTGATAACATCCGAAGTGCTTATAATGTGGGCGCTATGTTCCGAACAGCGGATGGCGCAGGTTTACAGCATCTTTATCTTTGCGGCATCACACCGACGCCAACTGATCAAGAAACACTTCGTAAGACCGCTTTAGGAGCAGAAGAAAACGTTCCATGGTCAACCCATCCCAATGCGATTCTTCTTGCAAAGGAGCTCAGGGGAAAGGGCTTGCGCCTTGTGGGGTTGGAATGCACATCAAAATCATTACCGATAGATCAATATCTTGAATTAACAGAAGCAGCACAGTCTCTGATTTTGGTTGTTGGCAATGAGCGCTCGGGGATCGATCCGGGTTTGCTGGATCTGTGTGATGAAATCATCTCCCTTCCAATGATTGGCAGAAAGGTATCCCTGAATGTGGCGGTTGCTTTTGGGATTGCTGCCTATTGGCTTTCATTTGGACGATGAATTATGTTAAGATTGAAGAAAACAAATTGAACATGGATAAATCCCAGTGATACAAACACAGAAATTGACAAAAATTTTTAAAATCAAAAAAGGTGAGGATATTCCGGCTGTTGTGGATCTGACTCTATCCATACCTGAGGGAGAAGTCTTTGGATTCCTTGGTCCTAATGGCGCCGGAAAGACCACAACCGTGCGTATGCTAACAAGCTTGATTGAGCCGACTTCAGGTACAGCTACGGTCAATGGTTTAAGATTGGGTGATGACGACCAGGCTATTCGAAGATCGGTAGGCATCCTGACAGAAAGCCCCGGCCTTTATGAACGCCTTAGCGCCTTCAAGAATCTATCGATATATGCCAACTTATATGATGTCGAAGATGTTGACCGCCAGGTTGAAAAATATCTGAGCATGCTGGGATTATGGTCACGGCGGGATGATCCTGTGGGAAGTTTTTCCAAGGGGATGCGCCAGAAATTGGCCATTGCCCGGGCGCTGCTCCACGAACCGCCGCTGCTGTTCCTGGATGAGCCCACCAGCGGATTGGACCCGGAGGCTGCCAGTTTGGTGCGTTCTTTTATTGAAGAGCTCAAGGGAGAGGGGCGGACGATCTTTATTTGCACTCATAATCTAAATGAGGCAGATCGACTGTGTGACCGGATTGGTATTTTTAAGACCCATCTAATTGAGGTGGATACGCCCGCCAATTTACGCCTTAAGATTTACGGACGCAAAGTTGTCTTTCACTTGCGAGAACTTGATCCTCTCTGGATCGATTCGATCAGAGAACTGGAAGGTGTGCAGGATATCCAATCAGTAGATCAAAAGTTGGTAGTTGGCTTGAGTGAACCCGAAAAGACAAATCCGATCGTCATTCGTAAGCTTGTCCAGCTTGGCGCTGATGTGCAATTTGTTGGAGAGCTGCGGCATTCTTTGGAGGATATCTATCTGCAGACCATGAAGACTTCAGGCAAAGAGGATGTGACATTATGAAGCATATCAAAACCATCATTGATAAAGAATGGGCTGAGGTCTTCAAAAACCGGATGGTGCTTTTTACGATGATCTTCCTGCCGTTAATTTTTACCGTCCTGCCACTGGTCATGCTTTATCTGACAGGTGAAGGGATGGGGGATATGGGCGGCGTCAATACAGCGGATGTCCCCATAGAATTTCTATCACAGTGTGATGAAGGAATGACTGGTGGGGAATGTATGCAAATTTATCTGATCAATGAATTTTTATTATTATTCATGATGATGCCGATCATCATCCCCGTCACGATTGCGGCCTACAGCATTGTTGGCGAAAAGACAACCCACAGCCTTGAGCCGCTCCTGGCAACACCGATCACAACCTTTGAGCTGCTGGCAGGGAAGAGCCTGGCTGCTGCCATACCGGCGATCATTGTTGGCTGGGCATCTTTTGGTATTTTCCTGCTTGCCCTGCCGCTGATTGGGGTCAGCAGCGCAGTGATCCGTTACATCGCTGGTCCCACCTGGCTGCTGGCAATCTTGATTGCTGGTCCGTTGATGGCAGTTGCGTCCGTCAACCTGGCTTTGTATGTCTCTTCTCGTGTCAATGACCCGCGCACGGCTGAACAGGTGGCGGCATTGCTGCTTGTGCCATTATTTGGGCTTTTATTCGCCCAATTGGCCGGTGTGATCGTGATCAACGTCCTGGTGATGCTGAGTTTTATTGGCGGGATGATCCTGTTGGATATCGCCATGATCTATCTTGGCGTATCGGTATTCCAACGAGAAAATATCCTCACTCGCTGGAAATAGTTAATCGTTTCAATGGCAGACTTTCCTGTTTCATAAATAAATAATAAAGGTATTTTGATTTAGAATAGATTGTTAAGCGATAACCTGAGCAGAGGTTGATATGAGCTCACCTTCCCATAAAAGTCAATTAAATGCCCAACTGGTGTTGATCCGAAAGGTGTTCCAGGAAAAACAGCCTTTTGACCAGATCAAATCGCTGATTCTTGAAGTGCATGCCCATTTGCACGCAAAAGCGATGTCGGGAAGTGTGGAATGGTCCTACCAGGATGAGGTCCTGGCGAGTGTGCCTGTAGATTGGATGCGGATCAAACCCGAGGGGGAAGATCATTCGATTGCCTGGCTGCTTTGGCACCTGACCCGGTGTGAAGATATCACGATGAACCTGCTGGTGGCAGGGACAGCGCAGGTTTTGTTTTCAGGGGGATGGTTTGATGCAATGAATACCCCGTGGCGCGACACGGGCAATGCGATGTCGCCCGAGGAAATCACCGATTTCAGCCAGGGAATCAACCTGGATGCCCTGTTTGACTACCGTATGTCCGTTGGCGGGCAGACCCAGAATATTATTCATAATCTCCAGCAGGCAGATGTTTATCGCAAAATGAAACCATCTGCCGTTCAGCGGATATTTGATGAAGAAGCTGTCGTCCAAGAAGCTGCAGGAATTGTGGATTACTGGTCGAAGCGTGATGTCTCTGGCTTGCTCTTGATGCCGGCAACCCGCCATCAGCTCACCCACCTCAATGAAGCTCTCGGCATCAGGAACAAAATTAAAAAGATGGCTAAAAGATGACGGCGTTTGCGTGCATTCAAGCAGATATCACCACGCTGCAGGTGGACGCGATCGTGAATGCTGCCAATCACACGCTGCTGGGCGGCGGTGGTGTGGACGGCGCCATTCATCGGGCAGCCGGTCCGCGCCTTTTGGAAGAATGCAGGCGTTTGGGCAGCTGTCAGACCGGGGATGCGAAAATCACAGGTGGGTACAACCTGCCTGCCAGGTTTGTCATTCATGCCGTTGGGCCAGTCTGGCGTGGCGGCAATCACGGAGAACCACAGCTTTTAGCCTCTTGCTACCGACGAAGCCTGGTATTGGCTGTTGAAAATAAGATTAAATCGATTGCCTTTCCCTGCATCAGCACAGGGATTTACGGATTTCCCAATCGACCTGCTGCGCAAATCGCTGTTTCCACGGTCAAGGATTTCCTTCATTCAAACTTCTTTTTGGATGAGGTGATCTACTGTTGTTTTTTGAATGAAGATTTTGTGATCTATACGGAATTACTGAAAGCAGACAAAGCTGAGTAGATATACGTCTAAAAGGAGATGCGATGGAAACAACCTATCGACCCTATCAATCAGAGGATGACTACTGGCGGATGCGAGCCTTCCTTCGGGAGGTTTTTGTGCTGAATGGCTTTCGAGAGCGCAGTTGGCATGTGGCGCGCCTGGAATATGCCCGCTGGCATACCTGTCTGAACTGTCACAATCTCACTTTGGATCAAGTGGCACACCTGTGGGAAGCCGATGGTGAACTGGCCGCGATCGCCATGCCAGATGGCGGACCAGGTGAAGCGCATTTTATGATCCACCCGGCTTACGATACCAGGGATTTACAGGAAGACATGCTGGCGGTGGTTGAGGATAAGCTTGTTGCTACCAATAAGGCTGGTCGACGCGAGCTTGTCGTCTGGGCTATGGAAGATGATGAACGGCGAACTGAGGTCCTGGCAGACCACGGTTACACGTGCAAAGGTTGGGTGGAAACCCAGCACCGCCGAGACCTTTCCCTCCCAATCCCGGAAGTGGCACCGCCCGTCGGCTATACCCTGCGTGCGCTCGGAGATGGACTGGAATTGCTAGAACGTTGTTATGCATCGGGCTTAGGATTCCACAAAGGGGATATCAAGATTGCTGTGGAGAACCGGGATGATCCCACCTGGTATCGCAACATTCAAACGGCGCCACTTTACCGCCGCGATCTGGACCTGGTTGCTATTGCGCCCGATGGATCAATTGCATCCTTCTGCACGATTTGGTTTGATGATGTCACCCGCAGCGCCTACTTCGAGCCGGTTGCAACAGTCCCCGCCCATCAACGCCGGGGGGTAAGCCGAGCCCTGCTCACCGAGGGTCTGCATCGCCTGCAGCGAATGGGCTGCAGGTGGGCATTTGTGGCTGGTTTTGAACATGGTCCGAACAGGCTCTATGAAACCACGGTAGGTCCGGAGTATGGGCATTACCGGGCTTGGGAAAAAACATGATTATTTAATTGGAGAAAATGATGGAACCACGCATAAGTATCATTGCTTTAGGTGTCGAGGACCTGGAAAGGTCTTACCTTTTTTATCATCAAGGTTTGGGCTTTCCAACCAACAATAAGATTGAAGATGGGGTCATCTTTTTCCATACCTCCGGAACGCGCCTTGAACTTTACCCTTTGGACAAGCTGGCAGAGGATATTTCCCCTCAGCTCACTTGGAAGAGGACGGGATTTCCAGGAATTACCCTTGCCCATAACACCCGCACCAGGGACGAAGTGGACCGGGTTCTGCAATTGGCAGAAAAGGCGGGTGGAAAGATCATCAAACCCGCCCAGGAGGTCTTTTGGGGCGGGTACAGCGGTTACTTTGCTGATCCAGATGGCTATTACTGGGAGGTAGCCTGGGCAGCGTTCTGGGAATTCGACAAAAAGGGAAGCTTAATCGTTTGAGTTTAATGTTTTGTTTGTGAAGGATAAGGAATGAAAAAAACCTGGTTTCAAAAGATGCAAGATAAGCCCGGCTATCCAAAGGTGCTCGTTCTTGAGGATAGTTTTCCGTGTTATAACGCCGTCCATAAAATGGGAGCCAATGTTGGTGATGAGATCGTCCTTGTGAACCCCTCTGATGTGATCCCGTTGATGGCATCTGTTCCTTTGGGTAAGGTTATCACACTGCGCGAGATTTGCCTGGCGCTCGCCCAAAAGTATCATGTAAAAGGGTGTTGTACCCTGACTGCAGGAATTTTCACCATGACGATCGCCAACGCAGTTGAAGAAGCAAAGGCGAAGGGAGATTCATCACCTTTGACTGAGATCCCGTGGTGGCGAACCTTAAAAAGCGATGGGTTTTTGAATGAGAAATATCCTGGAGGTCAGGAAAAACAAAGGGAAGTGTTGGAATCGGAAGGACTCAAGATCATACCACGCGGTAAGAAGTTCCAACTGGCAGATTTTGAGAGGTATGTATTCCCTTTGCCATAGGGAGCGCCATTTTGAGATCCCCTTGAGATTGATTTATGAACACCCACTAAAGAACAATAGATAAAGATCCTTGGAGGAAAAATGATTCGTATAGAAGATTATTCAAAAATGTTGGCTGGCGAGCAGGCGATTCTGATCCAGCAGACAGAAGGACTCAGTCATGCAGACAGCCTTATTCAACCTCAACCAGGCGGGAACTGCCTTAACTGGGTGATGGGTCACCTGGCGGTTAATTTGGTTGAAATTTTAAAAGTTCTGGGAGAGGACTCTCCAGATGATCTTCCAGATCTTTCACGCTATCGGATTGGGTCGGAACCGATTCGGGGTGAGGAAGAAGGGGTCCTTTCGCTTCAGTTATTGATCGATATCTACAGTAAATTAACCGAATGTATAAAAAGCAAACTTGACCGGATGACTGAAGCTGATTTTGATGAGGAAATCGACTTCTGGCAGGGCATGACCCGGCGGGGTTATGTGGCGTTCTTTTACTTCTTCCACAACACCTACCACCTTGGTCAATTGGAGCAGTTGCGCAATTTGGCAGGACGAACTGAAAAGGTGATCTAAATCTAATAGGGAAAAATCTTTGCGTTCAGGATGAATTTTTGTTGTGAAAATATTTAAGGGATAAAATAATGTTGGCTGATCATTTAGCAGAATTGTCTCCACTTGAATGGTTACTGGAGCCTGAGGATCCGGGAGTTCGCTATCTCGCTCTAAGAGACCCGGTTAAATTGCCCCCTGATGCCCCGGAACTTATTTCGGCTTGCATTGAGGCCCATCAGCATGGCCCGATTGCCCATGTACTCAAATACATGAGTCCGGAAGGTTTTTGGAGCAAACCTGGCCCAGGCTATTCACCTAAGTACCGCTCGACGGTCTGGGCATTGATCCTGCTGGCACAATTAGGTGCATCGGTGAAGCAGGATGACAGGATCATGCGGAGCTGTGCCTATCTTTTAGATAATGCATACGCTGAGGGCGGCTATTTTTCCTATAACGGCAAGCCTTCAGGGACCATTGCATGCCTGCAGGGTAATCTGTGCTGGGCGCTAACAGCGCTTGGTTATCAGGATCCACGCCTGACAGAAGCCTATGAATGGATGGCACGCAGCGTGACAGGGGAGGGGGTTGCACCTAACAAAGATAAACAAGCGCTCGTTCGCTATTTCACCTACACCTGCGGCCCAGGCTTTCAATGCGGCGCAAATGGGGATTTACCTTGTTCCTGGGGTGCGGCTAAAGTCATGATGGCGTTTGGACAATTGCAAAAAGAGAAAGGGACAGATCTAATCCAACGAGCGATCGAGAGAGGTGTGGATTTTATCTTCAGTGTGGAACCCACCACTGCCAGCTGGCCGTACCGTGAGAAAATTCACAGCGGTTGGTGGAAATTCGGTTTTCCAGTTTATTATCTCGCCGACCTCCTTCAGGTTGCGGAAGCCCTGGTTGCTCTGGGGTATGGGGATGACCCTCGGCTTTTACCTTTGATCCAGTTAATTAAGGATAAGGCAAATGAAAATGGCAGGTGGATTTTGGAAAATGATTATAATCAAAAAACCTGGGGTAATTACGGCGCCAGGGATTTACCCAATAAATGGGTGACCTTGCGCGCACTCCGGGTCTTAGATGTAACTTGTAACTGAGGCGTATTAAAATGAAAAACAGTAAAACGCAATGGCTTTTGGGCAATAACAAATCGTCTACCCCGGTTAAGATCTTACGCTGGGTAGCACGGATTTGGGGCTTGTTTGCGCTCGCAATTGGCTTGATGGTTGCCCTAACCCCAGACCCATATCAAGTCCGTCCGATCACTTTAATGGAAGCTTTTATGTTGAGCTTTTGGGGGGTTGCTATCCTGGGGCTGGTGCTTGCCTGGCGATGGGAACGGTTTGGCGCTGTCTTGACGATCATGACAATGTTTTCTCGTGAAATTATCTATTTTCTGCTTCATCGAGAATGGACGATCAACTTCTTGCTCGTCTGGGCACTGGTTATTCCACCCGCAACGATGTACCTGGTGGCATGGTATTTGGATCAAAAGCAACAGCAAGAGGTTCGTTCAAATGTTACCCTATCACATGATTGAGAATTTCCTCAAGTATGCTCATCCAGAATTATCTGAAATTGTGCTCGAGTTACGCAACCTGGTGGCATTGGTGGTACCTGATGCTACTGAAAACCTTCGCCCCAGCGGTCTGGTGTACTACTTTGGAAATTTGGGTGGTCCTGTTAGTGCTGGCATCTGCGGGATTGCCCTTAAACCCGACCATGTCCGATTATTCTTTACACAAGGTGCTTTCATCCCAGATCCGAGTGGATTGTTAAGAGGAACTGGGAAAGCTATGCGTTATCTTAGGTTGGACAGCTATGAAGCTGCCCCTTGGGAGGATATTCGGGTATTAATTATGGAACATGCAAACTTTGACCCTCGTTCATTCACGATTTCCTGAAATTGTAAATTTTGAGCGAATGTACATTAGCGTTCAAATAGATAAGGAAAAAAGCATTGAATTCTAAAAGATTTTTTGTATTTTTATTCTGCCTTGGATTTTTGTTGTGTCATACAATTTCTGCCTTCGCTCAGGACGAAGACTTTCGGGTGTATATCCGTAAGGATTTTGGCTACAATATGGGGAGCACGATTCAGGGGCGTTTTACAGTCCGCCTTGTGGGTGAGGGGGATGTGGACCGGGTGACTTTCTATTTAGATGATGAGATCCTAGCTGTGGTTGATTCAGAGCCATTCCATTATTCATTTAGCACAGATACCTTTGCACCAGGTACGCATCGAATATTTGCCGAGGTGCAATTGAAGGACGGGTCAACGCAGACGACATCTGAGGTTAACTATCATTTTCTCAGTTCGAAAGAAGCAAACCAGCAGACGACAAAACTCCTGCTGTGGTTAGGTGGTGCAATTATTGGAACAATGTTGGTCGTTGGACTTATCCAGATGCTCTTGACCAGGAAGATATCCAGGATACAACCTACGCCTGTTACACCTCGTACTTATGGCATGTTTGGTGGGGCAATCTGCCCTAGATGCGGTCGTCCATTTTCCCGGCACATTTGGGGTATCAACCTTGTGGTGGGCAAGCTTGATCGATGCGAACATTGCGGTAAGTGGTTTATGACAACACGTGCCACTCCGGAAGCCTTACGAGCTGCAGAAGAAGCAGAATTATCTGAAGTTTCACCTGATGAGGTTATTTCATCCGCACCCAGCGATCAAAAGGATATTTTGGATGAAACAAAATATTTTGATGATGTGTAGATCCGGGCTAAAAGGGGGTCATTTATTAACAACAACAACAGGGAGTTAGGATTCCCTTTTCTATTGGCAATTCTTTTCAAGATGTAAATCTGAATGCGCCGGTGTAGTGTTCCCATGATAGGAGGCTTGTTGAACCTTATCTCCCTGCGTGGTAGAATCCGAGTGAATACATTTTTCGGAGGTACTATGGAAAAACAGGTCGCAACATTTGAAGTTAAGAAAGGGTTAGCACAGATGTTGAAAGGCGGCGTGATCATGGATGTGGTCACACCAGAGCACGCCAAAATCGCCGAGGATGCTGGCGCAGTGGCAGTGATGGCGCTTGAACGCGTTCCGGCGGATATTCGTGCCGACGGCGGCGTTGCACGCATGAGCGATCCTGAACTAATTCTCAGGATCATGGATGCCGTCTCGATTCCTGTGATGGCAAAATGCCGGATAGGACATTTTGTTGAGGCTCAAATTCTGGAGGCTCTTGGTGTGGATTATATTGATGAGTCTGAAGTCCTCACGCCTGCGGATGTCTCCAATCATATTAACAAGCATGATTTCAAGGTTCCCTTTGTGTGCGGCTGCCGCAATTTGGGTGAGGCACTGCGCCGGATTGGTGAAGGTGCAGCGATGATGCGCACAAAAGGTGAAGCCGGCACGGGGGATGTGGTCGAGGCTGTCCGCCATGCTCGTAGCGTGATGGGTGAGATTCGCAAGCTGCAAAACATGCCGGAAGAAGAATTAATGGCTTTTTCAAAAGAAATCGGCGCCCCCTATGAGCTGGTCAAGGAGACACACAAACTGGGGCGTTTACCAGTGGTGAATTTTGCTGCAGGTGGCATTGCCACACCTGCTGATGCTGCCCTGATGATGCAATTGGGTGTGGATGGCGTCTTTGTGGGTTCTGGTATCTTCAAATCCGGAGACCCTGCCAAACGTGCCAATGCGATCGTCAAGGCGACAACCCATTATAGCGACCCTGAAATCCTGGCTGAAGTTAGCCGTAACCTGGGCGAAGCCATGGTGGGACGGCAAATCACAGATATTCCTGCAGAAGAATTGATCGCGACTCGCGGCTGGTGATGAGCACGATTTGAGGACATTTCATATGGAGATAGGTGTCCTTGCCTTACAGGGCGATTTCCACGAACATGCAGACATCCTCGATTCCCTGGGTGTGCGGACGAGGTTGGTCAAGCTTCCGCGAGACCTTAACGGTTTAGTTGGTTTGATCATTCCCGGGGGTGAATCGACAACTATCGGCAAACTTGCTGTTGCTTTTGATTTAATGGAACCCTTGCAAAGTTTTGGCCGCGAGCACGGGATTTGGGGTACCTGTGCTGGTGCGATTTTCCTTTCAAAGGATGTTCAAAACGAACAACCTTTGCTGAACTTGATGGATATTCAAATTGAGCGTAATGCTTTTGGACGCCAGGTGGATAGTTTTGAGATCGACCTCCCTGTCCCTTTTCTTGACCGTGATGATGAAAACCCCTATCATGCTGTTTTTATCCGGGCACCGATCATCAAGTCTGTTTCAGGGGATGCGCAGGCATTATTGCGGCTGCCGGATGGTCGGATTGTTGCTGCCCGGCAGGGGAAATTGCTGGCAACATCTTTCCATCCGGAATTAACCTCTGATAAACGATTTCATCAGTACTTTGTGGAGATAACCACATCATAAACGTGCAACCTGTCCTATGGTACGATTGGCCTTTCATTATTCGGCATAGACGCCGATTTCGAAGTCTGGATAATATCCTGTCACTTACTCGAGGTGCGCCCCTTGACCTGGCTCACCTTTTTTCGTCGATTGGGCCATCAGATCGATTGTTCACAGGTGTTTATGATCCTGGGGGAGGTTCAGATAAGGTAATTGGACAGGTTTATCAGTCCCCCCACATGAGTAGTGCCCATTTTGATTACCTTCTCCTTACTGAGGGTACAGGTCCATCCGATGTGATCCCATTGTTAGAAGGGTTAATTGAGAAAGTAGGGCTCTGGGGCGGGAAGCAAGTTGTTGCTGACCTGCTGATCGAATCGGACCTGTTTCCGCAATTTCGACAGGCTGGGTTTTTTGTTGTGGCAAAACAGCGGATCTACCGTTATGAAAATAACGAAAACCAACACAAGCAATCAGATGGGAGATGGCGTTCGTGGTCACGAGATGATATTTCAGCGATGCGGAGGCTATATCAAAACGTGGTGCCGCCATTGATTCAACCTGTTGAGCCCCTTTCCCGACATGAGATGGTTGGCCTGGTCTATTATGATGAAAGCAATGCATTACAAGCATATGCAGATCTTGTTTATGGACCTAAGGGTGTGTGGATATTACCTATTTTCCATCCCCAAACGGAAGTGGATATGGCAGACATGCTGCTTCAGCTGGTTGGGGCACTGCCCGAACTAAATGGAAGACCTGTGTATATGGCTGCTCGGTCATATTTGCCTTGGGTGGAACAGGCTTTGGGTCAAATATCTGCTGAACCTGGACCAGAACAGGCTATTTTAGTCAGATACCTGGCGTTGTATCAAAGGGTGGAAGCCGATTTTGGTCTGACATCTTTGGAAAATGGGAAACCAGAACCAACCGTTCCTCTTGCACCGATAAGCAACCATTATGAAGGGTAAAAAGAACATCGCTGACCGGATTGTCAAAGCATTTGTTAATAATTATCGGATACAATTCATTTTGCGTTGATGCATTTTTGCAGCATACGTTATAAACAAGTAAGAAAAAATAAACGGAAGTAGATTTGAACAAATTTATGCTTGAACATCAAAAAATTACAGACGATCTTGATCTCATGCTGGATGTATTACCACCGCATGTTTCGAAAGTCGTACGAGAGCTGGATGACAGCGATAATCTTTTAGAAATCATCATGGATTTGGGGCGGCGTCCCAAAGCACGGTTTGTTCAGCGCGAGGCGATCCTGAGTGAAAAAGAAGTCACCTTTGAAGATCTCCAATCGGTCACAAAATCCATCAGCGAATTTGATGATGACAATCGTGCAGGGATAGAACGAACGCTTCACAGGATTTCTGCCATTCGTAACCGACGGGGTGAGGTGGTCGGTTTGACTTTTCGTATTGGGCGGGCGGTTTATGGCACCAGTGATATTATTCAAGACTTAATTGAATCCGGATCCAATATCCTGATTTTAGGACGGCCTGGCGTTGGAAAAACGACCATTTTGCGGGAAGCGGCACGCATCCTGGCAGATTCTGCCCGTGTGATCATTGTGGATACCAGTAATGAAATTGGTGGCGATGGGGATGTGCCCCATCCTGCCATTGGCGCTTCTCGACGGATGCAGGTGGCGCAACCTTCTTTGCAGCATGAAGTGATGATCGAAGCGGTTGAAAACCACAACCCTGAAGTGATCGTGATCGACGAAATCGGCCGCGAATTGGAAGCCATGGCGGCGCGCACCATTGCAGAACGCGGCGTCCAATTGATTGGTACTGCGCACGGCAACACACTTGAGAACTTGCTTCTCAACCCCACACTTTCTGACTTGGTGGGTGGAATTGAGTCGGTCACGCTTTCTGATGACGAGGCGCGACGGCGAGGTACCCAGAAGACGGTCCTTGAACGTCGGGCTCCCCCCACCTTTGATGTGTTGGTCGAAATTCAGGAGCGGAATCGAATCGCTGTCCAAAGGGACGTGTCGGAAGCCGTCGATGCGCTTTTGCGCGGCTACCCCCTGCCGCCGGAAATTCGCTACCGAGATGAAGAGAACAAAATCCATATTCAAAAGCCCACTGCGCAAAAACTGAGCACAGCAGCGCAGGCATTGGGCAGATCGTCCAAGCGAGACACCGCACCCTTTGCTCGTTCGACCAGTGCGCAGCGACAGCAAACGGGAGAACGCCGGTTAGAGGTTTTTGATGAATCTCAGGATCTGGCTGTGGCAGAGAGACAATCGCTTAAACCCGTGGCAATTTTTCCCTATGGTGTTGCCCGTAATCGTCTCTTGCAAGCTGTTAAGCAATTGAATGTTCCTGCCAGAATCGTTCGCAACCTGAAGGAAGCGGATACCTTGCTCACCCTTCGCCGGTATTATCGCGATCGTGAGCAACCCGTGGTCGAAGCTGAGCAGAGGGGTTTACCCATCTTTGTGCTTCGTTCCAATACCAGTCAGCAAATGGAACAATTCCTGGTGGATCTGTATAATCTATCCTCCGTCACCCATCCATCTGAGACAGAAAGCGACATGGTTGACCAAACCCAGGCGGCAATTCAGGCAGTGCTGAATGGGGAACACTGGGTCGATCTCGACCCGGCTTCATCAACCGTGCGCCGCTTGCAGCATGAGATGGCACGCCAGGCTGATCTGGTCTCCCATTCTTATGGCAAAGAACCCAACCGACATGTCAGGATTTTTAGAGACTAAATATGTTTATTACCTTTGAAGGCCCTGAAGGCAGTGGAAAGACTTCGCAGATTCCCGCATTAGCGGACTACTTACGAGCCGCGGGTTACGAGGTTGTGGTCACGCGTGAACCAGGCGGAACACCCGTCAGTGACCAGATCCGGGATGTGCTGATGAGTTTGGAAAATGTAGCGATCGTTCCGCGTACCGAGATTCTGTTATTTCTGGCAGCCCGTGCACAGCATGTTGAAGATTTGATTCGTCCCTCCCTGGCGGCAGGGAAGATCGTACTTTGTGACCGCTTCGGCGATTCAACCCTGGCCTACCAGGGCTTTGGACACCAAACTGATATCACCATCCTGAGGCAACTTCTTAATTTTGCCACAGGCGGACTCACCCCGGATTTGACCTTACTTTTGGATGTGCCGGTCCGCGAGGGATTTGAGCGAAAGTGGAATAATGCTTCCGAATGGAACCGGCTCGATGCTTATGCGGAAGCCTTTCACGAGCGGGTTCGGCAGGGATACCTATCTTTGGCGAAGGAAGAGCCTGACCGTTGGGTCATAATTGATGCATCGCAAAGTAAATCAGAAGTGCAGCAAGCAATGAGGGCAGCTATCATAGCGCGACTTGAGGGTCGTTGATCCCTTTAATAAATCCTAATCATCAAGAGAGGTTATTTGTGGTTAAAAAATTTGCATACCTAATGTTACTGCTTGTCATACTGTTAACAGCCTGTTCACCTGACGCAGCGGAAACGCCGGCTGTTGAGCTCACTGAGGAAGCAACCCAATCAACAATTGAGGAAGATCCGGAAGTTTCAATTGAGGGTGATCGGATGCCCTGTTCAACCATTTATGGCTACGAAACCACAGCTGAAACAGATCAATACCAGGCAGTTGTCGATCAGCAGCCTCCAGTCACAGAAGATGATTGGATCTATGGCAATCCTGATGCACCGATCACCGTGGTGGAATATGAGGATTTTCAGTGCCCGGCATGCCCCGGGTTTTCACTGAGCATCAAACAGCTGATAAACGATTTTCCCAATGCGATCCGGGTTGTGTTTCGGCACTTACCGCTGCCTTCCATTCATGACAAAGCTTATATCTCCTCGATGGCAGCAGAAGCTGCTGGCGCTCAGGGTAAATTTTGGGAGATGCATGATATTTTGTACATAAATCAGCAAGCCTGGACGGGACTACCCGAAAATGAATTTGTGGATTGGGTGAAAGGTCAAGCCGAGACATTAGGATTGGATCTTGAGCAGTTCGAAAAGGATCTATTTGATGAAGAAGCCAGGGCTGAATTAGAAGCGACCACCGAAGCACGTCTTGCGATGGGACTGCACTATACACCCTTTGTGGTTGTCAATGATCGGGTCTGGCGGGAAAGCAAACCAAATTTGTATGGATTGATCGGGATCTATGAATTTGACGGATATCAGGAATGCCCGCCCTGGGTAATTGAGGAAGGCAAATCTTACCTGGCGCGCCTGAACACCAGCGTCGGCGAGATAGAGATTAACCTCTTTGCCGATGTTGCACCTCTGGCTGTGAATTCTTTTGTGTTCCTTGCCCAGGATGGCTGGTTTGATGAAGTCTATTTCCATCGTGTTGTGGAAGGATTTGTCGCCCAAGCGGGTGATCCATCGGGAATTGGTGCAGTTGGGCCGGGCTACACGTTTGCTAATGAGACAGATAATGAGCTTTCTTATGACCGGGCTGGCTTGGTCGGAATGGCAAATGCAGGTGTGAATACCAATGGCAGCCAATTTTTCATTACCCTCGCGCCTACCACCGATTTAGACGGCGGATATACCATTTTTGGCGAAGTGACCGAAGCAAGCCTGGCTGTTTTGGATAAGATTGCTCTTAGAGATCCCCAAACAGCAGTTGATTTTTCGAATGCAACCCAGATATTAAGCATCGATATCATCGAGAACTAGATTTAGAAGGCGTCAATGCCAGCTGCAGAAAGTAAACAAAATCGCCTGAATCTCATTGCACTTATATTAAGTGCCTTGGGGATTCTGGTTCTGTTTGTTCAGGGAGTGACCTTGTTGCTTGTTGCGGCGTTTTCGGCGTTTGCTGACAAAATCGATGGCACCCAGTTGATACCTGTAGGAACATTGGCGTGGACTTCGATCCTTCTAGGTTTGCTGTTGGCGCCGGTTTTGATATTGAGCCTGAGATATTGGAAAGGTCAACCTGCCCCCAGCTGGTTAGATAAACCAGGAACTGGGTTCCGCAAGTGGATCCTGGGGTTAATATTTCTCTGGCTGCTATTGATTTTGCTTGGATATTGGCTGGTTGGGAAGCCGACCATGGCAACCTTCTTGCTCGGACCGATCAACTTTTTTGTGGTCGGTGTGCCCATATTGCTCATATTGACCGTTAGCCATTTGAAATTGGATGGCGGCTCAAGATTTCGCCAGTGGGGGATCTTCGGGGTTAGTATAACAGTCACACCATCAATTATCATGCTTGTTGAAATAGCAGCTATCCTGATCCTGGTTTTGTTTGGTGGCGTTTGGATGGTTTACAAGATGTCTATCAATCCATCCATTGAACAGGAATTAATGTATATCATGGACCAGGTGATGATCAGTGGGCAGGATCCAGAAGCCTTACTGCAGCTGCTTAAGCCTTATATCCTCCAGCCGAGTGTGCTTGTTTGGGCAGGTTTGGTCTTTGGCGGATTGGTCCCTATGATCGAAGAGTTGTTCAAACCCCTGGCGCTCTGGCTGATGGCTGGAAGGAAAATATCTCCCCAAGAAGGATTTATCGGCGGGCTCCTATGCGGTGCAGGCTTCGCACTTCTTGAGAACCTTCTCTATTTCTCAATGGCATCTACTCCGGAAGATTGGCTGTATATGGCGCTGGGTCGGGCTGGAACAGGCGTCTTGCATATGCTTGGTTCAGGGTTGATAGGTTGGGGATTGGCAAAAACCTGGCGAGATGGTAAGGGGTGGCATCTGGCAGTGACATTGGTTGCCGCCTTTCTTTTCCACGGTCTATGGAATGTGCTTGCTCTGGCTGTTGGTGTTGTGCCTTTGTTCAGCGAAGCTGCTGATCCTTCTTTCTGGCAGCAATTAGCCTTGAATGCCCCCACAATTTTGTTGCTGATCCTTTCAATAGGTGCTTTGTTCTGGGTTCGCCGCCGGGTGAGGCGTGAAGCAGTCCTTTCCATTGAAGATGACAGTAATCAAATTTTGGAGGAGGAAGGCGGGGCTATTGTATGAAAATGCGAAATCTGGACCATAATTATCTTTTGGATAAATTCGGAGGCGAACAGATTGGATAAGAAGCCTTTCCTGGCACCTATCAAGTTCCTGGTCAGGACATTAACAAAATTTGAAGTGGTCAACCAGGACTATATTCCAAAAGTTGGCGGTGCGCTTATTACGACCAACCACCTCAGCCGTCTGGATACCCCATTGCTTCTCACGCTCACGGATCGGAAAGACCTGGTTGCCATTGTCGCCAAGAAATACCAGCAGAAAACCTTTTTTAAGTGGATCTTGGAGCGAATTGGCACGATGGTGTGGATGGACCGTTCAAGGATTGATTTTGCTGCCTTGCGTGATGCTCTGGATCACCTTCGGCATGGTGCCATCGTGGGGATTGCCCCTGAGGGAACACGGAGCAGGGAGACAAGCGGCTTGTTGGAAGGGAAACAAGGCGCAGCGTTATTGGCGGCGCGTGCGTCAGTCCCAATTGTGCCCATTGCAATCACCGGTTCGGAAAAGATTAACCATGCATTACTGCGCTTGAAGCGACAGCGGGTCACCATACGGGTGGGTGAACCCTATCTGCTGCCAGAAATGGGTCGGGATGATCGACAGGCGTGGCTTGCCCGAAATACGGATGAGATCATGTGTCGGATTGGAGCGCTTTTGCCCCCGGAATACCGTGGTTTTTACGCACATCATCCGAGGTTATTTGAATTGCTGGGGGAGCGTGAAGCCGAAAAAGAATGATCTTGTGGCCTTGATTGGTTTGGTTCACAAAGAATACCCATTTGTTTCCCTTTTATGATTTGAGTCTATCCCCGCGAATGATTGTCCTGTGAGCAAAGCAGGTCACATCGTGTTTTGCGTAAGGTATAATCCGAATTATGTTAGTTGATCTGGCATTAGGTGATGTTGTGCGAATGCGGAAACCGCATCCCTGCGGCGGGTATGAATGGCGGGTGGTTCGGCTGGGCGCGGATATTGGCCTGGAATGCCTGACCTGCCAGCATCGTATCTTGTTGACCAGGCGTGCCTTAAAGAACAGGGTAAAAACGATCCTTCCAGCTGATCAAGAGTCCGACATCCAAAATGGGTAAAAAACCACATATTCTTTTTCTTTATTCAGATACGGGTGGTGGTCACCGCAGTGCTGCTTTGGCGATCATTGAAGCATTGAATACCTATTTTCCCGATAAAGTGACCACAGAAATGCTTGATTTTTTTGTGGCATATGCGCCGCCGCCCTTTGATAAGGCTGCTGAAGCTTATGCGGTGATGGCTGAAGTGCCAAACTTGTGGGCAATGGGCTACAGGTTGAGCAATGGAAAATATCGTTCCAAACTTGTTTACGATGTTCTTTGGCCTTATATCCGAAATGCAGCCGCGAACCTTGTGCTGGAACACCCCTGTGATCTTTTTGTCTCTGTCCATCCGATCATCAATACACCTGTTTTACGCATCCTGGGAGAGGAACACGATCCCTATGTGATTGTGATCACAGACCTGGTCTCCACACATGCCTTCTGGTATAACCGTGATGCCACGCTGACGCTTGCACTCACGGAAGACGCGAAATTGCGCGGAGTCGACCTGGGTATGGCGCCAGAGGCAATCGAGGTTTTTGGTCAACCCGTTTCAGATCAATTCCGTCAAACCATCCCACCTAAAGACAGCTTACGCTCACAGCTTGGTTGGCCTGGGGACCTGCCAGTTGTTTTGATGGTTGGCGGTGGTGAGGGGATGGGACCGCTAGAAGAAACGGTGCTTGCTGTAGACCGGGCATCCCTACCGCTGATGATGGCTGTGGTCACCGGGCGCAACCAAAAATTAAAAAATAAACTTGAGAACGCAGATCTAGAAACACCCCATCAGATTTTTGGCTTTGTCGAAAACATGCCCCAATTAATGTTCGCTGCGGATGCAATTGTCACCAAGGCGGGTCCTGGAACGATTTCCGAAGCCTTTATCGCTGGTTTGCCGATCATCCTCTATTCCCGGATGCCGGGTCAGGAGGAGGGCAATGTCAGCTTTGTCGTTGAAAAAGAGGTGGGAGTCTGGGCGCCAGAACCCCGACAAGTGGCAGACACATTGCGCACCTGGCTGGCATATCCAGAATTAATGAAAAATATGGCGGAAAAGTCCAGGAGTTATGCAAAGCCCGATGCTTCTAAAGATATTGCTGAGAGAATAATTCGGATTGTTCAACAATAAATAATCTGATATTATAATGATTAAACATAATGCCAATTCTTGACGATCGAACCTTTGAATTCTTCAGTCACAGCCCCCAGCAAACACGGCGGTTAGGTATTCACCTGGGTGGCTATCTGAACGTTGGCGATGTGGTGTGCCTGGAGGGCGATTTGGGCACCGGGAAGACCACCCTTGTGCAGGGTATTGCCCAGGGATGGGGGGCTTTGGACCCGGTTTCAAGTCCGACTTATGTGATCGTGAATGAATACCGCCGCGCCGATTCACAACGCTTATATCACCTGGATGCCTACCGCCTTGAAAATGCCTTTGATGCAGAAATGCTCGATTTTGATCGCATGCTTGCGTTGGGTCCCATTGTTGTTGAATGGGCGGAAAGGATCAGGGAGATCCTTCCGGATGATCATCTTTGGATCAAACTAGGTTACACTGGCGTTGAACATCGGTCAATGTTACTTACAACGGAAAACAAGCGTTATCAAAAGGTCGTGGAAAAGCTGCGACGAAAGTTATATGGAGTATTCTAGTGCTACTAGCAATTGATACATCAACAGCATGGATCAGCCTGGCGCTTTATGATGGCAACTTTATCCATTACGAAATAACATGGCAGGCGCAACACCATCATACGGTGGAATTAGCACCAGCTATCGGCGAGCTTTTTAAAAGAACCGGTACAAAGAGCAATGATCTGACAGGTTTGGCTGTTGCGATTGGTCCCGGATCCTTTACCAGTCTTCGAATCGGCCTGGCCGCTGCAAAAGGGTTTTCACTAGGGTTAAATATCCCGGTGGTAGGTGTGTCATCTTTGGATATTGTTGCTGCAGCGCAACCCCTGGATGAGAAGCCGATGGTTGTTGTTTTGCATGCAGGAAGATCTCGCCTGGCTTATGCCACTTATAAGGTGACAAATGGTGCCTGGCATGCAGTGTCTGATCCATCGGTCATTGACCCAAAGGATTTGGTTAAATCCATTAAGGAACCCACCATCATTTGTGGGGAGCTTTCTGGGATAGAACGAGCAATTGTTGGTCGCCGCTGGAAAAATGCAGTGATCTCATCACCAGCAAATTGCCTGCGCCGAGCTGGGTTCCTGGCTGAATTAGGCTGGGAGAAGTTGATGAATGGCCAGGCTGATGATCCAGTTAACCTGGGACCAATTTATCTGAGTACTGCTGATAATCCCATCCCAGCCTGAAATGGCGAAAAATCCATCAAATCCGCAGGCCAAACTGCGACATATGACATCTTCCGATTTAGATCAGGTCATCGAAATTGATCGTGTCTCTTTCCCCACCCCCTGGCCAGAAGAAGCGTTTGAGTATGAACTGAGACATTAGAACCAAAACTACTGCTGGGTGGCAGAATGGATTGAAGATGGTTGTGAGACGAGTATTGTTGGCGACATTGTCATCTGGTTACATGGGGCAGATGCCCATATTGGGACGCTTGCTGTTAGACCCGGATATTGCAGGCCCGGTATTGGAAGAAAGTTGCTTAAATCCGGGTTGATATTTTGTCTTCAGGAAGGAATTAAGAGCGTGTCCCTTGAGGTGAGAGAGAGCAACCTGGTCGCGCAACGACTTTATTAGAGCATGGGCTTTTCTGAAGTTGGTTGGAAGGAGAATTATTATGAGGACAGTCATTTGGACGCGATCGTGATGGATCTTTTACTTTTGAATGAAAATCAACTTGCCGACCTGGCGAATAACGGATAACATTATCTATCAATTTGGTATCTTCATCTGGAGGTAAATCTTGACACCCGAAGAAATCCTTAACGAAATTGCCCAACAAGTTGCGGTTTGCACCCGTTGTAAACTGCATCATTCTCGAAAAAACGCAGTCCCTGGCAACGGTAGTGCGAATACATCTGTGATATTCATCGGGGAAGGGCCGGGTTTTCATGAAAATGAACAGGGTTTGCCCTTTGTAGGAGCAGCCGGTCAGTTTTTAGATGAGTTATTAAGCCAGGCTGGCATGGCACGAGAGGATGTTTTTATTACCAATGTGGTCAAATGTCGTCCTCCCGGCAATCGCGATCCACAGCCTGAGGAATTGGAGGCATGCCGGCATTACCTGGATCGCCAAATTGCAGCGATTAATCCAGATGTGATCATTACATTGGGGCGGATTTCGATGAGCTATTACATCAACAACGGTAAGATCAGCAGTATTCACGGCAGGCCAATTTGGTCTGGTAACCGGATGATTGTGCCGATGTTTCACCCTGCTGCTGCACTTCATCAACCATCTCTACGAGAAGTTGTCAAAGACGATTTTGCAAAGTTGCCAGAGTTCATCCAAAAGGCAAAAGAAACGCGGGGATCAAATCCCGAGGTGATTGCTCAAAGCCAAACTGTAATAGATGATGATGAATCAGATGACAGTACAGCTGAACAGCTCAGGCTTTTCTAAGGATTGCTGATCGTTAATATTTACTGGATATGATAAAATTTTATTTTGGAAATTCACCCTTTATTGAAGGAAATTCTTATGGATCAGCTCAAAGAAACGTTAATTAAGAAATTTACCGATCGCACAGCAAAGGTTGGCGTGGTGGGACTTGGATACGTTGGCCTGCCACTTGCGGTCGTTTTTGCACAGGCAGGATTTACCGTGGTGGGTGTTGATCCGATTGAGGAGAAGGTGGCAGCCATCAACCGTGGCGAGAGCTATATCCTCGATGTGAATGAAGGACGCGTGGAATCCCTCGTGAAATCCGGCAAACTTTCTGCCAGCACAGATTATTCTGTTCTGAAAGATGTGGATGCTGTTTCGATATGTGTGCCGACACCACTGCGCAAAACGGGCGACCCTGACCTTTCCTTTATTGTCTCTGCCACCAAATCCCTGGCGCCCTATCTGCATAAAGGTATGGTGGTCGTTCTTGAATCCAGCACCTATCCCGGGACGACCCGTGAAATGGTCTTACCTGAGCTTGAAACGATTAGCGGTCTTTCGGTTTGTAAAGATTTCTTTTTAGCCTTTTCGCCAGAACGAGTTGACCCTGGTCGTAAGGATTGGACGACCATCAACACGCCAAAGGTGATCGGCGGGATCACGGCTGAATGCGGCGAGGTCGCTGCAACCTGGTATGGCCAGGCAATTGACACCGTTGTGCCTGTCTCTACGTGCGAGGTTGCTGAAATGGCAAAGCTCCTTGAAAACACCTTCCGAATGATCAATATCGGTTTGGTGAATGAGCTGGCGATCATGTGCGATCGTCTGCACGTAGATGTTTGGGAAGTGATCGATGCTGCTGCGACCAAGCCATTTGGATTTATGAAATTCACACCAGGGCCCGGTCTGGGCGGACATTGTATCCCCATCGATCCGCTCTACCTTTCCTGGAAATTAAAAGCCCTAAATTACAATGCACGGTTTATTGAATTGGCTTCCGAAATTAACACTTCAATGCCGCGGTATACGCTTGGAAAGATCCAGGATGCGCTTAACCTGCAGCAAAAAGCTGTGAATGGCAGCCGCGTTTTAATCTTGGGTGTGGCTTATAAACCAGACATAGACGACCTTCGGGAATCTCCCGCGCTGGATGTCATCCATCTTCTCCAGGAGAAAGGGGCAGATGTTGTTTATCACGATCCTTTTATCCCATTACTGGATCATGAAAACTTGATGATGAAATCTGTGGCAGACCTGATGACCGAGGTGTGTCAGGCTGATTGTGTGGCAATCATCACCAACCACAGTCAATATGATTATCCCGCCATCCTTGAGGCAGCTAAGATGGTTGTGGATACCCGTAATGCTCTCGGCGCGCTTGGTAAGAATAATCCGAAAGTGGTTCGATTATAATGGCGACCTACCTTCTAACGGGTGTTGCAGGCTTTATTGGTTCTCGAGTAACCCAATTTCTTTTAGATGCCGGGCATGTTGTTTATGGCATTGATAATATCAATGATGCCTATGATGTCCGCCTGAAAGTGTATCGGCTCGGGAAATTAGAGGGGCAAGAGGGTTTTCATTATCAAAAATGGGATATCTCTGAGAAATCCATTATTGATCGCTTGAAGGAATGGCTGCCAAATCAGGTTGATGGTGTGATCAACCTCGCAGCCTGGGCAGGAACCAGGCTTAGCCTTTCCAATCCCTGGATCTATATTGATACAAATCTGACCGGCACCTTGAACTTGCTGGAACTCTGCCGACATCAAGATATTCCAAAATTCGTTTTAGCATCAACATCGAGTGTTTATGGGGAATGCTCCTCTCCACCCTACAAAGAAAGCGATGATACTGCTCATCCACTTCAACCTTACGCAGCGACGAAAAAGGCTGCAGAGACGATGACACATACTTATCATCATTTGTACGGCCTTGATGTAACCGTTCTCAGGTATTTTACAGTGTATGGCCCGGCAGGCCGCCCACAAATGGTCATGTTCCGTTTCTGTAAATGGATTGCAGAAGCGCAACCTGTTGTGGTCAATGGAGATGGTGAACAGACACGGGGTTTTTCATATCTTGATGATATTGCCCGTGGGACAATTGCAGCTCTCCAACCTGTGGGCTACGAGGTCATCAACCTTGGGGGACACGAGGTCATTTCGATCAACGAGATGATCAGGATTCTTGAAGCGAAAATTGGCAAAAAAGCGATGATCACTCATGCTCCTTTTCACCCTGCAGATGTAAGAGAAAACAGTGCTGATGTCACCCGAGCAAAAGAGATTCTCGGTTGGGAACCGCAGGTTTCCCTTGATGAAGGTATTACAAACCTGGTTGACTGGTATATGCAGGAACGCGAGTGGGCAAGCCAGATAGAAACCCCATGAAAGGTTTTTTCGCTTCTTTGAAAACATGGGGAAAAGATGTTGCCCTGAAGAAGGTCGTTGGCAATTCAGCCTATTTGTTTGGCAGCCAGGTGATCAGTGCAATCCTGAGCATCCTCACAGCCAATTTATTGGGGGTTGCCAGCTTTGGCGAGTTGGGTGTGGTGATCAGCTTTGTGACCAACATCAACCGGTTGCTTTCATTTCGGATGGGTGATTTTGTCGTCCGGTATGTGGGCGGTTTCCTGGCACAGGAAAAGCGAAAAGAAGCAGCGGCTGTATTAAAATTGGCAGCCCTTGCAGAACTGAGCACATCCATTTTGGCGTATTTCGTATTGGTTTTGCTCTCCGGGTGGGGCGCGGCAGTCTTTGTCAAAGATCCTACAACCAGATCGTTGTTCTTGATCTATGGGATTGCCATTCTTGGTAATGTTATGGCAGAGACGGCGACTGGCGCTTTGCATGTGACCGGGCATTTCCGTTCGCAAGCCCTGCTAAACTTATTTCAAAGCATTCTAACCGCTGGCTTATTCCTGATGGTCTTCTTGAATAAGGGTGGCATTTTTGCCGTGATGCTGGTTTACCTCGCCGGGAAAATGGTACTGGGGATCGGCCCTGTCTTACTTGCCCTTCATTGGCTTCCGCAAAGCTTGGGTAAAAACTGGTGGCGAACACCGATGAGCGGAAATCTGCCAGATCGCAAAGAGATGGTTCGCTTTGCAGTCAATTCCAATTTCAGCAGCACGGTGACGATCCTGGCTCGCGACAGTGAGGTTCTTTGGGTCAGCTACTTCTTTGATACTTCCATAGCAGGATATTTTAAAGTTGCTTTAGCGGTCATCAACCTGATGGTGATGCCGATCACGCCGTTTATCAGCACAACCTTCCCTGAGATAATCCGCCATGTTGCTAAAAAACAGTGGACGAACTTGAAGACACTGCTGGCACGTGTCACAGCGATCTCGGGTGTGTGGACAGGTGCGGTCGCGCTTGGTCTGCTTCTTTTTGGGCGCCAACTGCTGTTTTCTCCCTGGAACTTCTTTGGGCGCACCATTTATATTTACAAAGCGGGATTTGCCCCTGCTTTTCCGGTTTTGCTGATCTTGCTGGTTGGGTTTGGGATCGCCAATATTTTCTTTTGGGATCGCACCCTGCTGCTTTCCTTTGGGAAGGCAGAGCTGCCCCTGAGGGTCAGTTTTTTTGCGATGCTCGGAAAGGTTGTTTTGGCATTTTTGATCGTGCCTGTGTTGGGGTACCTTGCTGAAGCAGCATTATTTAGCGCCTATTTTGTGGTCTCCGTGGGGGTGTTGGTATGGTATGGGATTTTGGAAATCAGACGTCAGCAGCGAGTAGAGCCTGAAACAGGTTCCTGACACAATTTTATAAAATCAGGGATGTCTTCTTCTTATTTAACTTAAAACGGTTATATCTTTTTGTATGCTTCTGTTTTAATTGTAGCTGCCTAATCCGGGCAGCTTTTTACTTGAATAGAATCAGTGCATAGATAAATTATGGTCCTAAAGTCTTGAAAAGTGCTGATTTTACGCCCGCTTTTGGATCAATGCGCTGACCAAGGCTGAAATGCCCACCGCGATCAGGATCACAGGCCAAATGAGCTGCCATCCAAAGATACTGCCCAGACCAATCCCCAGGAAGATTGCAGCCAGAAAGAAATTTTTACCTGTTGTTGAGTGATAAGCTGGGACAAAGGTGCGGATGATCGCTTCTAAAAAGATAAGCAATCCTGCACCAATAAAAATCAGTGTCCAGGCATTGAATCCGGATAACGATATCAGTTCTATCCCTTGAAGTTTGCTTTGAACGATATCCAGCCAACCCAGATTGGATGCAAGGAAGACCAGGCCTGCCCAGATAAGGATCAATGCCCAGATGATTGAGCTCAGTGGGTCATGTTTTTCCCATCGGTCGTCCTTTTCATCGAGTTCGGGTTGTGGGGGTTTTTCAGTTTGTGGATTATATTCTTGATCAGTCATCGTTCTTTCCTTTGGGTGGAAAAATTTCAGGTTGGTAAAGCATTGATCTGATAGTAATGGAAGCTCATTTAGGCTCTCAGTGCGACCTGAACAACTCTTAATGAAGCCAGTCTCCAATATCCTGCCAGCAATAATCAAGATGTTCCGCCAAGGTTGTTTTGAGTTTACGTTTAACATGGGACCGGGCTGCAAGCATCAGGTCCAAGCCCCCGATTTGGTCCAATTGCTTTCCAATTCTTCTTGCCCCAGTATGGTGACAGCGAACATCAAAGGGACCGCCGGGCTGAAGGGAAAGATAATCGTCCAACTCACCAATTTTGACAAGTTCCTTCAGGAGGCGGTTAACATCTCTTTTTTGCTCGGGGGATAGGTTGCGAATTGCAGGATGTCCGAATAGCGATTCCCAAATGCTCATGGAATTGTTTTCTTTCTTCTATTGGCTTTCTGTTATTATAGACGAAAATTCGACATTTAATGATTCGTTGATAAATTTTGGAGATAAGAATCATTAGTTTTTTGTTTGGTGAAGGTATGTTCAATCAATTGGTGGCTTTGTAAGATGGTTTTCTATGGATAAATTTTTGTTTTGAACGATGAAAAATCTAATTGGCAGCATTTTTTGATCAGGCAATTCTCTTATGGAATTCTGATTAATTTTGATTATATTAATATCAGTCGATAAAAATTTACAAGGGAGAAAATAGATATGTCGGATCAATCTGAAACATTGAAAGGGCGCGATATCCCCTTTAAGGCTGAGACCCAACAACTGCTCAATATTTTGATTCATTCGTTATATACAGAACGCGAGATTTTCTTGCGTGAATTGATCTCCAACGCTTCAGATGCCCTGGCGCGGTTGGACTATGTCATGCTGACGGAACGTGATGTGCTGAATCCAGAGGCTCCCCCGGAGATTCGGATCCGAACGGATAAAGCGCAAAACCTGTTGGTAATTGAAGACACAGGCATCGGGATGACACGCGATGAGCTGGTGGAAAACCTAGGGACGATTGCCCATTCTGGCGCGAAGGCTTTCGTTGAAGCCGCCAGGCAGACCGACCGGAATATTTCGGATATTATCGGTCAATTTGGCGTAGGTTTCTATTCTGCCTTTATGGTTGCGGATTCGATCCAGGTGATTTCACGTTCCTACCAACAAGGAAGCGAAGCAACCGCTTGGATTGCAAGCGGTGAGGATACATATCGGCTTGAGCAGGCTGATCGGGAAAAGCGCGGTACAGAGGTTCGGATTACACTGAAAAAAGATGCTGATGAATTCCTGGATGAATCCAGTCTCAGGCAGGTGATCAAGCGCCATTCTGATTTCGTTCAATATCCAATCTATCTTGGCGATTCAACAACACCAATCAACCGCCAAACAGCCCTCTGGCGCCAAAATCCGCGCGAATTAGAACCGGGTGCTTATCAGGAATTTTATAAACAACTGACACTGGATTTCAACGATCCCCTGGTGTATGAACATATGCTGGTGGATGCACCTGTCCAGATGTATGCGCTTTTGTATGTTCCCAAAAATCCCCAAAACCTGGTCTTTTCACCCCGCAAAGAGCCGGGGTTGAAGCTCTATGCCCACAAGGTGCTCATCCAGGAGTTTTGTACGGATTTACTCCCGCCTTACCTGAACTTTATCCAGGGTGTGGTGGATTCCGAGGACCTTCCCCTGAATGTTTCGCGGGAAAGCGTTCAAAGCAACAGAATTATGGGGCACCTCAAACGCTTGGTGACGGGCAAGGTTTTTGATATGTTAAAGCAGCTTGGCGATGAAAAACCAGATCAGTATGCCACCTTTTGGGAAGCCTATGGCGGGCTTCTAAAGGAGGGTGTTGCGATTGAGCAAGATGAGCCTGAAAAGATCTTTCCGCTCCTGCGGTTTCATACGGATAAAGATATCCATGAGTGGACATCCTTGAAGACTTATCTTGAACGGGTGAAACCAGATCAAAAGGATATCTATTATTTCTTGGGCGAAGATCCCAGCGCGGTCCATTTCAGTCCTCATATGGACGCATTCCGTAAGGCAGATATCGAGGTGCTGGTATTGGCGGAGCCTGTTGATCCCTTTATGCTGCTGCAGATGAAGGAATTTGAGGGGCATCCTTTGGTGAATATTGTCAATGCTGATCTGCCAGCGGATGAAACAGAGGAGGGAGAAGTTGAAGGCGCTGCTGCCCTTGAGGAGGGGGCGATCACCGATATGGTGACACGCATCAAGAATGTGTTGGGTGAGAGGGTGAGCGATGTGCGGACGACTTCACGTCTGTCCGATTCACCTGCCCGATTGATCGACCCGGAGGGTGCGCCAGACCAATCCCTGCAACGCGTTTACCAGATGATGGATAAAAAATTTGAGATGCCTAAGAAAGTATTGGAACTCAACCCACATCACAGGATCATTGCTGGGTTAGCATCACTGCCGGAGAGTGCTCCAAAGTTCAAACTGATCGTTGAACAGCTCTTTGAAAATGCTTTGTTGATCGAAGGTCTGCACCCCGATCCCGTCAGCATGGTCGGACGCATCCAGGAATTGATGGTCAGTTCGTTGGCGAAAGAATCGGATTAACCGCCCCTTTCAGCCGATCCATTCAATAATGGTGCTTTCTCCCTGACCGACCCCCACGCATAGGGATGCCAAACCGTAGAAGGGCAAATTTGCCGATCCTGCCCGCCTTCTCATTTCGTAAAACAAGGTGGTCATAATCCGTGCCCCCGAGCATCCCAGAGGATGTCCCAGGGCGACAGCGCCGCCGTTGACATTGGTGATCTCATGCGGCAGGCTCAGTTCTTCCATGACTGCCAGGGCTTGTGCAGCAAAGGCTTCATTAAGTTCAATCAACTGAATATCGCTTATACTCAGCCCTGCCCGCTTGAGGGCTTTTTGGGTTGCCGGGATCGGACCCAGCCCCATGACCCTTGGGGGGACGCCGGCGGATGCCATGCTCACGATGCGCGCCATGGGCTTCAGGTTTAATTCGCGTGCTTTACTGTCGCTCATGAGCAGTAAGATTGCCGCACCATCGTTTAAACCTGAGCTGTTCCCTGCTGTCACCGTGCCGTTCTCTTTGAAGGCCGGACGCAAGCGGCTGAGGGCTTCATAAGTGGTATCCCTGCGCGGGCGTTCATCGGTGTCGAAGAGGAGGGGTTCACCTTTCCGTTGAGGAATGGGGATGGGGAGGATTTCCTCTGCAAATTTACCAGAATCAATGGCTGAGATAGCTCTTTGATGGCTGGCAAGCGCAAAACGATCCTGGGCTTCCCGGGAAATGCCCTTTAACTCGGCAATATTTTCCGCCGTGATCCCTAATGGGTGTGTCCCATGTAAAGCGTCCATTTTCGGGTTGATAAAACGCCAACCCAGGGTTGTGTCATAAGCGGTCAGGTTCCCGATTAGATTTTCTGGTTTAGGCAGGGCATAGGGTGCCCGGCTCATGCTTTCCACGCCACCGGCCAGGAAAACATCCCCATCCCCGACCTTGATGCTTCGGGCTGCCATGTTGATGGCGGTCAGTCCCGATGCGCACAGACGGTTGATGGTGACGCCAGGCACAGAATCTGGTAAACCTGCCAGCAAGGCTGCCATCCGCGCAACATTGCGATTATCCTCGCCAGCCTGGTTGGCGCATCCTAAATAGACCTCTTCGATCAGGCTGGAATCGAGCTGGTTCCTTTCGACGATGGCTTTGATGATCATCGCCGCCAAGTCATCAGGGCGGATGGCGGATAGACTGCCGCCCAGGTTTCCGATGGGGGTTCTCAGGGCATCAATAATGACAACTTCAGGCATGGTTCACTCCTCTTGAATTCAGATTCAATGTGATTTTACCATTGGGTGAGACATGTGAGTCCGCAAAAAGTCAGATGTGTTTCAGATTTGATCATCCATCCAACGTTGCAGAAAAGCCGATTACAATTAAATCGGAATGCAAGAAAGTATGGAGAATCTGATGACCTCATATTTTGACGATGCGTTTGACAGGTTGATCCGTATCCAACGGCAAGTCTCTGGATTGAATCCCGCTTTAGTTCAATCCTATCCTGTAGCAATTGTTGAGAAGGATCAATTATTGATTCATGATTTCAACACTGAAGATGAGAGGTATCACTTTGTCAGGCAAATCCAGTTCCCGATGCCTATCCCCAAGGGGATTCGGGCTGCATTCCCATTAGAGGATTATGACAGTCGAATTGCATGTGTGGTGTCCCCTGATGTTTTCGATTCGACTGACGGATATATCACGATATTGCATGAGTTTGTGCATTGCTACCAGTTTGAGACCTGTGAACAAGACTTGAAGATGAGCCTGGATATCGCCAGGAAGGCACAGGAGGTGGGGGATTTTATGTGGGAAATCCAACATCCATTCCCCTATCATTCGAAAAATTTCATTCATGGTTATTCTGCATTTCTGAAAGGTATTGAACGCCACGATCCGGCTGAGATCATGAAAATGCGCAATGAATTAAGAACATATTTGGGGCGCCATGATTATGAATATATGGTCTGGCAGGAGTGGAAGGAAGGATTCGCACGGTGGATTGAAAACCTTATCAAGCGGCAATTGGGGATGCCCGAAAATATGGGGGGCATGGAAATGCCATACAGCAGAGTGCTTTTTTATTGGGGTGGAGCTGCTTACATTACGCACCTTGCGTTTGGCGTGCCGTTTATCGTCAATGATTTGCGAGCGTTGTTTGGGGAAATTTTCCAGTTCGACCAGGTTGATAAGCATAATCTTTAACGATCAGATTGAGCTGGTTTAGAGATTTTATTCCGGGTTTTTCAGAGGTCATAAACGTAGTGCCTCAATAGAAAAGCTTACTTTAATCTGATGGTTGCCTCAAATAAAA
>DAINBD010000001.1:55020-56384 GCA_036733105.1 Candidatus Brevefilum sp. | reverse complement strand
ATTTTTTTAAAGTGACCTGATAAACAAAACCCCACATAGATCGTGTGGGGTTATGCCGAAGGAGGGATTTGAACCCTCATGAGCCCAAAGCTCACTACGCCCTGAACGTAGCGCGTCTGCCAGTTCCGCCACTTCGGCGATTGGTCTTTATTCTATCCAAAATCATAAATTTGTCAACCAAATCATTGGAGGAAAGGGGCTGATGTTGTAGATGTGAGAGCGGCTGTTATGAGAGATGAATTTTGACACAATTAAATCTTTGTCTTTGTTTGGATACAGTTTAGTTGATATGAAAACTGAAAAATTCCGTAAATCGGTATTTTAATTTTTCAGGTAAAATTTATAAGTATAAGATTTCAAATAACCAAGGTTCGTTTATTGGTGTCTCTTGTAAAAAAGAAAGGGCGTGAAATTTGAAAAAAACCACCCAAATCTATCTCTGGCTTGTTCTCTATATCTTAATGGTATTTTTGCCGCTTGCACTTTTGATCATCTTACCCAAACCCGAGGGACGGGAATTCCTCAGAGAGGTTTCAGTGGCATTAGGATTTTTGGGGATGGCTCTGTTAGGATTACAAACAATCCCCACTTCAAGGATTAAGTTCTTTACAAGAGCCTTTCCCATGGAAACTTTGTATAATATCCATCACAAGTTATCCATTTTTACATTCATTGTTATCCTTGTGCATCCCATTTTGTTGTTCATCAACAATCCCAATTCTTTGCGTTTGTTAAATCTGTTTACAACGCCCTGGCGGGTGCGGTTTGGTATTTTTGCGGTCTTTGCGATGTTCGTATTGATAATTACGTCTGTGTGGCGTGAGGTGATGACGATCAAGTACGATATTTGGCGCTGGATCCATGATGGATTAGCATTTCTTGCTATTGGGCTTGGGATCTATCATATGTTCAAGGTGAATTACTACATGTCCCTTCCCTATCAGAAGGTATTGTGGCTGACTCTGACAGGGATTTGGGTTTTGATCATCTTTTATATCCGGGTGGTCAGGCCGATTGTGATGTTAAGGCGTCCTTACGTGGTTGAAAAAGTTATTGCGGAACGCGGCGACTCCTGGTCTTTGTATGTGAAGCCATTGAACCATAAAGGATTTAAATTTTCAGCCGGGCAATTCGCCTGGATCACAACGGAATCCCCATTCATTTTCCAGGAAAACCCTTTTTCAATTTCCACAAGCTCCAATCGAGACGACGAAATCATTGGTTTTACGATTAAGGAATTGGGAGATTTTACCAGCACAATCAAACAACTGAAACCAGGTGAGACAATCTATGTTGATGGTCCTTACGGCAACTTCAATCTTGATGAACATTATCATCGAAACCTGGTGCTAATTGCCGGCGGA
>DAINBD010000001.1:0-55010 GCA_036733105.1 Candidatus Brevefilum sp. | reverse complement strand
ACCGGTGCTCAGCATCTTGCGTACGATGAAAGATCGAGGCCGAGAAGAACATGTGATGTTCTTCTATGGTAATCCCACATTGGATTCTGTGATTTATTTAGAAGAACTGGAAGAAATTCAAAAGGAAATTGACCTGAAGGTTGTCCATGTGCTGGAGCAACCGCCTGAGGGATGGGAAGGTGAAAAGGGATTTATTACTGCAGATATTCTAAAACGCCATCTTCCAGATGATTACAAGGAGTGGGAATACCTGTTCTTCCTTTGCGGTCCAATGCCGATGATCCAGGCGGTTGAAGGTGCATTAAAAGGATTGGGTATTCCTTCGGTAAATATTTCTTCTGAAAAATATGAAATGGCATGAAAGTGAATGAGATTATGGACATCTCGAACAAAATTCAAAGAGGCTTTGTGATTTTAACGGTTCTGTTGTGCGTGGTTTTTGCGCTGCTGTTTGGTGCGATTCAAACAGGACTGTTTTAATCGGATTCTAAAAAGCAACCCGATCTACTTAATAAAGAAAAGGAACCACTCTAAATGTGATTCCTTTTTGATTCATTTGAATAAGTTGTGTTACGGTCGGATCAGGTTAGAAGTGTCGATTGTAACCACTTCTGATAAGTCTTCGATGGTATCTACCAGAAGCTGGATGACATACCTGGGGTTGTGGGCAAAACCGCCTGCGGATTCAACAACGAGATGGTAATTGTAGGTTGCCTTTACCAGCCTGGGCGTCCAGCTCGGATAAGTATTATCGCGGCTGATCTCATCATTGTCAGCCAATCCGTTGGCATTGGTATCAATCACCCATTGGGGATTGCGATAGGTGTACACAATCGGCTCACCGATAACCTCAACGGCATAGTCTTGAATGGCTGAGAGGAGCAGTTCGTGAATGGTAGCAATTTCAAAATGGACACCTTCAGTCACATTTCCATCACCATCATAATCAGGTGTATCTTCTTCTCTGATGTCTCGCAAGGTTCCTAAATCTGTAACCGCTGAATGGCAGGATGCACATTCACTGGGTGTGATAGCTGTGGAATGCGGGTCATGACAGTCTGTACAGAGCCGAAAATCATTGACATGGGGAAAGAAGCCATCATAGGTTTTGTTGGGGTATTGGTACCCCGCAGCCGCATCACTTCCAAAGCGGGTTGCACCGCCGACCATGTAGTGAATATTGATGAAGCCGAGCTCTTCATTAATTTCATCTTCCGGAAGGTCCACGATTGCGTCTGAAACATCCAGACCTGAACGTCTACCCTGGTGACACTCGGTACAGTTGGCGGTCATACCCAATCCGTCAATTTCAGCACCTGAAGGGAAAAGGGCGGTGTCTTTTTCATGTGCACTTGTGTTATGACACACCAAACAGCTCACAAGCGAGCCAATCGGAGATGGATTATCAACCACATATGCTTCAGTGCCGTCCTCACCGAGATAATCAAGATAGCCATGTTCGCTGTGGCATTTAGCACAATTAGTCGGAACTTCTGGTGGGTCATCTTCATCCCAGTGAACAAATGACTCTGATTCCCTATCTGAGTGGCCAGCTGTGTTCCACTTCTCGCTGATCGCCTGCACAGATTCGGGTCGTACTTCAAGTGGGAAGGCAACTTGTCCAATCAGAATGGCGGCAAGACCGCCAAATAAAAAGAAAATGATGAGTAGGGGCCAAACGAATTTTTTCATATCGTCCTCTCTCAAGAAGAATGTGAACTATAAACAGATTATTCTATTTTACCTTAATTTTCCAAAACTTCGGGTAACTAACATCAATGGGCAGGTTTCGGTATAATTGATTCACTTATTGTTTTGATTCGGATATCAAGTATTGAAAAAACGCACGCTTCTTTTTCTTTTTATATCAGTCCTCCTTCTTATTTCTTGCTCAAGTCCATTGATAACCGATCGCCAGGTTCAATCATCACGAGCGATCAGAGAGCCAGAAGAAGGATTAAATCCAAGCCTCACCCCCTCAGTGACTTTGAGCCCGAGTCCAACCTTGACACCTACGGCGACAGCAACCCAAACACCAGTGCCGCCTACGGTCACGCCTACGCCGGCAGTATTGGATTCCTTTTTGTCAGAATATACATTGAAGGGGATTGTACCTGCCGCCTATTTGGATGATCCATGTGCTTATCTTGCGAATCGGTGGGATCAGGATAAAAGCCAACCTGGCACGATTGTTGTACCTATTATGTTTCATTCGGTAGCACAACCCGGCCGGGTGATCAAGGATTCGACGACAATTTCTATGGAATATTTTGAGTATTTTATGGCAAGAGCAAATCAATTAGGCTTTTCAACGATCACGATTGATCAATTGATCGGGTTTCTTGAAACCAACGAGAAAATTCCAGAACGTTCCATGATCTTGATCCTGGATGATCGGCGTCCAGGGGTGACAAGATTATTTATGCCTTACCTTGAATTGAATAACTGGACATTAACTTTAGCCTGGCTGACCCGAGATCAATCTTACGACGAAGTATGGTGGCATGAGATTGAAAACCTGGCAGAATCAAATCGTCTGGATATCCAATCCCACGGGCACAATTCCGTTTATATTCAAGATCACACGCCAACGGATGTTATCGAAGAGGAGCTTTTTCGCCCGATGGAATTGATCGAGGAACGCATAGGTCTGGCACCCCAGGCGCATATCTGGTCTGGGGGCAATTTTACCCAAACGGCAATTGATCTGGCGCATGAGGCAGGTTACCAGGTCGGATTTACAGCTTACTCTCGTGGACCGGTGATGTTTAATTGGGTACCACTTGGCGAATCGGAGATGGCTGTTGATGATCCTTTGATGGTGCTACCTCGGTACTGGTCAACCGCGGCTTTGGGAGCGCTTGAAGAATCAATTTTGATCGGTGAGGAAGCGCGTCAGTACGCAGAAGAAGTAAAATCATTTGAGATGGAATTTTTATCTGTTTATTGTCAGGATTTATCAGGAGAGTAATTTGCGAAAATTAACGTGGGCTTTTGTTTTTATCATTGGAAGCATTCTCCTGAGCAGTTGTTATAAACCCGGTCCGGGGGCAAAACCCTGGTCCGTTTCAGACGCGAATGAATCATATACACAAATACTGACCCCGACGAATGATTTAATTGGGGGTGGGGAAGAGCCCACATTACCGCCGCCAAGCATAACCCCCACGCCCAACCCACCAATTGTGATGCCAACCCAACGCGATGAAACCATCACTTACACCATTCAGAAGGGTGATTTTCTGCGGAGCATTGCCCAAAGGCATCAGGTGTCTGTTGATCAAATCATTGCGTTGAATAACATCCAAAACCCGAATTTAATTGAAGTCGGGCAGGTAATTATGATTCCCCCACCATCTTTGGAAGATGTCGCCACTGCTTTTAAGATCATTCCTGATTCGGAACTTGTGAACAGCCCCTCCAATGCTGAATTCGATGTGGAGGGATTTGTCAATCAACGCGCCGGGTATCTTTCCGTTTACACCGAAATCGTGGATGGCGTTACGATGAGCGGAAGCGAAATCGTTGCCCGGGTTGCTTTGGAATATTCCATCAACCCCCGTCTTTTGTTATCCGTTTTAGAGTATCAGAGTGGATGGGTAACGAAATCAAATCCCCCAAGTGAGACTTTGATTTATCCAATGCGTTATTATGAAGTCTATCGTGAAGGATTGTATAAACAGCTTGCCTGGGCATCAAATCTTTTGAATGAGGGTTATTACCTGTGGAAGATCAACGCCATCAGCGCGTGGATCTTATCTGATGGGAGTGCAATCCAGGTTGAACCGACGATTAACCCCGGAACGGCTGGCGTGATGAACTTGATGCGATTTTTGACAACAAGGAATACATGGGAACATTCTGTTTCGGACGAAGGTATTTATGCGTCGTTTTACCGCTTCTTTGGATATCCATTTGATTTCACTTTCGAGCCGATGGTGCCCAAAGATCTGACCCAGCCTGAGTTGCAGCTACCATTTGAAATTGGAGCTGTCTGGTCGTATACTGGGGGACCCCATGGTGGATGGGACACCGGTTCTGCCTGGGCAGCGATCGATTTTGCACCACCGGGAGATGCACTTGGTTGTTTCCCCAGTGCAGCATGGGTGACAGCATCGGCACCGGGTGAGATCGTCTATTCCGATCACGGCGCGGTCATCCAGGATCTGGATGGCGACGGCGTTTGGCAAACGGGGTGGTCTATCCTATATATGCACATCGACACCTGGGAACGAGTTGAAACGGGAACCATGTTAGAAGCAGGGGACCGAGTTGGACATCCTTCATGTGAAGGTGGTTTTTCAACGGGTACACATTTGCATATTGCACGGCGGTATAATGGAGAATGGATCACTGCGGATGGTGACCTTCCACTTGATCTTGATGGATGGATATCCATGGGTTATGGGGTTGAATATGATGGTTACCTTGTTAAGGGAGATGTAACTTTGGAGGCTTGGAATGGGCGCGCGCCGATCAACGCCATTGAGCGCTAGAGAACGCTACTTCAAGCGTCGTTTGCGAAGGTTGGGAATACTTTTAACCACCGCGCTGGTATTGGCTGTTGCAGTTTGCAGCAGCCTTGCATATCCCGTTCTTGCGCCGGGGAACATTGCCGAAGTCAGTTTGGCTGAACATGTGACATCGACACCTGAGATCGTGAAAACAGAGGCTGTAAGCACAGCAACCGAGGTGCCGCAAGCCAGTTTGGAAGAACAACTTCCAGATTTGCCGCTCCCGACCCAGGGTCAAATTGTTCCCCCCAGCGATGATACCCATGTTTTATATTATACGATTGCCGGCGACAGCCTTCCTATGGTCAGCAAACGTTTTGGTGTTGATATGAACGAGATCACTTCACCAGAATCGCTTGAAAAGAAAAGACTCCTGAATCCCGGCATACTTTTGGTTATTCCCAACAAACTGGAAGAGACCAGTTCCAGGCAAAAACTACTTCCCGACAGCGAGGTTACCTTCTCTCCATCAACCATAAGTTTTGATATACAGGGTTTCATCGATGCAGCAGGCGGTTATCTCTCTGAGTATGAGGAATATCTGGCATCAACCGGTTGGACCTCTGGGGCAGATATCATTGCCAGAGTCGCTCTGGAATATTCTGTCAATCCACGGCTTTTATTGGCTTTTCTTGAATACCAATCCGGTTGGGTTTATGGTTTTCCCGACCCAGAAAATAAGACCGCCATGCACTATCCTATGGGATATGTCATTGAAATGCGCAAGGATCTTTATCTTCAATCCGCCTGGTTTGCCACCAAAATCATGGAAGGATACTTCGGATGGCGCGAAGGCAGGCGTCTGGTGATCAATTTTCAGGATGGCACAGAATTGCGTTTGGCTCCGCAATTAAACGCAGGATCGGTTGGATTGATGAATGCTTTTGCCAACCTGTACGATTACCAGGATTGGGCAGTTGAACTTTACGGTGAAGAAAATTTCCTGGCATTGTTTGAGTCAATGTTCGATAATCCATGGATTCGGGCGCAGGAGGTCGAGCCTCTGATCCCGGTAGACACCGTCCAACCTGAAATGATCCTGCCCTTTGAACCTAATCATATCTGGGCCTTTACAGGCGGTCCGCATGCAGCCTGGAGTTCGGCGGATGTCTGGGCAGCGATCGACTTTGCACCTGCCAGCGACAAAACAGGTTGTTATGTCTCCGAAAAGTGGGTTGTCGCCTCAATGGCTGGAAGGGTGATCCGCTCAGGTAATGGCGTTGTGGTGATTGATCAGGACGATGATGGTCATGAACAGACTGGTTGGACATTGCTCTATCTGCACATTGCGGATGAGGATCGCATCCCACTTGGAACCTGGGTGAACATTGGCGATCGGGTTGGGCATGCATCATGCCTTGGTGGGCGATCGACAGGTACCCATGTGCACCTGGCGCGTCGTTATAATGGGGAATGGGTGCCTGCAGATGGTCCTTTGCCCTTTACGCTGAGTGGATGGGAAACCAAAGCTGGCACGGTTGCCTATAAAGGCTGGCTGGTTAAAGGGGATCAGATCATCTACGCCAACACAGCCAGCACCTATGATACGCAGCTTACCCGGGAAGAGTAAGGTTTAGGGTTAATCTTCAGATCGAACTCACCGCATACTGGACATTTTTTATCCGCTAAAGTATGCTTTGATCTTGTAATATTGACGTATAGAAATTACCACTACAATTACAATAATGGGATATCCTGGTTGGTGATCCCATATTTATTATGAAAAGCAAACAAATCTACATTCTTTTGATCATGATCCTGTTTTTGGCGGCATGTTCGCCCACGGTGCAGCCTACGCTGATCCTGCCGACTGCATCGGGAGAGGAAGAGGGATCTTCGCTCCCCGAGATGACGCCTTATCCTACCCGGCCGGCTTATGAGCCAGGTGAATTGGTGGAATACAATTCGCAGACCGGGGATACCCTGGATGTGCTTGCTGTCCGGTTTAATACAAGTGTTGAAGAAATTAGGGAAGCCAACACCTTTATTCCCCAAGATGCCACAACCATGCCCCCGGGTATGCCCATTCAAATCCCAATCTACTATCGTGCCCTGTGGGGAACGCCCTTTCAGATGCTTCCGGATGCTGTTTTTATCAATGGACCGGACGCAGCTCAATTCGATTCACAAGCTTTTCTTTCACAGCATTTAGGATGGCTTTCGAATTACCGGGCATGGGCATTTGAAGGGACTCGTTCAGCAGCTGAAATCCTAAATTATATTGCGATGCAATATTCAATCAGCCCGAAAATACTCATGGCTTTGTTGGAATATCAGGGTGGGGCGTTTTCTGATCTTTTCTTATCACCGTCCGATGAGACCAATGTTTTGGGATTGGAATCAAACTATTGGACCGGGGTTTATCTTCAATTATCTTATGCTGCCAACATCCTCAATGATGGCTATTACCGGTGGCGAGAGGGTGATTTACTTGAATTCGATTTGAAAGATGGCTCCCTGATCCGCCCGGATCCCTGGCAGAACGCCGCTACGGTTTCTTTGCAGTATTTCTTTTCTCAGACACTGGATGCCGATGCCTTTCATTTTGCCATTGGACCTGACGGATTTTCACGGGTTTATCAGAACCTTTTTGGTGACCCATGGGTTGTTGAGCCGCATATCCCTGGCTCTTTGACCCAACCTGAAATGCAGCTGCCCTATGAAATGGATACGGTTTGGGCATATACTGGCGGACCGCATACTGGTTGGGGTAGTATGGCACCCTGGTCAGCGATTGATTTTGCGCCGCCTTCAACCGTTACAGGCTGTTTGGTCTCCTCAGAATGGTCAACAGCGGTATCCGATGGCGTCATTGCCCGGGATGGCGAGGGATTTCTCGTGCTTGACCTGGATGGAGATGGCGATGACCGTACCGGTTGGGCTGTATTTTATTTGCATATAGCCGAACAGGATCGCATCCCTGTTGGGACGGTCGTCAAAGCCGGTGAACCGATTGGCCACCCTTCCTGTGAAGGCGGCCGTTCGACAGGTACACATATTCATGTTGCCCGAAAATACAATGGGGAGTGGATGACAGCAGATGGCGTGATTCCTTTCGTTCTTTCGGGATGGCGTCCGGTCCGGGGTGAGGAACCTTACCAGGGCTGGCTGGTTAAAGATGATATGGAAATCATTGCCAACTCAAATCCTGACAATCGCAGCATGATCCCCTGTGAAACGGTGATTGAACCATAAGGTTTGTATAGGCTGTATATTTCAGAGTTCCCCTCAATTTTAAACACATGTTTCTTATTCGTTATCGATAAAAAAATGCAGCCGTACGGCTGCATTTAATTTTTGGTTATTCTTCTCGCTAATTAAGAAACTGCCAGGGGTTCATCGGGTGTCCCCCCAGGCGCAGCTCAAAGTGCAGGTGAGGGCCTGATGAATTACCAGTGCTACCCATGGAGGCGATCAACTGTCCTTTCTGGACGTTTGATCCACATGCGAGCATGGTGCCATCCAGCAAATGCGCATAGAATGTTTGCCAGCCATCATCGTGATCCACCACAATCAGGTTGCCGTAACCACGGTCAGACCATCCCGAATAGACGATCACGCCGGTATCCGAAGCATAAATTGGGCTGCCAAAATCGCCATCGAAATCCAAACCGTTGTGGACTGGGGGTGTGTAATCATAACCTGAAAGCCAGGTCGCTGTTGTCGGCCAGGTGAAGGTGCCAGTGCCGACATTGCCGTAGATGATGCCGCCGCAAGCGCCAGGACCAAGGTAAGAGCTGCCCGATGCCGCTTCATCTCGGGCGACAACCCAGGCTACAGTTGGTCGGGTTCCGCTTGGAACGACCAGCATTTTCCCTGGTTCGATTTTGGGGTTGGCATAATTGCCAATCGTATTTGGATTTAAACCGTTCAGAGGGTAATTGACGATCACATCCGGGTCCACACCATAAAATTCGGCAACACCATTTAACCCTTCACCTTCGGACCACATATGATAGACGCCATTTTCAGGCAGGATAACCAGTTCGATGCCGGGCACCAACCCATCAGGAGTGTCCCCAATGATGTAACGATTGGACCACAAGACAGTCTCAGGTGTCAATCCGAATTTCTCAGCAATTCCAAAAATGGTATCCCCAGATTGGACTTGATAAGATGTAATTTCTTGACGATTTTCAACTTTTCTTGGCGTAATATTCTCAATTTCAGAGATTCGGACAACACCGCTTGCCGGGATATTTGAAGAAAAAATCGGGGTTGGCACCTGATTCGATAACTCAGTAACTTTGTAAGTGGATGTTGGCGTTACCTCAGGAGATGCCTCTGATGAATTGACGATCAGAGATCCAATTCCCCATACCGCAAGGACAACCACGATAAAAGTGAGAATGTAAGAGCCGATTTTTAGGAAATTCGGATTGGCAAAGAAACCTGTTTTTGAACCGGCTTTAAAATCGGCTTGTTGTGAAACCAAATCTTCATCTGCCTGATGATCACCTTCAGGCGTGAGGCTTGTTGTTACGATTAGGTCGGAATTATTTTTATTTTCCATAATTTTGTACCAAAAGCAACTTAACACAGTCATCAACGGTGTCAAGAAGCAAGTTAAGCGTGGTTAATCTGGTTAATTAATACTCTATCCTGAAAAAGGTGGCAAATCTGGCTCCGTGATCGGATTCCAGGGACAGGATGCGCAGGTTGGATCGGCTCAGGGTGTGATTTCTGGTATGACAGAGAAATATTCCTCAAATATGGGATTCAGATCGGCATCCGTAGCATTAAGTAGAAGATTGAAGAAGTCTTTTGTTGTGGCAATTTCGTAACGATAGGTACGAATATAATCCTGAATGAAACCGAAGAAAGCCTCGTCGCCAAGTGAGTCGCGCAAATCGTGGAGGAAAAGTGCACCGTTTCGATAGATAATATCCCGATATTCGAAGATGTCACCGCCAAAATAAATGTTGATATCAATATCTCCATGCGGGTTATGCATCGTAATGTAGTTTTCCCAGTACCAATCAAGGTGTTCCGGGTAGTAGGTTTCGTAAAAAATTCTTTCTGAAAAAGTAGCAAAGGCTTCATCTAACCAGGGCTCCATCGCCTGGTCATTGCCCACCTGGCTGAAAAACCATTGATGGGCGATCTCATGCGCAGTGTACACGTGGATGTTGGATTGAGGGGTGCCGGGGTAAAGATTGTAAAAATAGGGACTCAGGAAAATGAGCCCGTCAAATTCCATTCCGATGTCGGAATTGAATTCAACAATTGTCAAAAGCTCTCGATCGTAGGGACCATATAATTCTGAGTAGAGCGTGAAAGCTTCTACAGCCACATCTGCCACGACATCCCCAACCCGGTCGTGCTCCTTTAATGCGAAAGATTGGATCGTGGTGTCATTGACCTGTCTTTCGTAAAGTACGAATTGGTCGCTGATGGAAAGGGTGAAGGTTCTGGCAAGGCTCAATTGATAGTTGATCCCCCCTTCTTTTTCCTGAGGCGACGCAGGCGCAGCGATCATAAAATTCTCTCGCCGGTCCGTAAAGGTTATCGTCACATCATAATCTGCAGCTTCGAATACAAGGAATTCGCCCACAAAACTGCTGTTGACCAGTTGGGGATCGTGGGCAAGCCAGCCCTCTTTTTCGTCATAGGGGGGAATAAATGGGAACCAGTAGGAAAGGTTGAGCTGCTTTCCGGAATGGCTGAAGACGCCGCCGCGATCCGGCATATACAGTTCAAATTCATGGGTAAATTTAATTTTCTCACCGGGTTGCAGCGGCTGTTCAAGCTGAATGATCATCAGATGGCCTAACCATTCGAAGTTCTCGACCGGGACACCATCGCTCATGGTGACTGAACGGGTGTAAATAGCCTGGAAGATTGTTGGATAGACGACAAATATGATGTTGTCGATAGGCACATTTGTTTTGTTCGTATAGGTCGATTGAATTTCCACAGTCACAAAACGATTATAATAATCTATCGTCGCATCGATAATATATTGTGTTTGCTGTCCATTTAGCGGCAGCGGTGTTGGAGTCGGTGTTGGCGAAGCCGTTGGCGAAGGACTTTCTGTCGGCGTACTGCTGTTTTCAATCGTTGGGGTATGGGTTGCAGTTGGAACTGGAGGATTGCCTGGGGAACATCCCATGAGCAAGCTTATGGTTAACAGAATGAGAAAAAGAGCGTTGAACCGCAATGTTTTCATAGGTCATCCAAAAATTGTTTCTATTTGTCGATTTTACCAGAAATCCAGATTGAATGTGAAAAGCTCTTTATCATCCTGGAAAGTATATCGTACAGGCATTTAGCACTTTTCTCTGGTTTTTAATCCGATTGTGAGGATGTATGAACACAGATCTAAAACTCTCAGGATTGCGCGGATTTATTTTCATTTGGGTGGGGCAGGTCTTTTCAATGATCGGTTCCCAGATGACCCATTTTGCGATGAGCATTTGGGCATGGGAAAAGACCAACCAGGCCACGCCCTTAGCTCTTGTTGGGCTTTTCTCGTTTGCACCGCTGATCGTTTTTTCGCCCTTTGCCGGTGTTCTGGTGGACCGGTGGAACCGTAAGCTGGTGATGGCATTGAGTGATATCGGGGCAGGCATCGTGACCCTGACAATATTTATCTTGATGCTGTCTGGCAAATTAGAAATCTGGCACCTGTATATCACCGGTGTTATTGGCGGAATTTTTGGAGCTTTTCAATGGCCGGCTTATTCCGCAGCGATCACATTGCTTGTCCCCAAAAGGCATTACGCACGAACCAGCGGAATGATTTCCATGGCGGAATCCGGTGTTGGGATCCTGGCGCCGATCCTAGCAGGTATATTGCTTCCGCTGATTGGCGTCAAAGGCATCATCGCCATCGACCTTGTCACACTGGTGATCGCCCTGACATTTTTGATGGTTGTGTTTATCCCCGAACCTGTCCGTAAGGTCGTGGAGAAGGTTTCTGGTCATTTCTTCCGGGAATTGGCTTATGGATTTCAATATATCCTTGATCGAAAAAGCCTGCTCTATTTACAACTTGTATTCTTTTTCGGGAATTTCTTCTTTTCGGTCGCGTTTACTTTATTCACACCGATGATTCTTGCATCTACCGGAAGCGACTCGACGGTCCTTGGAACTGTGCAGTCTGCAGGTGCACTGGGTGGGCTTGTCGGCGGCTTTTTTCTGACGGCATGGGGCGGACCCAAAAAGAAGATCTATGGCGTCTTGCTTGGTTGGCTCATCAGCGGTTTGCTGGGGTTGGGTGTGATCGGGTTAGGCCGGGCAGTTCCATACTGGGTGCTTGGAAACTTTTCGATCATGTTTGTCAGTTCTCTGATCAACGGCTCCAATCAAGCCATCTGGCAGTCTAAAGTTGTGCCGGAGGTGCAGGGGCGGGTTTTTTCAGTGCGGCGATTTGTCGCCCAAATTACGTCCCCGATATCCATGGCGATTGCCGGTCCGCTGGCTGATAGGGTGTTTGAGCCCGGGTTAGCCACATCGGATGGGAGGCTGGCGCCATTCTTTGGTGCGATATTTGGGACGGGGGCTGGTGCAGGCATGTCCATGTTGATCTTTATCTGCGGGATGTTAATCGTCGTGGTCAGCCTGATCGCATATCAAAACGATCATGTTCGTTTTGTGGAAAGCTTGATCCCAGACCACGATGAAGCTTGATTGTTTGGATTAAAAATATAAACACACCTGCCAATTCTTTCGTATAGCAATACAATTGAATTTTGAAGATGTGCTCTGCTAATCTAACCAGCAGGTTTTGTGTTCATAACTCAAGATCCACTCGTCTATGGAAGGATTTTGTCGAAATAAGACAATACATTCTTACCAACCGAGTCATTTTGATTAAGCAAATCACTCAATATTATTGATGACAATCTCGTGGGAGATCTCAGCACTTTTTTCAAGCATCGCCTGTGCGGGGCAGTACTTGGTCTCAGAAAGCTCCACAGCCCGGCTTACAGCATCTGCATCAATATTCTTACCTGTCACTGTGTAGGTGAGAACGATCTTTTCGAAGACTTTCGGGTGGCTTTCTGCCCTTTCAATCCGGGCTTCGACTTCAAAATCTGTTACTTCCTGACGTTTCTTGAGTAATATGGAAATCACATCCATCCCGGTGCATCCGACCAGCCCAATCGCAATTAATTGGAGCGGCTTGAATCCCACCTCGTGTCCACCAAGGGCTTTGTTGGTATCTAAGGGAACTAAAAATCCATCATCCGATGAACCCGTGAAGGATAATCCACCCTTCCAAACGACTTTACTTTTCATTATTATTGTTTACCTTTCTTTCCTCCGCCGGAGGAATGGGTTGTGTTATCATGTGCATGAACCCGCTTCCGTTAATCTGCAGTTGGGACACACAAGGTTGAGCATGCCGTCATAATCAATTTTTGCAGCATGGCAGCGGGGGCAGATCATCCCAAATCGGAGGCTTTGGGGCGGGATTAAGATGCATACGGCATTTTCTTGGACTGCTTTTCCTTGCCGGATATCAGGGTTGGTCTCTTGTGGTTCAGCACTCACCTTATTTTCCAGTTTGGTCCAGGTTGAGATTTTTAAACAGGCGTTGACGAACATCATCAGGGACTTGGGTTTCTTGTCCGTCCACCTGGTAGATATGAATGGTTTTTTTGAGGGTACTCAAAACAATTGTACAGTTTGGACAGTCCATTACATGTGCTTCAATTTCCTCACAAACGGACTGTTCCAATTCGCCATCAATATAATCATTCATGTTTGCGAGAATGTCTTTACAATTCAAATGATGTGCGTGGTTCATAGCTGCTCTTTCGGGATTCTTGGCGCAAAAAAACCTGTTAAATCCTCTCGTAATTGCATCCGGGCTCGCATCAGCCGCACTTTGACCGCAGACTTACTGATGTCCAAAACCTCCGCTGTTTCCTTGGTCGAAAGACCTTCCACATCCCTCAGCAAAAAGACAGCCCGGTTTGCGATGGAAAGTTCATCGATCGCTGTCCTGATATGCTGACGGGTTTCGCTGTTGACCAACTCTTTTTCTGGTAAGCAGCACCAATCCGTGATTTGCCTGGGGAGGAGATCATTCTGATCCGTTTCGACGTCTGTATCAAGCGATATGTGCGTATCCTTTCGTTTCCGGATCAGCATCAGCGATTCATTGACGGCAATTCGATAGAGCCAGGTTGATAACTTTGACCGTCCTTCAAATTTTTCAATGTTGTTGAGTGCTTTAATAAAGGTTTCCTGGAGAACATCCTCTGCATCCTGTTCAGTGCCAAGCATTTTCAGCCCAACCCGGTAGATTCGATCCGAGTATTGATCAACAAGCCGGACAAAGGCGTGTTTATCCTTATGTCGGAGAGCTTCGAGATCAATAGCTTCGTATAATATTGTTTCACTCATTGGATGAATTTAAGCCAAGTTTGGTTACATAAAACAGGCATCCTTATGAAAGGAACCAGGTTGGCATGACATCAAAATCCAGGGGGCTGAAATCATCTTTGGCAAAATGGAAATAACCCGCGCCGGCGATCATCGCTGCGTTATCGGTGCACAGGTAGAGGGGTGGGATGTGGACAGGTCTTTTACTTTCTGACAGGATTTTCTCTCTGAGGCGTTTGTTTGCAGAAACACCGCCCGCAACGATAATCTCACGAACTTCAAAGGCTTCAGCAGCCACCAGGGTTTTTTCAACCAGCACATCCACAATGGCTGCCTGAAAACTGGCAGCAAGATCAGCGATGGGCAGCGGTCTTGCCTGGGATTGTAGGGACTCAACCGCCCGTAAAACAGCTGTTTTGACGCCGCTAAACGAAAAGTCCCAGGTGCCTTCAAGCATCGCACGAGGGAAAGGAAATGCATTCGAGTTGCCATTCAGGCTCGCGTTCTGGATTGACGGACCACCGGGGTAGGGCAGATCAAGCAGGCGGGCAATTTTGTCAAAGGCTTCACCCGGTGCATCGTCGAGGGTGCCGCCCAGGCGTTGATAATCTAGATGGTCTTTGACCAGGATCAACTCGCTATGCCCACCTGAAACCAGCAAGGCAATCAGTGGAAAGCGGGGAGGTTCATGGGGCGATTCATTCGCCTGGTAGAGCCAGGATGAGTAGATATGCCCCTCCAGATGGTTCAACCCGATCAAGGGCTTTCCAGTTGCCAATGCCAGGGCTTTGGCAGTGCTGACTCCGACCACCAGTGAGCCTGCCAGCCCGGGTCCCTGCGTGACGGCGATTCCATCGATGTCCTGGATGCTGAGATGGGCTTGGATCAAAGCCTGTTCCACGGTGGGGTAAATGGCTTTGACGTGTTCGCGTGAAGCCAGCTCGGGAAATACACCACCGTATTGGGCATGCAATTCCATCTGACTGGCGACCACACTGGAATGGATCACCCGACCATCACTGACCACAGCCGCTGCAGTTTCATCACAAGATGTTTCAATACCAAGAATTCTTACACTGGGGAGAGACATAATTATTTCACCCTTTCATTTCCAGGACCAATTCCATGGGATAATCGACAAATTTCTCAAATTTTCCCTCATCCGTCACAAAATACGTATCTTCCAAACGCACGCCCATTCCTTGATCGGGATAATACAGACCGGGTTCGATTGTGAAAACGGATCCGGGTACCAGCGCGTTTGAGGTGTCATCTTTTCTGCCAAACCAGGGTTTTTCGTGGATGTTCAATCCGACGCCATGGCCAAGAGAGTGGACATAACCGGACTCAACGGATGGGTCCTGACGGATAGTTTTATGTCCCATTGCTTCAAACAGGTCACAGGTGCGATCCTGGAACTCACCAGCATTGTGGTTTGCTTCCAATGACAGAACAACTTGCTCATAGACGGATTTGACCTGGTCATAAAGCTTTTGAACCTCGCTGGGGGCATACCCCAGGCACCAGGTGCGCGTAAAATCATAAAAATAACCGCCGCCCTTTTCACATGGGAAGATGTCGAAGACGATCGTTCTTCCCAGGGTGATCGGATCAGATGGGGTACCGCCGCTGTGAGGAACACCGGCATCCTTGCCTATTGCAAAGATCGTATCCTCGGGGTTTTCAGCGCCCAGTTCTGAGAGCCATAGGTTGATCAGGTTCTTGACATCACCGATCAGAAGCGGCGCACCGTTGGGTTTTATTAACACCTCGTTGATGACCTTGTGTCCTCTCAGGAAATCAGCCACACGGGTAACCACATTTATGACGACATCTCCCATCTTGCGAATGCGCTCAATCTCATCTTGCCCCTTGGTAGCCATCGCCTGGAGCAAGACGGCGTCTTCCAGGTCACCTTCAAAGGTCAATCCGGGCATAAGCTCTTGCAAACGCTTTACGATGGAATGATGTTTACCAGCATCCGTGCGCCCGTAAAGGAGGACTTTGCCGGATGTCAACCCGATTTCCTCAAAGATTTTCTGATAGAGCATTGCATTAGCTGTTAACCGATCTCCATTTGCAAGCGCAAGCCGGTCTTTGAGCGGAAATCGGCTGTAATTGATGGTGCGCATCCCAGTCCGGGCAGCCTCATCACGCTCCATGGGGGCATGGCACAATACGGTTTCCTGCCCGACCTGTTTGATCACATCTGCCTGGGTCATGTGCCCGCCGCCGGTCAGATAAACCATGGAGGGGTTGTGCTGGGCTGGCCCAGTGATCCATAAAGCTTCAGCGTGCTGGTCTTTGAGGAGTTGGTCGATTTCAGATTTCATAAGCGGCTGCCTTAATTCAAATAGTGTGTCCAGACAAAAAAATAGATTTACAAAGGGTAGTGCTTTACGACCTGCAAAAGGCTCGTAAGAAACGCTGATTCCTGTTCAATCAATACGGTTCGTGGGTCAAACAGGACCCGATCATTCTCAATTCGGGCGATAATCGGCGGACGAACCTCCCGGAGTGAGCGAAGGAAGTCATCCGGTTTTTGGGGGTCGAGCGCAAGGAGAAATGTCGCCATTTCTTCTGTGGGGAGGCTCCCGCCCCCAACTGTTGAAAAGCCTTCAATGACTTCACCCATACCAAGATGAGAGCGCCAATTTTCGGCGGTGTCATTAATGGATTGGATCGGTCGAGAGATCATCTGCCAGATGGGGACTTTTGCCAAAGCTTCGCCCTTCAGGTAATGCATTAGCGTCGCCGTCAGACCAGCCAGTGTCAGTTTATCGGGCCGTAAGGCTCGAGCAAGTGGGTGAACCCGGACGGGCTTTACGAGGGTCTCTTTGCCGATAACGACCCCTGCCTGTGGTCCGCCCAGGAGTTTATCGCCAGAGAAGCAGATCAGATCACAGCCGGCTGCAACGGATTCTTGGACGGTGGGTTCATGTGCCAGACCGAATTCAGCTGTGTCAAGGAATGCACCTGATCCGAGATCATGGACAACAGGGATATGGTATTGATGAGCGATCGCCACAATTTCCTTCAGATCTGGTTCGCTGTGAAATCCGATCAGCCTGAAATTTGAGTGATGTGCGATCAAGACCAATTCGATCTCATTGGCTTTGATAGCGTTCTCAAAATCATAGAGGTGGACGCGGTTTGTCGTCCCAATTTCAACCAGGTTTGCACCTGATTGGCGCATCACATCGGGGATGCGAAAGCCGCCGCCAATCTCGACCAGTTGGGTGCGAGAAACCAGCACATTTTTGCCAGCAGCCAGGGCTGAAAGCACAAGCAGAACGGCGCCGGCATTGTTGTTGACCACAAAGCCGACCTCGGTATCGGTCAGCAGGGAAAGTAGACGGCTGGCATGCACGGACCGTTTGCCGCGCTTTCCGGTTTCCAGGTCAAATTCCAGGTTGGAATATCCATTTACGGCTTCGATCATTGCTTGCTGGGTTTCTTTGCTGAGGGGAGATCGACCAAGATTGGTGTGCAAAATGACACCGGTGGCATTGATCACGGGCAATAAGGTGGGTGTCAACCAAGAATCCAACTGGATTTTTAGGCGTTGAACGATTTCCTCTTCCCCCGGGATGCCCTCCCCGTTTGTGAGCGCTGCACTTCGGATGTGTTCCAGAACAAAACGTAAAGCCTTCTGAGTTAGACTTCGCCCATAAGTTTCAATAGCAGCCTCGATCTTTGGGGCATGCATCAGTTGATCTATGGATGGTAATTGGCTCAAGTCAGGCATATTTATCGGATATCCTGTTAATTTGTTCTATTTATCCTTGTTAGGATTCCAATGGCTGCGTTCGAACAGGCGCAGTAAGAATTCGATCATTACAAAAGCCCCAGCAAGGATCAGAGCTAACCCGCCTGTCAGCACCCGGCCTAACTGCAGCCAGGCAACTGTGCTGCCAAGGACCCCTACCCATAAAGACTGGCGTAAGATGACCATACCCTCTACGGGCGGGTTGCTGGGGAAGCGCTGGTTAAGGAAGTAAATAATTGGAATCGCAGGACCAGTGAGCGCCAGAACTCCCAGGAAAAAGAACAGCCAGCGGGGTCCAAGGGTTGGGAGCATACCCCGAATGACGAGATAAAGCCCACCCCAACCGATCACGGTGAGGACCAGGGATAAGGGTAAAAAAGTCCCGAGAAACTTAAACAAACCTGATTTCATAATGATTTCCTCTAACAAATTATTGTAACGCATTTATTGAAGCTCGTGGCAATGCTTTTCATTGGAAGGGAAAAGCGGATCGGTTCAGAAAACTATTCTTGCGGTAAAATCAATCTTCAGGATTATTTGAAATGGAGCAGCCGATGAATGAACATTATCTTGCCGTAGACATGGGGATGACTAATATTGATATTGTCCTCGAGATCGATGGGGAAAAGAAAATGATCATGCTGGCTAATCGGCACGAGGGGGTGGTGGATCAACTGCGGCAAGCGCTGTTTGAAGTATCGCATCAATTGGATTTTGATACCATGATCGGTGTGACAGGCGGACGGTACCGTGACTTACCGGAAACAGTAGATGGCTTTAGGATCAGAAAAGTGGATGAAATGCGTGCCTTGGGTCTTGGTGGTTTGGCATTGAGTCTGCTTGATTCCGGGTTGGTGGTAAGTGCTGGAACAGGTGCTGCCATGGTTTCGGCAGATGAAAGTGAGGTCGCTCATGTCACCGGTTCTGCCGTGGGGGGCGGAACACTATTGGGATTATCCAAATTGATCCTTGGCACTGACGATGTGGCGGAGATCGATCAGCTGGCGTTGGCGGGTGATGCCTCTGCGGTTGATATCATGCTCAGTGAGGCGGTTGGCGGGCAGGTTGGGCGGCTGCCGGCGAAAGCAAATGCGGTCAACCTTGGAAAACTGGATCGGGAAAACGGCTTTTCACGTGAAAATTTAGCCGCTGGCTTGGTCCGCCTGGTTGCACAGGTCATTGCGGTGATCGCGATCAATGCGGCAAACTCAAAAAACCTGGATGATATCATCATCGTTGGGCACCTGGTAGATCTTGAATCCATCCGAAAAGAAATTTACCTGGTGGGAGAATTCTATGATCGGGAATTTACAATTCCTGATAATCCTGGCTTTGGAACAGCAAGCGGTGTTCTGGAAGTCCTCAAGCAGGATAGCTTTTAAGAAATTAGGTTCCGGTCAAATTCAAGAAAAAGTGGACATCCTTTTCAAGGTTGTTATTGGCTGTGCTGAAGAAAGTTAAATTGACTTTGGACATCAAATATGATAAGATTTGTCTCATTGAAAAGCTCATCCAGAGAGGTGGAGGGACCGGCCCAATGATACCTCGGCAACCACGATCAATCATCGAAGGTGCCAATTCCGGCAGATCCCATCATTGGGGATAACTGGAAGATGAGGTGATGTTACCTGATGGCGCACAGCACCTCTCACCAATGAGAGGTGATTGTTTTAAGTGCTGGCATGCAAAAAGGGGTGAGCACAAAAGGAAGTGTTATGGTTGATAAGACAAAAAAGTTTACCAACAGAAAATACCTAGACGCACTTGATAAACGGGTTTTGTTATTTGATGGCGCAATGGGAACCAATCTTGACCGTCAGAAGCTCACAGTTGATGATTTTGGTGGTGAACGAACAGCTGGTTGCAACGATTACCTGGTTATCACAAAACCTGAGGCAGTTGAAATAGTACATCGGTCGTTTTTGGAAGCCGGATCCGACGTCATCGAGACAGATACTTTTCGTTCAAACCGGCTGACTTTGGCTGAATTTGGGTTGGGTGACCGCGCTTTGGAGATCAACCGGGCGGCTGCCGCCCTGGCTCGAAAAGTTGCTGATGCGTATTCAACGCCTGAAAAGATGCGCTTTGTGGCTGGTTCCATGGGACCCAGCGGAAAGCTGATCTCATCGGAAGACCCTGAAATGTCCGCTATCAGCTTTGATGAACTTGTGGATATTTTCAAAGAACAGGCGACTGGGTTGATCGAGGGTGGTGTGGACTTGCTGTTAATTGAAACTTCCCAGGATATCCTGGAGGTGAAAGCCGTTGTCCGCGGCATTTATGAAGCATTTGAAGCCACCGGGCAAGTTCTGCCGATTCAGGCACAGGTGACTCTGGATACAACAGGGCGCATGCTGCTTGGAACGGATATCGAAGCCGCCAGGGCTATTTTGGAGGGCTTGGGGATCGATGTGATCGGGCTGAACTGCTCGACAGGTCCCGACTATATGCGTGAACCGATTCGGTATCTAACAGAGCATTCCAATCTGCCCGTTTCCTGTATCCCAAATGCGGGTTTACCCCTCAATGTGGATGGGGAAGCGGTTTACCCGATGAAACCAGAGCCCTTTGCCGCGTTGATGCTCGAGTTTGTCAATGCATACGGCGTGCGTGTTGTTGGTGGCTGCTGCGGCACACGAGAAGACCACATCCAATTACTCAATGAAGGTCTGAACAGAAACCGATCGATGCCGCCAACCCCTGAAGCTGTGCCCATGCTGGCATCGCCTATGCAAGCGGTTGCGATGCAGCAGGAACCAGCGCCATTTTTAATTGGAGAACGGCTTAATACCCAGGGCTCCCGGCAATTTAAGCGCTTGATCATGGCAGAAGATTATGATGCCATCATTGAGATGGCACGCACCCAGGTGGACAGCGGCGCGCATGGTCTGGATGTTTGTGTTGCATTGACAGAAACGGCGAATGAAGAAGCGTTGATGCAGCAAGTTGTTAAAAAATTAGCCAATGCTGTCCCGGTCCCACTGGTGATCGATTCGACTGAACTGGATGTGATCGAAACCGCCTTGAAAACAAATCCGGGACGAAGCCTGATCAACTCTACCCACCTGGAATCCGGACCGGAAAAGGCGAAGGCGATCTTTTCCCTGGCAAAGCAGTTCAACGCAGCGGTGATTGTACTGACGATTGATGAGCAGGGAATGGCGAAGACGGCGGATCATAAACTGCAGGTGGCTCAACGGATCTACGATCTGGCAGTAGGGGAAGTAGGTCTGCAGCCTCAGGATCTTGTCTATGATGCGCTCACTTTTACCCTCGCCACAGGTGATCCCGAGCTGCGAGATTCAGCCGTGGAAACCCTGAACGGGATTCGCATGATCAAACAAGCATTGCCGGGTGTGCTGACTTCATTGGGCGTGAGCAATGTTTCGTTTGGTCTCTCACGTCCTGCCCGGAAGGTTCTCAACAGCGTGATGCTTTATCATGCGGTTGAAGCAGGATTGGATATGGCAATTGTCAACCCTGCCCAGATCAAACCTTACGCGGAAATTCCCGAAGAAGAACGAATTCTGGCAGAGGATTTGGTTTTCAACCGTGATGAAAATGCGTTGGCAAAACTGATTGCTTATTTCGACACCGTCGAAGAAAGCGGCGATGATCAGGAAAGTGCAGAGGCTGTGTTGACGGTGATGACACCCGAAGAGCGTCTGCATTGGCGAATTCTTCACCGGCACAAATCGGATATCGAGGAAGATATCGATGAGATTCTGAACCGAGACCCAATCCGTCCAAAATCTGAGACAGCCGTTTCTATTCTGAATGATGTCTTGCTGCCTGCGATGAAAGATGTGGGTGATAAATTCGGTGCTGGGGAATTGATCCTGCCCTTTGTGCTTCAGAGCGCTGAGGTGATGAAAATTGCGGTTGGTTACCTGGAAAACTTTCTTGAAAAGGTGGAAGGAACCTCAAAAGGTAAGCTGGTCCTGGCGACTGTGTATGGCGACGTCCATGACATTGGCAAGAACCTGGTGAAAACCATTCTTTCAAACAATGGATACAGCGTGGTGGATTTAGGTAAGCAGGTGCCGGCAGAGACGATCATTGCCCGTGCAGTTGAAGAGCATGCGGATGCAATTGGCTTGAGTGCCCTTTTGGTGAGCACGAGTCGGCAAATGCCGCTGATCATCAATGAATTGGATCGGCGGGGATTAGATTTCCCGGTATTGATCGGCGGAGCAGCAATCAACCCGCGTTTTGGGAAGCGCATCTTGCTCACGGAGCAAGGGCATTATTATGAACCGGGTGTTTTTTACTGCAAGGACGCCTTTGAAGGCCTTACAACCATGGATGCGCTGACCAATCCGGATAAACGGCGTGCGTTAATGGAGAAGATTCATAATGCGGCTGATTACGAGTTGGGACGAGAACTTCATAAAGGGACTGATCAATCTGCAAATCGCGGTCGTTCAAGTACAAACCCATTAGAATCCCTTCCCAAGCCGCCTTATTGGGGACCAAGGGTTGTTAAGAAAATGCCGCTATCGATGGTGGGTGAGCACCTCGCGATCAATGAACTTTATCGCCTGTCTTGGGGGGCGAAAAACACGCATGGACAGGAATGGGAGAAGTTGAAGACTGAATTTGACACCCGCCTAATCCGCATGCGAAAAGCTGCTGAGCAGGAAGGCTGGCTTGAGCCCCAGGCTGTCTATGGCTATTGGCCGTGTCAGTCGGAAGAGAACACACTGTATGTCTACGATCCGCAGACCTTGGACGATTCCAACCCTGTTGTATTGGAGACCTTTGAATTTCCTCGCCAGAATAGTGGAGAAGCCTATTGCCTGGCTGATTATTTTGCATCCAAAGATTCGGGGAAGATTGATGTGGTTGCATTCCAGGTGGTCACAGTCGGACATAAGGCAACAGAAAGATTTGAAGAGATGCAGGAGGCAGGGGATTACGCAGAAGGCTACTATTTGCACGGTCTGGCGGTACAGATGGCAGAAGCCACTGCAGATTACCTCCATGCACACATCTTGCGAGAAATGAACCTGGAACCGGGCCGAGGTAAACGTTATTCATGGGGTTACCCGGCTATTCCCGAACTGGAAGATCACCTCAAGGTTTTTAAACTGTTGCCTGTTGAAAGAGAACTGGGCATGAGGCTTACATCGGCTTACCAGCTCGTCCCGGAACAATCTACAGCGGCAATTATCGTCCATCATCCCGATGCTAAGTATTTCAATGTGGGTGTCAGTCGGGTTCAACAGCTTATGAAAGAATAAAATCTGAGAGAGCAATTATGAACGCAATTGAGAACAAATTCATCAAAAGATTGACCGAATCGGATAAACCGATTGTGACAGACGGGGCGATGGGAACGATGCTGCACGAACGCGGGATCCCGATCGATGCTTGTTTTGACGAGCTCAATCTAACACAACCTGCCGTTGTCGCTGAAATTCACCGGGATTATATCCAGGCTGGCGCTCAGTTGATCAAGACCAACACCTTTGGTGCCAATCGGACCAAGCTGGATCGTCATGGTCTGGATGATCGCGTTGATGAGATCAACGCGGCAGCTGTCAACCTGGCGCAAAAAGTGGTTTCAGCTTCGTTTACAGAGGTTTTAATTGCTGGCGATGTGGGTCCTTTGGGGGTTCCATTGGCACCCTTTGGACGGTTGCAGCCAGAGGAAGCGTTTGAGATTTACAAGGAGCAAATTGCTGCCCTGATCAATGCTGGCGTTGACCTGATTTTGATTGAAACCATGGTGGATACCTATGCCGTCAGAGCCGCTGTCGAGGCGGCCAGATATGTGAACCCAGAAATTCCGGTGATCGCATCGATGACTTTTACCCGGGATAGGCGAACCTTGCTGGGTGATTCCCCTGAAGAGGTCGCTCAGCGGTTCAATGAGATGGGTGCGGATGTAATCGGCGTGAACTGCTCAGGCGGACCCGCACACCTTTTGAGAATTTTACGCCAGATGAAAGCTGCGGTACCTGAAGGACGCTTTTCTGTGATGCCTAATGCCGGTTTTCCGGAAAGAGTTGGTGGTCGGATCATGTATTCTGCCGGACCGGAATATTTTCATGATTATGCCCTTTCCTTCTGGCAGGCTGGCGCAAGTGTGATTGGTGGATGCTGCGGCACGACTCCCGCACACATTGCTGTCATTACCGATGCCATTGCGCATACACTTCCTGAGAACCTGGTGACTGTTCTTGCCGATGTGGAGGCAGCACATGAGGTGGAGCAGGAACCTGCAGAAGAACGTTCCCAGATGGCTCAAAAATTAGATGCGGGTAAATTTGTAATCGCTGTTGAAATGGATCCGCCGCGAGGGCTTTCTATCCATAAGCGTCTGGCAGGTGCATCACTTTTGGCAGATGCTGGTGCGGATGTGATCGATGTTGCTGATAGCCCAATGGCACGGATGCGGATGAGCCCATGGGCTGTTTGTAACCTGATCCAATCCCAATTTGATATTGAGACAACCTTGCACTTCCCCACAAGGGGCAGAAACCTGCTGCGCGTCCAGGGAGATCTTTTGGCTGCCCATGCAATGAAAATCCGGAACGTATTTGTTGTGATGGGTGACCCCACCGCCATCGGGGATTACCCGGATGCCAATGATTCCTATGATCTGGTACCCACCGGTTTGATCAAGCTGATCAAAGAAGGGTTCAATACAGGTGTCGATCATGCAGGCGGTCAAATTGGACAGCCTACATCGTTCTTTGTTGGGGCAGCTTTAAATTTATGTCCCAATAACCTGGATCAGGAGATGCGTGTCCTGCGAAAAAAGCTAAGTGCAGGGGCTGACTTTTTTCTGACACAACCCGTGTTTGATTTGCAGAAAGCCCGTGATTTTCGGACGGCCTACGAGGATCGGTATGGTCCCTTAGAAAAGCCTGTATTAGTAGGGGTGCTGCCTCTTGTAACCGATCGGCACGCGCGCTTCTTGCACAACGAGGTGCCGGGGATAGACATTCCAGAGTCGATTCAAAACCGGATGGTTACGGCTGGGCAAGATGCTTACAAGGAGGGCATAAGGATCGCCATTGAGTTGGTGCAAAACTTGCACAATGATTTCCAGGGCGTTTATTTTATGCCCGCTTTCAACCGTTTTGACATGGTTGCTGAAATCATTGATGCTGTAAAAGTGCCCTGAAATTCATTTCGCAATCTTAGGGATAACAAAAAGCTTTATTTTTTAGAAAAATTTTTTAAGTAAAATCTACAACTAGGGTACAATTATGCCAGAGGTGAAAATGAATATCAATCATAAAAGAAGCATATACTGGATGGTTTTAGTCGTAATGGCACTTGGCGTAGCAGCCTGTCAGCCAGTTGGCACTCCGGATTTAAGTATGGCCGGCACTTATGCTGCGCAAACCATGGCAGCGATTCCTGAGGAAACACAGAACCCTTCCCCAACAGAAGAAGTGACTGAGGTGGTGACTGATACAGCAACACCCATTCCTACCCTTGGTCCGGTAGGACCAACAGGTTTTCCGGATGATGTCAATCCTCTAACCGGTCTGCAGGTGGCTGATTCAACGATCCTTGATCGGCGCCCTGTTCTGGTGAAGGTTGCTAACTATCCGATTTCAGGAAGGCCGCATGCCGGCCTATCCTATGCGGATATGGTCTTTGAATACTATATTGGCGCAGGAGCCAATCGCTTTATGGGGCTCTTCTACGGTCAGGATATTGACAAAATTGGTCCGGTTCGTTCAGGACGACTGGTTGATCCCTACATCGTCAGCCTTTACGAAGGTGTTCTTGGGATGGAAAGCGCATATATCACTGTTTATGATCACATTACAGATATTCTTGGCAACCGTGTGATCAGCGGCAGGGATACATGCCCGGCGTTATGTGATGATGGCCGCTATATTGTCACAAGTGTTTTTGCAAATTCAGAAGCGATGACAACCTATGGTTCAGAACATGGGGTCGATAATCGCCGCTACAATCTTGATGGTATGGCTTTTGATCCCGCAGCACCAAATGGTGGAGAATCCGGCACAAAAGCTTCGGTTTTATTCACCCGTTTCAACCGTGGTGAATGGCTTTTCGACGAGGATAGCGGGAAATATCTACGCTGGATTGAAGAGGGCGACGGCACTGGTTCAGGCATGATCCCGTTGGTCGATCGGATCACGGATGAACAGTTGGCTTTTTCCAATGTTGTCTTGCTGTTTGCTAATTACACTGAGCTGGCACCGGCGCTTCATGATATTGACCTCTGGAATGTGGTTGGTCAGCGAGCGATCGTGTTTCGCGATGGGCAGGCTTATGATCTTACCTGGACAACCCCGCAGAGAGATTTACCGATCCAGTATCTGGATGAAAATGGTGAAGTATTCCCACTCAAACCCGGCAACACCTGGGTGGTGATCTTTGGAGAAAATTCAAATGTAACGGAAGCCGATGGCGAATGGACCTTTGAATTCCATATGCCCTAAAATTTTATGCGCACATTGATCATTTCAGACATCCATGCAAACTTAAATGCGCTTGAAGCTGTTTTGGATGCGGCAGAACCATTTGATCGTGTATGGTGTCTGGGCGATGTTGTGGGATACGGTCCTGATCCTAATGAGTGCATTGAACGTTTGCGGGATCTTCCAGAACTTGAATGTGTGAAAGGAAATCATGATGCAGCCATTATCGGAGAAATCGATATGGCTGCTTTCAATTATGAAGCACAGGCTTCATTAGACTGGCTGGCACGGGTGATCAAGCCTAGAAATTATGCCTGGCTTGATTCTTTGGGAGAAAGAATTGTCCTCGGGGAGACAACCCTTGTCCATGGCAGTCCCAGAAATCCGGTTTGGGAATATATCATGGACATTGAGACAGCCCAGATCAATATGAATGGATTTGAAACGGATGTGTGTTTGATCGGGCATACGCATATTCCCTGCATTTTTCAATTAGAAGATGTAAGAACGCAAGACGTAGGCTGGTATCTTCTGTTGCCTGGCAATATTTTTTACATTGATCGAAAGGCGATCATCAATCCCGGGTCTGTGGGGCAACCGCGGGATCATGATCCCCGCGCTGCGTTTATGATCTATGATGATGAATTAGGGCAGTGGTCTTTCCATCGGGCCACATATGATATTGAAAGTGTCCAAAAGCGGATTCGCGCAGCAGGTCTGCCGCACCATCATGCCTCACGTTTAGCCCAGGGATGGTAAACGACACGATTTAAACATGGAACAAATCTGCAACTGCAGGCGTCTAATAGGTATAAAATAACATTGAAGCAATTTGTGGAAGGAGAATGAGATGCCAAAAAAATTAGTTCGAATCGCGATATTAATCATTGTCCTCAGCGTGGCACTGAGCTCTTGTGCTGCCATGGGACGATCAGACAAGCAAGTTATGGAATCAGCCCCACAGGAACCGGCTATGGATTTTGACGTCGTTGAGGAAGAATATGCAGAATCCCAGGATGGTTATGGTGTAGGCGTAAATTCTGCGTCAGATGTGACCAACCGAATGGTGATGTACAACGCTTACATGGAAATTGCGGTTGAAAATCCGGAGACAGCTTTGCAATCCGTAATTGATATGGCTGAAAAAGCGGGCGGTTTTGTAGTCAATTCCAATGTTTATAAAGCCTACACGGATAGGGGTAGCCTGCCTTCCGCCAACCTGACGGTCAGGGTACCGGCAGGGGAGCTGGATTCAATTATTGAAGCGATTAAAGGTCTGACGCCAAATCCTGAGGAAGATGTCATCTCTGAAAATGTTTCCGGTCAGGATGTGACTGCAGAGTACACCGACCTTGAATCACGCTTACGCAACCTGGAAGCAGCGGAAGAAGCGTTGGTCAAGATGATGGAAGAGGCAAAAGAACCTGAGGATGTCCTGAATATCTTTGAACAATTAACCTATTATCGGGGTGAAATTGAAGTGGTCAAAGGGCGGATGAAGTATCTTCAAGAGTCGGTTGCCCTGTCCTCTCTAACCGTGGAGATTCGAGCGAAGGAATCCCTCAGGCCGATTGAAATCGTTGGCTGGCAGCCAAAGGGCACCATCAAGAATGCTGTCGAGAAGTTGATCGAGGCGGGCCAGTTCCTGGCGGATGCTGTGATCTGGTTTGGTATCTTCTGCCTGCCTTTCCTGATCCCCTTAGGAATTGGTGTGTACTTCCTGGTTCGGTTTTTACGAAAGCGGCGAGCAAAAAGACAAGCTGAAAAAGTTGAAGTGGTGGAAGAAATCGAACCGGTGGATGAATCAGCGTGATCACCTAATGATCAAATAGAATGAACAAGAAGAGGCTGTCTGAATCTGGCAGCCTCTCTTTCTTTAATTTGGTCTAATTTCCTTAAATAGACAATGTGCTTAGAAAAATCGCAATTCGGAGGGCTTCAGTCCGCTGATCTGCGAGATAAACCTTTCAAATTGGACGGGTGTTTTTCTGTTCCGTGGCTATGAACACACATAAAACCTGTTTAACGACCAAGATCACATTCATTCTGATCTTCGTACAAATGGGGATGGGGGAAACCAATCCGTCAAAAATGGAAGGAAACTTCCTGTTGACAAAAGCAAACAATGATTATAAAATAGTTTTATCGTTAAAATAAATTTTAATGATAAAGGAAATTTAAATGGAAAATAAACCTCAACGGAAACCAGTCTTATTGATCGAAGATCTTGAAACTTTGCGTATCATCACCGACCCGCTGCGGCTTCAAATTATCGATATCCTTTCTGCAAAGCCTATGACGATCAACCAGGTTGCAAATCAGCTGGGATTGTCCAGCAGCCGTCTTTATTATCACTTCAACCTGCTTGAAGAGCGAGGCCTGATCGAGGTTGTTGAAACCCGAATGGTCAATAACCTGATGGAGAAGCGCTATTGGCTTGCTGCTGAGGAAATTGAAATTGATAAGGTTCTGCTTGATTTTTCATCTGGAAAAGCCAGGGAGAATCTGGTCAGTGTTGTCACTTCTTCCTTAGAAGCAATTCGCTCAGAAATATTGCGCAGTCTTCAAGCCAGAAGTTACAACCTGGAACAGGGCGCCCGACCAATACCGCGTGATATGATCATCAATTCACTGCGGAAACGGTTGAGCGATGAGACCTATCAGAAATTCATTAAGCGTTTACAATCTTTGATCAAAGAATTCTCAGAATTGCCCGAAGAGACCGGTTTGGGTGATGATATTAATTATTTTAGCCTGGCCTGTTTTCTATATCCGAATTTTTATTATGAAAACAATGATGATGACGAAAGGGTATAGACCACATGATTAAACCCAATAAGGGGATGAAGACATTTTTTGTCATCTGGCTGGGTCAGCTTGCTTCGATGATCGGCTCAGGCTTGATAGGGTTTGCCCTGGCTGTTTGGATCTATGATCAGACCGGTCAGGCGACGCCCTTTGCATTAACGGCGCTTTTCAGCACAGTGCCGCGCATTCTTCTTTCGCCAATTGCAGGTGCTGTGTCCGACCGGTGGAATCGGAAAAGGATCATGTTGATCTCCGATTCGCTTTCAGGGTTGATCACCATTGCCACAGCAATTTTACTTGCTACAGGTCAGATGCAGGTCTGGATGGTGTATTTGTTTAGCTTTCTTGGATCGATTTTTGCTTCCTTTCAGCAGCCCGCCTATTCGGCTTCCATTGTGATGCTGGTTCCCAAAGAACAGCTCACACGGGCAAACAGCCTGGTACAGCTGGGTGAGGCAATCGAGGCCACCCTGACACCTATCCTGGCAGGTGCCCTTTTTGGGATCATTGGGATGAGGGGGGTCCTCTTGATCGATGTCGTAACCTATCTCATCGCAATTGTCACGTTGATCCTGGTGTTTATTCCCCAGCCAGAGCGAACCGATCTGGGTGAAACCAGGCAGAAGACGGTTTTTCGAGACATTGTTTTTGGATGGCGATACCTGTTGGAGAGACGAGGTCTGTTGGGATTACTTCTCTATTTTGCGGGTGTGAATTTCCTTGCCAATATTTCTTCCGTTCTTATCGGTCCCTTAGTCCTCTCATTCAGTTCGGCAGCGAGCATGGGGTTTGCGCAGACGATGATGGGGGTGGGTATGTTAGGTGGCAGTTTCTTAATGAGCCTGTGGGGTGGACCCAAGAAAAACCGGGTGAAAACCATTGTGGGCGCAATCTCGCTTTCATCGTTGGGGTTTATCATTGCAGGTTTCCGCTCATCGCTGGCCTTTATCGCGATTGGCATGTTTGTGCTGTTGTTCTTCATCCCCTTTGGTTCAGGTCCAAGTTCTGCCCTCTTTGCGGCCAAGGTTGCACCGGATGTTCAGGGGCGGGTGTTTTCGACACGCAGCATGATCTCGTTGTCGATGATGCCTGTTGCATTTCTAATGAGTGGTATTATGGCGGATAAAGTATTCAGTCCTCTGCTTTTGGAAGGGGGGGTGCTTGCTGACACCTTTGTCGGGGGATTGTTGGGTGTGGGTCCGGGACGCGGCATAGGGTTGATGTTTATCTGCAGCGGGGTGTTCCTGTTATTGATCAGCGGGTTAGCCTATCTGAATCCCCGCATCCGCAACATTGAAACTGAGATTCCAGATGCGGTACCCGACCAGGTCGAAAAAGCCTCTGAACAAGAAGATGAGGATGAAAAAAGGCGTGCGATTGAGAGTGTTGGATAGATCTTATTCAAAAGGGTCGCATTTATGAAGTTTGCCCTTATTTGTTGATCAGGAGTGTTTCACCGTCGGCATTTTCAAAATCAACCGAATAAATCCCGCTTCCTTCATCAGATATCTTGTGAGATCGGTCCTTGATATATGCGCTTTTGGGCTCCCATGGGAGAAACAAGAACACCTTTCCTGCAGCTTTACGCCCAAGCTTGAAGCTGATTTTCAGTTCATTATTTTGGTCTTTCCACTCGCTAATTTCCATCCCCTGTGAAAGATGCAGAGTGCTTCCCAAATAAGCTGGTTGTTCAGTGCGAAATGGTACTGCCGCAACCACCCGCACCCCATGGGCAGGGACATCTGTGAAAACGAATGGAGAATGGGCGTTCATCTTTCCAATCTGCCCCGTCCAAAATTCTCGTAAACGCCAATCTTGATCAGAATTTAGCCTAAACAGCGCTGGAAACAGTCTCAGTGTTGCAGGGTGATCGTACCAATTGAAGGCTGCCAGCACATGCCATGCGCCCTGCGGTCCAGTGAAGTCAATCCTGAGCAGTTTGGGCGTATATTCATTAAACCAATCCACAACCCGAACAGGTTGATCGATCACTGGCAGTAAGGATTTGGCAATGGATATCCTGTTTTTTGGGAGTTCGGTCAAATTATCCGAAAGCAGAATTGAACCACCCGTCATGCCAATAACAGTAGCCAGAGATTGAACTTCTGCCAAAGTCAGGTCGGTATCGGGTCTCAAGAGGAGGCAATCCGGGTCATTGACCCACCATTTGCGGTGGACCATGGCACGCGTCAGGGTGTTCTGGATGGCATTTCGCGCGGATGGCATATTGGGCTCTCGGCGGAGAATTTTACTCACAGGAGGGAAATGGGGATGCCAGTAACCATTCACATCTGCGCCGATGCGCATGGCTTCAAATAAACCCAGCGCTGATCCCAACGGGCAGCCGCAAGCAAGCATGCGTACCTGTGCGCCAGCTGCCTGGCGCAGGGCTTCTAAACCTTCACGTAAAACCTGTGCACGGGTTTTGGTCCGGTCCTGATACACGCCCTCAACCGCTGCTGCATAAAGAAAATCAAGTTTGAGGTATTCAAAACCCCATTCCTCAACGGCTGTTCGGATGACACTGAAAGCATAATCGAGCGCCTGCGGATGGGTCAGATCAAGTGCATAGGTGAGATGATTCCAGACAAACCCGGCAGTGACAGGATGCCCACGATCATCTTTTAGTAACCAATCCGGGTGTTCTTTGACCAGTTTGGCTTTCGGATGGACGATGAAAGGTGCCAGCCATAATCCCGGGGCGAGACCGGCTGCTCGGATCTTTTCTGAAATGGATTTCAGCCCGTTGGGGAAAAAGGGGTCGAAATCAAACCAGTCGCCCGGATACACTTCGAATCCATCATCGATTTGTACCAGGGAGAGCGGCAATTCCTCCTGGCTTGAAAGAATTGCTTCAAGATTGGATTCGATATCACTTTCTTTTACGTTCTGGTAATAGTGATACCAGGAGCACCACCCAACAGGGATTTTCTCGTTTTCAAGTTGAATTTGGTGGGTTTTTGCCACGGTTTCCAGATAATCCTTCAAAGGCTCCGCATCAGACAGGTCCACAAAACTTAAAACCGCCCAATCGGTTTGGGTTTGTTCACCGGGATTCAACACAGCCAAATCCCCATTTGCCCACGTGCTGAGGGAAGGTTGAAATCCAAGTTTTGCTTCCAAACTTCCAAAATGCTGCTTTTGGGACAAAAATCCTACCGCAATACCGATCTGTGAAGTGCGATCTCCCAAAACACCAAACATATCTCCCGAGAAATGTCCGGGTTTTCTGGGTGTGGGCGTACCCGGGTTGACCACCATCGGCACATGCAGTCGACCCAGGCGGGTTTTTCGCTGTTTTTCGCCATTCCCATAGGTGCCCGTGGTGGACCAGGATTGCCAGCCGTTGCTATAAAACGCATAGTCAGGCTCTTTTGAGGATGTGATCTGGCAGTGCCCGGGTTGAATGATCAGGGGTTCCAGACGCGCCATTGACAATGGCAGGTGGCTGTGGTTGATGACCGTCATCTGGATGAATGCCATTGGGAGATCTTCAGCCAAACCCATTTTTAGGAGCACATCCGCACCAGGCAGCGGGGTACGGATGGTCATGATCACACCTTCCAGGTTGGTGACCGGTGTGCTGATCTTGTTGTCTTGAAGAATGGACTGGACTTCCCATGGTGAGGTGAGCAATGAAAGGGTATTCCCATTTCCCCGGCATGTGACGGCCAACCCGCTGCGGATGTGGGCTTTTTCATAATGTGCCGACTCAAGTTCAAAGGAACCGTGCTCTGGGAGGATGGATAATTTGAGGTGATTATTTTTGATTTCCATGGTTAATCCTGGTCGAAAACGGCTTGAATTGCCTCAAGGCTGATCGGCCCCTGGCGAAGCAGCACCAATTCAGGTCCGCTGACATCAACAACGGTTGAAGCCGTTGTCCCAGGTGCTGTCCCACCATCCAGGATCAGATCAACACGACCAGCAAGCTGTTCAAAGACCTGCTGAGCAGTCGTTGGATTTGGACTGCCGGATAAATTGGCTGAGGTAGTTGCCAGGGGGCCAGTTTCGCACAGTAATTTGAGCGTAAAATCCAAATTGGGCATTCGAATGCCGATGGTTGGGTAGGGCGTGAGAGCTGAAGGAAGCTCAATCCTCCTGGGCAGGATCAGGGTCAAGGCACCTGGCCAGAAAGCCGCAGCAATATTGAGTACACGTTCGCTAATTGTGGGCACCAAACTGGATAATTGCCCCAGGTCTCCGATCAGCACAGGCAGCGCTTTTTCAGTGGAGCGTTCTTTTGCTTGGTAAATCTTTTGAATGCCTTTAGGACTGAATGCATCGGCGGCAATTCCATAAACGGTATCCGTTGGGAAGGCAATCGTACCGTGCTCATCAATGATCTTTTTTGCAGTTGGGATAGCTTGGGGGTGCTGAATGGATAAGATCTTTGTCTTGCTCACAAGGTCCCCTTTCTAAGTCCGGGTTGATGTCCTCATTTTATACCCAAATTTATTTTTAGTACTGGATAATTTCTATGACCCTGTCTCTACCCTGAAGATCTTGATGAAGTTGAATGTCTGCACGTGGGAAGGCGCTTCTGGACACAGCCATAGCAGACACTCCCTGGCCGGCTTCGATCTCAAGCAGGATCATGCCCTGTTTTGCCAGTTGGTTTTTGGCCTGCTGGAGAAAATTCTGAATCATGTCTAAGCCATCCGCACCGCCGTCCAATGCCAGGCTTGGTTCTTTGCCATAAATATCCAGGGTCTGCAGGGTTTGGGTCGGAATATAAGGTAAATTAGCACAGATGATATCAGGTGCCTGGGAGAGTGGCGGGAGCAGATCAGCCTGGAGGAACAGGACACGGTCTTGATTCAAATTTTTTGCATTCTCCCGGGCAATTTTCAAGGCTTCTAATGAAATGTCTGTGCCAATCACATGGGCAAGGGGAATCTCAGCAGCAAGGCTGACGGCTATTGCTCCTGAACCGGTGCCGATATCCAGCAGGAGGGGACGATCCAATTTTTTCGCGTGTTGAAGAGCCATCTCAACCAACAATTCAGTTTCGGGGCGGGGAATGAGGACATCATGCGTGACATTGAATCTTCGTCCAAAAAATTCCCAATACTCAAGCAAATAGGGCAGGGGAACACCAGATTGGAATTTTTCGACAAGTTCGTTCAATTCCTCCAGTTCTCCCTGACCGGGTTGATAATCCGTATGGGCGAGGATCCAGCTTTTGGGTTGTTTGAGTGTATGGCTCAGCAATACAAGGCAAGTGTTGGTAGGGGTCTCATCGCCTTCACTTTGGAGTTTATCCCGGATGTTTCTCTGGAGCTCCTGAAGGTTAATGGTTGTTCTCCTCGATCATGGCTAATTTCTCTGATTCGTCAACGAGGGTCAATTCGTCAATGAATTCATCGATATCTCCATATAAGACACCTGTTAGATTGTAAGAAGAGAGGTTGATCCGGTGATCGGTTACCCGGTTTTGAGGGAAGTTGTAAGTCCGAATTTTTTCGGCTCGCTGCCCGCTTCCGATTTGAGAACGCCGGGTTGCTGCTTCTTTTTCTTGCTTTTTCCGCTCTTCTTCTTCATATAAACGCGCCTTCAGGATGCTCATGGCGCGCGTTTTGTTTTGAAGCTGGGAACGCTCATCCTGGCAGGCGATGACCATGCCGGATGGAATGTGCGTAATCCGGACTGCGGTGGCATTCTTCTGCACGTTCTGACCGCCTGCGCCAGCTGATTTGTACACATCGATGTGGATATCCGAATCAGGAATGGATATTTCGACATCATCAACTTCAGCCAAAACAGCCACGGTGACTGTGGATGTGTGGATCCTGCCCTGAGACTCGGTTTCGGGAACACGCTGAACACGGTGAACGCCGGATTCGTACTTCAGCTTTGAATAGGCACCATTTCCCTTGATCATAAAGCTGACTTCTTTGATCCCCCCAATCCCCGTTTCGTTAATCGAAAGGACTTCAATGTTCCAGTTTTGCCTTTCTGCATAACGGGAGTACATCCGGAAAAGATCTGCCGCGAACAGCCCGGCTTCATCACCGCCGGTGCCCGCGCGGATTTCCATAATGACGTTCCGTTTGTCACGGGGATCTTTGGGAACGAGCATGGCTTTGAGCTGGTTTTCTAGTTGATCTCTTTGTTCACGAAGGGCTTCCATTTCCATCTCTGCCAAAGCTCGCATATCATCGTCATCGGCATCCAATAATGCCTCAGTTTCACTCATCTTTTCAAGCGTGTCCTGATAGGCATTTGCCTTGTTTACAACAGACTCAAGCTCAGACCGCTCTTTGGAGAGTTCAATTGCCCTTGTGTAATCATCGCCAACTTCAGAGAGCTGTTTTTCAATATCCTGATAACGATTTAAAATTCCCTTTAGTTTTTCAAGCATAATGTGATAATCTCGTTCATTCCTTTAAATTTTAGCCTACGGATTATACCACTTCGGTGCAGGAATTGTTCATGTTATAAGGTGAAAAATGGTAGCGCGACCTGATTTTGTGCTTTAAACCTGCCTTCTGCGGAAAAAATTGCGCAGGCATCCGTTTATTGCGGTATACTTCTTTCTACGTGAAAAAATGAGCAGAAAGAAGAAAAACGTTTACTGTACCTATTATGATGCCCCAGGGCATACTTTTCCAGGTCATCCCGAAACGCCTAAAAGGATCCAATCCCTCAAGGATTGGCAAAATTCTCCACCATTTCCAGAAATCAAATGGCTGGATTTTAAACCTGCAACAGAATCAGACGTCACCCTGGTTCATGACTCGTCCCTGCTGACAGAGCTTGCCGAGGAATGCCAGCGAGGAATCCATGAATTTGAGCCTGCGCCCACTTACGTCACTGAAGGATCCTGTGATGCTGCCCTTACCGCAGTTGGCGCAACCTTATCCGTCAGTCGGAAAATTCTGTCAATGAAAACTGGATCTGGGTTTGCAATCGTCCGCCCACCGGGTCACCATGCCGAGCAGGGTGAATCGATGGGCTTTTGTCTCTTGAATAATATTGCGGTTGCTGCCGCTGATGCATTGGCTAAAGGGTTGAACAAAATTGCCATCATTGATATTGATGCACACCACGGCAATGGAACACAGGCTATATTCTGGGACACAGAACAGGTGGGCTTTCTTTCCATACAGGAACAGGATATTTACCCGGGCACCGGCAAGATCGATGCTGTTACCCATGCCAGAGGGCGCATTATCAGTGTCCCCGTGCCTGCTTTCAGCGGGAATTCCGTTTTTCACGCGCTCATGATGCATGTCATTAAACCCTGGCTTTTGGCCTTTGAACCAGAAATGATCTTTGTTTCTGCCGGTTTTGATGCACATTTCTCTGATCCATTAACAACTTTAACCCTAGACACAGAAGGCTATTTCCAGATAACCAGGATATTGGTTGAATTAGCGGATGAACTTTGCGAAGGACGGTTGATGTATGTTCTTGAAGGTGGATATGATCCCATTGCTATGAAGGACAATATCGAAGCGTGTTTGGCTGCAATGTGCGGTCATTCGTATCATCATGATCATTATGGAAAAAGCCCGGAATTGACAATTGGTGTGAGCGAGCTCATCCATCAACTCATTCATTTACATCATATACAGGAGATATAAACTTTGCAGCTGTACTTTATCAGACACGGACAATCTACCAACAACAAGGTTTGGGATGAAGAAGACAATGATCGCTATTTTGAATCTCGTGACAGCGATCCTGACCTGACGACAGCCGGTATTGAACAGGCAGAGGTCGTGGCAAAGTATCTCGCTCAACCTTATTCACCATCAGGATGGGACCCTCAAAACCGGAATGGATTTGGATTAACCCACCTCTATTGCAGCTTGATGATCCGGGCGATCAAGACGGGTAAAGCGATTGCTGATCAAACGGGATTGCCTCTGGTGGCAATGCCTGAAGTTCATGAAACAGGCGGCATTTTTGATATGATCCAAACAGATGGAGAGCCCATTTTTATTGGCAAACCTGGGCCCGGCAAATCATTTTTTCAAGAGAATTTTCCGGAGCTTATCATTCCAGAAGATTTACCTGAAGAAGGATGGTGGAATCGTGAAAAAGAAAAACGAGAGAATTATCTCAAAAGGGCTCAAACTGTGATTGACCTTTTGATCGAACGACACCGCGGTCATGATCATCGCGTTGGTGTTGTCATGCATAACGGCATTTTTGCCAGAATGATCACGGCGATGTTAAATATCCAGGCTGAAAAGTACTGGCTGTTGATGAACAATTGTGCGATCAGCCGGGTAGATCTGGATGGCGGTGAAATGGTTGTCTCCTATATGAATAAGACGGATCATTTACCTGATCACCTGATCACCTGATCTCGTAAATTTCTTATTCTTTCGTCAAAAGGATTAATTAAAGCCACCTCATGGAATTTCGTTCAGCTCAGCCTTCAGATGCAAAATTAGCCAGCCGATTATTGTTTGATTCCTTTCCTCAAAAAGCAGCGTTCATTATCGGATTGGGGAGCGAATCGCGTGGAAAATACATCCTCGAAAAACTCTTCCCGATCCCCGATCACCGTTTGAGCCATACGCACACCGAAATGGCAGTCTTGAAGGGACAGGTGATTGGACTTTGTACCTTTTTCCCGGGAAGGATGCTGCCGAAACTTGATCGCCAATTGGACCGGCTCCTTTTGCGTCAGTATCCCTTACGCGGCAAGATCGCATTGATCCTGCGCGGGTACCCCCTTATATTCATCAAAGAAGCTGCCAGGGATGAAGTCTTTATCAGCAACATGGCGGTGAAAAAGCGCATGCAAAACCACGGGGTGGAGGAAAAAATCCTTGACCATATTGGCGAAAGCGCAAAAGAATTAGGTATTTCAAAACTTTCAGTCATGGTGAATATCGACAGCCGGGATACGCGTCAGGTTTTTGAACAACACGGCTTCAAGGTTGAAGCTATGCACCTTGAAAGTAACCGGCGGGTGGTGCACCTCGGTTCGGGGTATCTGAAGATGGTGAAAAAGTTGTAAATGGGTGCTTTTTCTTCACTGGTAATCATGAAGTCTGAACTTCATGATAAGGTTAATTTATAAAAAATTACCAGTATAATCAGTTATCATCAGTAATTTGATGCATGAAAGAATTTTTATATAACGATTAATTATTTGAAATTGTAAGGATTTGCTTAGAGATAATGTCTGTATTAATTAATATCCTGATCATATTTGTTCTTTTCTTTTTTAATGCCATCTTTGCGATGTATGAAATTGCAATGGTTGCTGCCAGAAAGACGCGCTTGGAACAAAGGGTTGAAGCTGGTAGTAAGGGCGCTAAGGATGCGCTTGAATTACTGAAAGACCCTAATCAACAATATCTTTCAACCGTTCAGATCATGATCACAATGATCGATACGTTGGCAGGTGGTATTGGTGGTGCCAGTTTAGCTGATCCCTTAGCAATGCAATTAAGCAAAATCACCTGGTTGGCACCTCAGGCAGACCTGGTCGCTTTGATCATTGTTGTGGTCATCATCACCTATTTTTCAATCGTGCTGGGAGAGCTGATACCCAAGCGGCTGGCAGTAAGTAAACCCGAAAATGTGGTCACCGCCTTGTCGCCTGCTATTCGCCGGTTAACAAAGATATTTAGACCCCTGACAAAGTTATTGAGTGTCTCCACCAATTTAGGGTTAAAGGTCCTCCGGATCAACACCGACAAAGGCCCAAGTATTACGGAAGAAGAGATCAAAAGCTACCTTGAAGAAGGCAGGGACATCGGTGTGATCGAAGAGGCAGAAAGAGAAATGGTTTCGGGTATCTTTCGGCTGGGCGACCGTCGCGTTGAGGCTCTGATGACGTCCCGCCCCGAAATGGCATGGATCGATATCAACAGTCCAAAAGAAGAAATCTGGGCACAATTGTTGACTTCACCCCATTCGCGCATTCCCGTTGCTGAAGGTGATTTGGATGACATTCTGGGATTTATTCAGATCCGGGATTTACTGGGTTTGTCGCCTGAAGATGTAGACCATGATTTACGTGGTTACATAAAAGAGCCATTGTATCTTCCTGAGAATATGGCAGCGCTCAAAGCGCTCGAGATTTTTCAATCCAGTGGTGTCCATCTTGCCATCGTGGTCGATGAGTTTGGTGGAATCACCGGGATGGTCACCGATTATGATATCCTCGAAGCCATTGTAGGCGAAATTCCAGAAGATAGCGAAGACAAAGACTCGCTTGCGGTTCAGCGCGAAGATGGATCGTGGTTGTTTGATGGTCTGATCATCATCGATCAACTCAAAGAAATTTTAGGCATTTCTGAGATGCCCGGTGAAGAGAGAGCTGGTTATCAAACGCTCAGCGGGTTTGTGATGAGTCAACTGGGAAGGATCCCGAAAACAGGGGCAAAATTCAATTCGGGGGATTTCACATTTGAAGTTGTCGATATGGACGGTCGGCGTGTGGACAGGGTGCTGGTTTCAAGGAACACGTTAGACTGATCATCGAATCATATTGAATCACAAAAGGAATTCATTGTGAGTTCCTTTTTTTGATATCAGCGTATTTTTAAATCAAAAAGAAATGATAACCCTGGTCAGATGGATGCTCTTACGCCTTACCTTTTCAAAATATCGACTAGTGTTTGATTTACGGTTTTCTGACTCCTAAACCTGGTCGTTTTCTAAATAATCCAACAATAAACGCAGCGCTTTTCGAGCCGATTTTTTATTGATTTCGTGACGCCCATCGGAAAAGTGGGAGTAAATTGCCCAGGTTCTTTCCGGGGTACTGAAACCGATCCAGACCAGGCCAACAGGTTTCGTGGGCGTCCCTCCGGATGGTCCAGCTACCCCCGTTGTGGATAAACCAATATCGGTATTGAATTTCTGCCGTACACCTGCAGCCATCTCCATAGCAGTCTGTTCACTGACGGCACCGTATTGGTCCAGGGTGCTGGTTCGCACTCCCAGAATATCTTGTTTGACCTGGTTGCTGTAGGCGACAACACCGCCGATAAAATAATTGGAAGCACCAGCAACCTCTGTGAGGATGTGGGCGATAAGGCCGCCTGTGCAAGATTCCGCGGTTGCGATAGTCAACCCCTTCTGCATGATGCTTTCACTGATTGTGATGGATAGGTTGATGAGCGTTGGATCCATTGTTTCCTTTCAAATTTTTTCAGGGTCCTGGTGGGCCTGTCCTTTTCCCAGTTCCTGTGAGCGTGTAAAGGCTGCCCAGATTGCACGGGATATGGCGGTTCGAAATCCCATTTTCTCCAAATAGTACAGCGCTGTTGCAGATGTGCCGCCTGGAGATGTGACCTGGTTTCTCAACCGGGCAGGATGGGACTCGTTTTGAACATAATAATCGACCGATCCCTGGATGGTTTGGACGACCATTTCTTCCGCGATCCGTCTTGGTAAGCCCAGATGAACACCTGCATCGATCATAGATTCAAGAAAGAGAAAGACATAAGCAGGTCCAGTTCCTGAAACAGCGGTTGCCATATCAATGTAACTTTCGTCATCAACAAAAATTTCTTCTCCAAGAGCTGCCAGGATTTGCCTTGCAAGATTGTGCTGCTGTTCGGTAACATCCGGACGGTGCGTCCAGACGGTCATGCCTTCCCCGATTTGTGCTGGGGTATTGGGCATGGATCGCACGACAGCGGTATGTTTCAGCCCTGTGATGAGAGAATCTAAGGTTGCACCAGCGATGATTGAGATCACCAATGCATCAGGTGGGATGTGATTGTTGAGCTCGTTCATCACCAGGGTAAATTTTTGGGGTTTGATGCACAGGATGACCACATCAGCCTGATCAACAGACGATTTGTTTTCCAGTGTTGTTTGAATCTGGTAACGCTGTTGAAGCTCATCCAACCGTTCCTGGCGAGGGCCGGCGGTGATGATGCATGATGCTACCACAACCTTATTTTTCAGCAGCCCCTTGATGATGGCTTCCCCCATCACACCCGGACCAATGATTGAAAATTGACATTTGTTATTCATTGAAATGCTTCCGTTCTAAGAGGCTGACCAGCGGGAGAACAATGCGTGCGAAAGGACATGTCCACCGCTTTTTTCGACGGTTACCAATTCGCCGCTCGATAGATTTCCGCTGTGCGCTTTGACAATTTCTTGCAGCGCTTGGTGCGGTACGAGGGCTGATGCCTGGATCGCGTAGGAGGTCAGACAGATGAATTGCGGTTTAGGACTCAGTACAGCCCGGCACAGTATAAGCAGATCGGTGATGTCTTCAAAATATTCCCAGACCTTGCCGCTGGGTCCCCTTCCAAATTTGGGTGGATCAAGGATGATCCCATCATAAAAAGATTTACGTTTAGCCTCGCGTTTGAGGTATTTCCGGGCATCTTCAATCAGCCAGCGGACGGGGGCATTTGTCAGCCCTGAGAGTTCCAGGTTGCGGCTTGCCCAGCTGACTGCGTGCTTGGATGCGTCAACATGGGTAACGCTTGCACCCGCCCTTGCAGCGGCTGCGGTTGCCATCCCTGTGTATCCAAACAGGTTGATCACTTTCAATGGACGACCTGCAGAATGGATTTGTTCCGTGATCCAATCCCATTGGCTGGCTTGCTCTGGGAAAACACCGATATGACGGGAGCTTGAGAGCCGAATTTCGCATTTTAGCCCCTTGTAATTAATCACCCAGGGCTGTTTGACGTTGTTTTTCACCTTCCAATACCCGCCCTGTTCACCGCTGGTGGATACCATCACTGCATCCGCAGATTCCCATGCTTCAGCGGGCAAAGACTTTGACCAGATCGCTTGGGGTTCGTCGCGCACGAGACGATAAGAGCCCACTCTTTCAAGAGTCTGCCCATCACCAGTGTCGAGCAGTTCATAATCCTGCCAGTCTGTGGAGGTGACAAGGGTTAATTCAGGTAGGGGTTGATTCTGGCTCATCTTATATGTTTTCGTCTAAAAATTTGGTTTTTTATGTATTGAAGGCCTAGTTTTGTTAAAGGTTTCTTATTAAAAATGAGTATACCATTTTTAATCGATTGTTGATTTACGGTCATTGTGAATACATAGGCTATAATAGACCCGATCATGCGAATAAGGAGAAATTATGGATTTTAATCAGATTATTGACCGGAGGGGGACCGATAGTGCCAAATGGAATCGCTATGGTGATGATGTCTTACCAATGTGGCTTGCAGATATGGATTTCCGTGCTCCGGAAGCGGTGATCAACGCTTTGCAGGAGCGGGTTGCCCATGGGATCTTTGGGTATGGGTTCCCCTCTGACGGACTGAAGGAAGCTATTACCGCCCATCTCAAATCTCGACATAACTGGGACGTTGAAACAGCTGATTTGGCTTTTGTTTCGGGTGTTGTTTCAGGATTTACCCATGCAATCTATGCCCTCACCGAGCCCGGTGATCGTGTGCTGATCCAGACCCCAGCTTATCCACCATTTCTGTCAGCACCCAGGTGCACCGGTCGAACACTGGTCATCAATCAATTGACCTCGAACTGTGCAGGTTATTATGAAGTGGATTTCGATGATTTTGAAGCGAAAATTGCTTCTGGTGTGAAACTGTTCATTTTATGCAACCCCCAAAATCCTTCGGGAAGGGTCTTTCGCCGAGAGGAACTTGAAAAAATGGCGGAAATCTGCTTGCGTTCTGGAACATTGATCTGTGCTGATGAGATCCATGCGGATCTGGTTTATTCAGGTTTCAAGCACATCCCCATTGCCAGCCTCTCAAAGGAGGTTTCGAAGAATACGGTCACTTATTTTGCACCGAGCAAGACCTTCAACGTGGCAGGATTTTCAACATCGGTGTATGTTACGACGGATCCTGAGATGCAAAAAACTTTGTCACAATCAATGTCGATGCTTTTGGGGCATCCCAATATCCTGGGTTTACATGCTGCTCATGTCGCCTACCGAGATGGCGGACCCTGGCTGGATGCCATTTTGGAATACCTTTTGGCAAACCGCGATCACATGGTGGATGTCGTCACAAAAAAAATGCCTGGTGTTCGCGTTTGTCCACCGGAGGGGACCTTCTTAGGATGGCTGGATTGCCGCGATTTAGAATTGGATACTACGCCGCAGCAATTTTTCCTCAAGGAAGCCAAAGTTGGCTTGAATGATGGATGCGATTTTGGGGAAGCAGGGGACGGTTTTGTAAGGTTGAACTTTGGCTGTCCAAGGGCTCTGTTGGATCAGGCACTGAACCAGATGATTGCAGCGATTGCAAAGAGAAAATAACTGAGCGTTAAAATAAAATCGAGTCGCCCTTGCGACTCGATTATTAATTTTTGAAGATAATGTTTCTTCACATATGTAGTTGTTTGTCAACCTCTGGTTGTCTTTATTTCAGGTTACTCTGCGACGACTTCAACTTCGCTTTCTGTTTCTGTTTCAACGAGGATGACATTCGCAGCCTGCAATCCTTTTGGTCCGTCTTCTATGGAAAATTCTACTTGTTGACCTTCTCTGAGGCGTTTGTAGCCCTCCATTTGAATTGCGGAGAAGTGTACAAAGACATCTTCTTCACCATCATTCCGACCGATAAAACCGTACCCCTTGGGGGCACTGAACCACTTGACGGTTCCGACATAACGTTCTGACATACTATCACTCCATCTTTCTAGGATTTATTAAGGTTCTAATCATCCTGTGCTTTGCACGGACGTTGAATAAATATAATCCCTCTAGAGGGTGATGTCAAGTAAGGGGGGCACTGTAGAGGGTCAATTTTAAAGCGTCTTCGGGCAAATATCACTTGTTCGTTAGCAGGAACAAGGCGATTAATTAGAAGCGTTCTGCAGGCACAGTAAAAGTTCCCGAAATTTGCCTTCTGGTTCATGCTGGGTGACTGCCAGCACGGGATATTCTGAGGTAATGCGTTCTTCACTGGTGATCGAAAGAATTTTGACGCCCTCAGGAACCTGGCTTTGGAGCATATAGCCAATTGCAAAGGGGTTTTCTTGGAGAAGCTCAGCCAAGCGCTCAGGCGTTGAAAAAACCACCGGATCAATCATGATGGGATTCATATCGAGATAGTTCTCTTGGAATAATTTTTGCAGCAGATGTCCTCCCGGGTAGCTCAAAGTAGGAATGGGTTGATCAATTATTAGTTCAAATTGCACAACTTCAGAAACCTCATTCCAGTTTCGTATATTCCCCTTGAATATTGCTCTCAGGCTTTGAAGGCTGAGGGAATCCAACGGCACATCAGCGCCGGCAACGATTGTCATGGCTTCAGATCCCATCACGGCGACGAAGGGATCGCTATCTTGGCGAGTCCCAAGCCGTAAAACCAGGTCAGCTTCTTCCGGGTTGAGCTCTGACTGCGGCTGGATGTCCGTGATGATCGCCAATCCGGGGATGGTCTTTACGCAGTCAGCTGCATCTGGCAGCCAATGGGTTAATTCGGGTGTGGTCTGAAGGGTGATGGTTTCAGGCTGAATGGTTTCTTCGATCAAGTTTTGTCCGACCTGGCAGCCTGATAGGATCAATAGAATAGAAAACAGAACCAGGATCCAGATCTTATTCTTCATGACCTTAAAGTGCCCAAACGAGGATCGTGGCACTCCCGAGCAGGATGCAGTAAACTGCGAAATAAGCCAGGGAGTGATTGACGAGGAATTTGAGCAGCCAACGGATGGATAGATACCCAACCAGCATGGCTGTCAGGAAACCCACAACCATGGTTGGCAGGAAAGAAGATAAATCCGATACTTCTGTGACCATCTCGTAGGTTGAAAGTGCACCTGCCGCCAGCATGATCGGGATGGACATCAGGAAGGAAAACCTGCCGGCTGCTTCCCGTTTGAGGTGGCGCATCATCCCGCCTGAGATGGTGGCGCCGGATCGGGAAATTCCCGGGAAGAGCGCCAGTGCCTGCATCAAACCCATTACAATTGCATCGGGCAGGTTAATATCCTGCAGATCGCCAATTTTCTGGCTGATCTTCTCTCCGAGTACCAGCAAGAGGGCTGTAATGAGTAGGGCAATTCCCACGAACAGGGGGGAAGAAAAGGCTGATTCTACAAGATCATCAAAGAGAATCCCTGCAAGACCAGCCGGAATCGTTGCAACGATTAAAAGCCACCCCAAACGCGCTTCATGTGTGGCAAAGGGTGCGCCTTTGAAGAGCTGTTTGAAAAAGCTGCTGAAGATCGCAAGAAGGTCTTTCCAGAAATAGACAAGGACGGCAACCAGGGTTCCAAGCTGTACGAGAACATTGAAGATGAACATTTCTTTGGCGGGAAGCTGCCAATTTAGAAAGAAGGGAACGAGAACCAAGTGCCCGGAGCTGGAGATGGGTAAAAATTCTGTCAATCCCTGAACAATGCCTAAAATGATTGCCTGTAGTGTGGTCATCAGTATTTCCTATCTATGCTTCAAAGTTGGATAAGTATTGATTGGCAAATTGATCAAATCGTCCCTCAAGGATCGCCTGACGAAGGTTGCGCGCCAGTTCAAGAAGGGTATGGACGTTGTGAATGGATAATAAGGTCCCGCCGAGCATTTCGCGTGCCTGGATCAGGTGACGGATGTATGCCCGTGAGTGGTTCTGGCAGGTATAACATGTGCAGGTTTCGCTGATGGGACGCTCATCCCGGGCAAATTGCGCATTCATCATATTCATGCGTCCATTGTTGGTCATGGCTGCGCTGTGGCGGGCAAGGCGAGTAGGCAGGACACAATCGAAAATGTCAATGCCTCTTTTGATGCTGTTGACAAGGTCTTGGGGCGTCCCGACCCCCATCATGTAGCGCGGTTTGTCATGGGGTAGGATTGAATTCACCAATTCAATCATGGCATGCATCTCATCCTTGGTTTCGCCAACGGAAAGCCCCCCAATAGCGTTACCGGGCAGGTCAAGCGATGCAATGAACCTGGCAGATGCTTCACGTAATTCCGGGAACACACCGCCCTGCACAATCCCAAACAGTGCTTGATCATCCCGGGTTTTGGCTGCTTTGCAGCGTTCTGCCCAGCGATGTGTTCGCTGCATGGCCTTTTCGCTGTAGTCAGGGTCATAGGGGTCGGCACATTCATCGAATGCCATGATGATGTCCGAACCAAGATTCTCCTGAATCTTGACTGAAAGCTCCGGTGTGAAACGGTGCATGGATCCATCAAGGTAGCTTTTGAAGGTGACCCCATCTTCATCGATTTTGTTCATATCCGACAATGAAAACACCTGGAATCCCCCCGAATCAGTCAGGATCGGACCGTCCCAACCCATGAATTGGTGCAGACCGCCCATTTCTGCGATGAGATCATCCCCCGGGCGTAAATAGAGGTGGTATGTGTTGGCTAAGATCAGTTTTGCATCCAGTTCCTGGAGGTGCCTTTGTGTTAGGGATTTGACGGTCGCCTGGGTGCCGACGGGGGCAAAGATGGGTGTGGGGATATCCCCGTGCGGTGTATGGAAAACACCTGCCCGTGCGCTGCCGTCCTGCGCAATCAGATCAAATGTGAATTTGGAACCGTTCATAGTTTTTTCCTGATTTGTCCTTTGAAACTTAGCAAACTCCGATTATACCTCAGGCTAAAGGGACGGTTACAATCAACCAAGAATTTGCTTTCTTTGTACCGATTTTATTTACCTGGAATAGGAAATGAGCGTAAAAGACAACCCTATGTATTTTTGACGATTAACCAGTCAATCAACCAATTACCAGATCTATACCGTTCTCTTGAAAGGAAAAGAAAGCCGGGCTATACTTCAACCCATGAATACGCACACATACTCTACATGGCTCGAAATTGACCTAGGGGCGATCAAACACAATATCAACGTAATCAAAAAAATGACACGAACTCAGGTCATGGCTGTGATCAAAGCGAATGGCTACGGTCACGGTGTTTTGACAGTGGCAAAGGCTGTCACGGACGCTGGCGCGACCTGGTGCGGTGTGGCACGAATGGAAGAAGCCCTCAATTTGCGCAAAGCAGGGATCACTTCGGAAGTTATGGTTTTGGGATATTCGCCACCGGCTTTGATCCCAGACGCGATTCAAAACGATATCCATGTCGCCGTGTATGACGTTTCAATGGCGAAAGCTTATTCTGAGATGGCAAAAAAATCAGGCGGCAGGTTGAAGGCACACATCAAAGTTGAGACGGGTATGGGGCGGTTGGGGATGCCCGTGGCACAGGTTCGGGATTTTCTGGCGTCCTATCAGAACAGCGACCTCATCATTATTGATGGGATTTTTACACATTTTGCCCGTGCTGATGAGATCAATACGAATGCAACACAGGAGCAATTATTTATCTTTAATGATCTATTATTCCAGCTCCAACGGGCTGATTTACACCCGGGATTTACCCATGCCGCCAATTCCGCCGCTGTGATCAACTATCCAGAAGCCTATTTCGATATGGTCCGGCCTGGCATTGCCATTTTTGGTCTGGATCCTGCCTCGAATACGCCGCTGCCATCTTCATTTAAACCTGCCCTAACTTGGAAGGCTCGCCTGACATCGGTCAGGTTGATGCCGCCGGGGCAAGGCGTCAGTTATGGATCGATCTATGTAACTTCGGGTGAGGAAAGGATTGGCGTCGTTCCGGTTGGTTATGGCGATGGCTATCGGCGGGAACCCGATCAGAAGGTCCTGATTCGAGGCAAACAAGTGGATGTGGTTGGCAAAATCTGTATGGACCAGTTTATGGTCCAGCTTGATTCCGTTCCAGATGCTGCCCCAGGAGATGAGGTCGTGCTGCTTGGAAAACAAGGTGACCTCCAGATCACAGCGAGCGATTTGGCGGCACGGTGGGGGACAGTAAATTATGAAGTTGTGTGTGGTTTGGCAGATCGGCTGCCCAGGCTTTATTATGAATCATGATTGAATCCTTGCTGCGGGTCGAACTGCATATGCATACCCGGTTTTCGAAAGACAGCCTGGTGAGGATTCCGCGCCTTTTGGAACATTGTAAAAAAATTGGCTTAGACCGGATCGCGATCACCGACCACAATTCTATTGATGGTGCATTGAGAGCAAAACAACTGGCACCTGATCAAGTGATTGTGGGGGAAGAGATTGAGACCACCCAGGGTGAACTACTGGGCTATTTTTTGGAGGAATGGGTGCCTCCGGGTCTGGAACCTTTGGATGCGATCAGGCGGCTGAAGGCGCAGGGCGCGGTGATCAGCCTGGCGCATCCCTTTGATACCACCCGCAGTCAGCACTGGTCAAAGGAAAGCCTGACAGCCATCCTCCCTCATATCGATGCCATTGAGACTTTTAATGCACGTTGCTTAACCAATGTGCCCAATCAAAACGCAGCAATCTTTGCAAGGAAAAATGCGCTGCTGGAGACTGTCGGGTCTGATGCGCACTCTTTATGGGAAGTGGGTCGGGCAACTATGCAAATGTCAATGTTTAACGATGCAGCGAGTTTTAGAGAGTCACTCAAAACTGCATTGCAATTCACCCGACTTTCACCCGCTGTTGTGCATTTGTTTTCTCGATACGCTGTATTTTATAAAAAGCTGAACTAATTCGTCAGACATCATGCCTTACTAATGAATGGAGAATATATCATGGTAAAGATTGTGTTCAGGTGGTTGCTACGAATATTCTTGGGGTATCTGGCTATTGGCGTGGTTTATTATTTTTCCGGGTACTTTTACAATCTTGTGATCGGGAAACAAAATATATTTTCACCGATCATTGGTTTGCCTTTAACACTCATTGGCTGGCCTCAAATGCTCAGTGCGGATTTCATTCACCGGGAGATGTTGGGGGTCAAGCCGTCAATGACCATCACATTTTTATCCATCCTGGTGGTCCTAGTTTGGATTGTCAGGGGTATCAAACATGCTAAAAACAAGTGAGATTTGATCTCCACCCAATATCTGTATATCCTCAATGTTTTGATCAAATAAGTTGACGAATATTCGGTTCTCGTTGGTGAATACCCCGTCTGATTCTATAATTTTTCATTTATACTTATGACATCATCGTTAGCTGGGTTACAAGGAGTCCTATGAACACTCAAGAACGCTCACCTATCACGTCCCGCACATGGCTGATTATGCTCGCCCTGGCTTTGGTTGGGCAAATCGCCTGGGCAGTCGAAAATTCCTGGTTCAATACCTTTGTCTATGATACGATCACGCCCGACCCACGCCCGGTGGCATGGATGGTGGCTGGGAGCGCGATCACCGCCACCCTGACGACCCTGATCATGGGCACCCTCAGCGACCGTACTCGCTCACGTTGGGGCAGACGTCGTCCTTACATCTTGTTCGGCTACATCCTGTGGGGGCTTTCAACCATTCTCTTTCCAACAGTTGCCTACATCAAAGTGACTTCAGTTGCGGTGGTGATGGTTGTTTTGGCTGATTCGATCATGACCTTCTTCGGTTCAACTGCCAATGATGCTGCTTTCAATGCATGGACAGTGGATGTGGCGACGCCTGACACGCGCGGCCGGGTGGAAGGCGTACTGAACCTGAGTGTGTTCCTGGCACAAATTGTGGCGATGGTCGCTGCTGGCATGCTGATCGAGTCCCTGGGTTATTTCATTTTCTTTTATGCGTTAGGCGGAATTGTGATCTTGGTTGGCCTGATTGCTGGGCTTCTATTGCGAGAACCCGCCTTGACTGAAGGGGTTGTCACGGAGCGGCCTTCGTTCTGGAATGAATTTGCTGACCTTTTCTCTCTGGATACCCTCAGACAAAATAAGAGCTTGTTCACCCTGCTGCTTTTCATCATGATCTCAAGCATTGGGATGCAGGTTTCCTTTCCTTATATGATCGTTTACCTGGAAAACTACGTGGGCGTCACCAAATCAGAATTCAGCATTATAGGGGGCGCGGTCATGCTTGGATCCGCTATCCTTGCCATCCCCTTTGGCATTTTGGCAGATCGCTGGAAGAAGCGCCCTATGATCGGCATTGCCCTCATCATGAGTTCCCTGGGAGGAATCTTGCTGTCGTTGGTAAAGACACTCCCCCTGCTGGCACTTACAGGCTTAACCTGGCAGGCTTTTTCGGTTGCGTCGGGTGTGGCTTCGGTCGCCTGGCTCAAGGATTTGTTGCCAGAAGAAAATCGCGGTAAGTTCCTCGGGATCCGGATGATCTTCTGGATTGCAATACCCATGGTACTGGGACCAGCGATTGGCTCCTGGCTGATCCAAACCTATGGAATCCCGACTGTGGTTAATGGCGAGGCAGGGTTCATACCGGTGCCCATCATCTTCCAGGTTGGTTCGCTGATTTCACTTTTAGCGCTGATCCCTCTGGCTTTCATCAAAGAGCGCAAGGAGGACGCAGGTGATTCAGCATAGTTCACAGATCAGGGGTGGGTTTTGGGGGAGATGGCAATCCATCAACGCCCAGACAGCAATCTTTCATCAATGGGATCAGCTTGAACGTTCAGGCTGTATTGATAATTTCCGCATCCTGGCTGAGAACAAACCTGTTTTTCGGCAGGGGTGGTACTTTGCGGATTCAGACGCCTACAAGTGGTTGGAGGCAGCCTGCCTGATTTTGCAAGATTTTCCTGATCCCGGATTGGAACAGCTGGTGATGGATTTTATCTCATTGATAGGACGAACTCAGGATGATGACGGCTATCTGTATACATTTAACCAGATCCATTTTCCGGGTACCCGTTGGGTAAATCTCCAAATTGAGCATGAGCTTTACTGCCATGGTCATCTGATTGAAGCCGGCGTTTCCAGGGCGGAAGCGAATGGCGAGGAAGACCTTTTGAAAATTGCCTGTAAAGCGGCTGACCGGATTGTTGCGGACTTTCTTGACAAAGGACCTCGGTTCACACCTGGCCATGAAGAAGTTGAGATTGCACTGCTGCGTTTGTTTCAATGGACAGGGGAGGGGACCTACCTGCAATTGGCGCGGCAGTTTTTGGAGAAACGCGGGAAGTCTTTTGGCTTTGGTATTGACCTGATCTGGCAATTTATCGATAACAACCGCCGGTTGAAATCCGTGGCTGAGATGAAAGCTGCTTTTGAGCGAGAACATGTTCAGCCGCAAGAAAAACGGCTTCCACCCAGCAATCGGGCAAAAAAGCCGCCGCATATCCAGTCCCGTTGGATCGTCAACACGCTTTGGGGAAAATTTTTCCAACAACACAAACCGCTCCATAGGCAGACTGTCCCGGTTGGGCATGCCGTCCGCTTTGCCTACCTGCAGACGGCAGCTGCCATGCTGGACCAGGTGAGACATACTAAACAATATTTACCCACGCTTGAGAAAAGTTGGGATCATGTGGTTTCACGGCGCATGTTCCTAACCGGCGGGATTGGTTCTCTGCCGCTAATCGAAGGCTTTGGAAGGGATTATGAGCTGGATCCAGCTTTTGCTTATGCTGAGACCTGCGCTGCATTGGGAAGCCTGTTTTGGAACCGTGAGATGGGCATGTTGACAGGGGAAGCGAAGTACAGCGATTTGTTTGAGTGGCAGCTTTACAACGCTGCCCTGGTGGGAATGGGCGTGGATGGCAACACTTATTTTTACAACAATCCCCTGCAATCAGATGGCGGGATCGAGCGGCGAGCCTGGTATGAAGTGCCCTGCTGTCCTTCCAACCTTTCGCGAACCTTTGCCAGGTTAGCTGATGAGGTTCTGTTCGTAGAAGAGGATGCGATCAGGGTTGAACAATATTTCAGCAGCCGACACCGGGTTAATGTCCTTCAAAAAGAGGTCGAACTCGAAATTGAAAGCCAATTGCCTTGGCAGAGCAAGGTGGAAATCAAAATTAAGAGATCCTCAGGCGGTGGGTTCAGGATGATGCTGCGTCAGCCATCCTGGTCTAATGACTTCAACCTTGCTATCAATTGTGAGATCGTCCAGGCCGATAGCAATCCTCTGCTGTCCACACTGGACCCCAATCGTGCCAAATGGATCGAAATTACGCGTGAATGGCAGGATGGAGACCGCGTGTTGGTAGATTTTGTGCTTCAGCCGTATCTTTTATTTGCTGATGAACGAACAGAATCCCTTTTAGGCAAAGCTGCCCTGGCTTGCGGACCGCTGGTTTTCTGCCTGGAAAGTATCGATAATCCGGATGTGAACATGATGGATACGGTACTGGATCCAGATTCCATGAGGATCGAATGGGACCCGGATCTGTTTGGCGGCTGCAACCTCATTCGTGCAAATAGCATTGATGACACAATTTTGAACTTTATTCCATATCATCTTTGGGGCAATCGGGGCAAGTCTGAGATGACTGTGTTTGTTAATGTAAAGAAATGAGCATGAACCATGTTGTGAAGCTTACATACAGTATAAAACTGGAAAACTTGCCCAGGATTGATCGTATTTTGATTGATCCTAGATAATAAATTTTCGGGTGTAATTCACCCGCGATCCTGTCTGAGAAATAAAAAACCAAAAGAGTGCCTGATTCATGATAAAATAGGATTTATACGAAATGCATGACAATGTTTGTAACGGCCACTACTCTTTATAAGGAGGTAAGCCTATTGTCAGAATTAAAGAAATCCAAACTATTCCCTGCAAAAAATATTGAAAAACCAAAAAAGGAGAGGTGTTATGTTGTTTAAGAGGATTATCTATATCGGACTTGCATTGATCATGATCAGCGTGGTGCTAATAGGTTGTGTTCCGCCTGCCGCTGAAGTCGAAGAACCAGAAGTAATTGAAGAAATTGAAGAAGTTGTCATTGGGGTTTACGAACCCATGACAGGTGCACAGGCAGCTGGTGGTGTTCAAACAATGCAAGGTGTGGATCTGGCTTATGCTCAGAAAAATGAAGTTCTGGGTGTTCCCGTCCGCATGGTCCTGGTCGACAACCGGGGTGATAAGGCTGAATCAGCAACGGCGATGACCCGTTTGATTGAACAGGAAAAAGCGATTGCGGTTGTTGGAAGCTATGGATCATCTAACTCAATGGCGGGTGGTGAAGTCTCCGAAGCAGCTGGTATCCCTGTGATGGGTTGTTCTCCCACGAATCCCCTGGTAACAGAAGGCAAAGAATATTACTTCCGTGCCTGCTTCATTGATCCATTCCAGGGGCGTGTGATGGCGAAATATGCTGTTGAAAACGGAATAACAAAGGTGGCGATCATCCAGAATGTATCTCAGGATTATTCTGTCGGTTTGGCTGCGTTCTTCAAACAATCCTGGATTGAACTGACTGGGTCAGAGGATGGGATTGTTTCTGAGACATCCTACCAGGATGGCGACCAGGATTTCACGGCTCAACTTTCAGATATTGGCGATGCAGATGCGATTTTTGCTCCTGGGTACTATGGCGATGCCGCCTTGCTGATGAAGCAAGCGCGTGAAATGGGCTTTACCGGGCTCTTCATGGGAACAGATGCCTGGGAGGCACCTGAGCTCGTAGAAATCGGCGGCGATTCGGCTGAAGGTGCTGTTTTTAGCTCTCACTATTCCGCAGAAGCAGCCACCACATCAGCCTCGGCTCCCTTTGTCGAAGCATTTGAAGCAGAATATGGTGAAACTCCCAGTGCTATGGCTGCCTTAGGCTATGATGCCTATATGCTTGTGATTGATGCGATTGAAAGAGCACAATCCTTCGATCCCGAAGATATTCGGGATACCATGGCGGCAACTGAGAATTATGAGGGTGTGACGGGTTTCATCACCATTAATGAGACAGGTGATGCTGTTAAAGATGCTGTTGTCCTCCAAGTTCAGGATGGTGCGTTCAAATATCTTTCAACTGTCAGCCCATAAGTGAGGTTTAGATGGAAGGGCGCCTGTCAGGTTGGGCGCCCTTTTATTTTATAGCAATATAATCTGGTTTTTCTTAGTGATTGGAATAGTTCCATGACTTTTAATTCTTTTCTTCAGAATTTGGCCAATGGTATTTCCCTGGGAAGCCTGTATGCTTTGATCGCCATAGGATATACCATGGTCTATGGCATTTTGAGGTTGATCAATTTTGCCCATGGGGATCTTGTCATGCTAGGTTCCTATTTCGCCTTCTATGGTGTTTCAATGTTCTTTCTCCCGTGGTGGGCGTCCTTTATTTTTGCTGTAGGGGTAACGGCAGGAATTGGGATAGTTATGGAGAAGGTGGCCTACCGTCCCTTACGCGAATTTCCCCGGATCAATTTGTTTACAGCAGCGGTTGCTGTTTCCTTTTTATTGGAAAACCTGGCAATTGTGATCTTTGGTGGCCGCCCTAAGGCATTTTCACGCCCGCCTTTTTTAGATAAGTTGCTGAATCTGGGTTCAATCTCATTTGTCAGCTACACGCCCATCATCATCCTTGTTTCAGTTGCGCTATTTATTGGTTTGATCTTGATCATCAACCGCACAAAAGCAGGAACTGCGATGAGGGCACTTTCAAAGGATATTGAGACGACTGCCCTAATGGGTGTTAATACCGATAAGATCATCATGTTTGCCTTTATGCTTGGTTCAAGTTTGGCAGCGGTCGGCGGCATTCTGTGGGCGATCAAATTTCCCCAAATCAACCCGTTGATGGGTGTGATGCCTGGCTTGAAAGCGTTTGTTGCAGCAGTGTTGGGCGGGATCGGTAACGTAGGCGGCGCGATGATCGGCGGTCTGCTGTTGGGTGTTGTTGAGATTTTGTTAGTTGCGTTCTTCCCAAGCCTATCGGGCTACAGGGATGCTTTTTCCTATACCATTTTGATTCTCTTGCTTCTCTTCCGTCCCACAGGGATCATGGGAGAAGTTGAACCGGAAAAGGTGTAAGAAGATGAAACTAAACCGAAAGATGATACTTACGATTATTGCATTGGCAATCCTGGTTGTCCTATTGTACTTTGCCGAATTATCTCTTAATCCCTACTATAAACGTATCCTTAACCTGTGCGCCATTTACGGCATTTTCTCAGTGACCTTCAACTTGATTTTTGGTTACACAGGGCAATTTTCTCTTGGGCATGCAGGTTTTGCTGCTATAGGTGCCTATATTGCTGCACTGCTCACACTCTCACCAGCACAGAAAGCAGTCAATTTCTTCCTTAAACCGATCATTTCACCCCTAGCAAACGTCCAGGCACCTTTTTTACTGGCATTGATCATCGGAGGCTTTTTGACTGCGATGTTTTCGCTGCTCATTGCCTGGCCTGCTTTACGGCTGCGAGGTGATTATCTTGCCATTGCCACACTTGGGTTTAGTGAGATCATCCGCGTTTTAATGGTCAATATGCAGTCGCTGACCAACGGTGCGCTTGGTTTGAAGGGTATTCCAGGATATACAAATCTGTTTTGGTCCTGGGGTAGCCTGGCT